>JBFRWC010000222.1:0-6580 GCA_051439365.1 Leptolyngbyaceae cyanobacterium
GCTGAACCCCACCGCTGGCGGGGTTCAGCTACCAAAATACGCAAACTAAATATATTTTTAGCTTATCTTACAAGACTCTAAGTTGCTCGTAAGTAAAGATGTAAACCAAAGACTCTCAATCTAACTAAACATGGCTGGTACTTTTTTTGAAAAGCCCGCTCCAGAGATGGGCGATCGCGTTCCACCGGGACAGCATTTAGCCAAGCGATTTCCGGTATTGAGTTGCAGCGAAACGCCTCAAATTCAAACTGAAAATTGGCAGTTAAGCGTGTGGGGATTGGCTGTCGCCAAAACCTTTACGTGGGATGATATTTTTGCCCTTCCCCAGAGCCAGTTCACCGCAGATTTCCATTGCGTCACCCGTTGGTCGAAGTTAGATGTCTCCTGGACTGGGATCAAGATTACGGATCTGATGCCGCAGATTGAAGTGGGAGCAGAGGCGAGCCATGTGTTAATTCATTGCTATGGCGATTACACTACCAACCTGACCCTAGAGGATTTTGCGCGGGAAGAAAACTTTCTAGCGCACACCCTATCAGGGGAACCCTTGCCCCCTGATCATGGTGGCCCCATGCGACTAGTCGTCCCCCATCTCTACGCTTGGAAGAGTGCCAAGTGGATGAACGGGATTGAGTTTTTAGACCACGAAGAGCTAGGGTTTTGGGAGAAGAATGGTTATCATCGTCGGGGTGAACCCTGGGCACAGGAACGGTACGGCGGCTAGTTTGTTGAGTTTCCAGTCATCATTGTTGCGATCGCAACTCTTGTTCAAATTCCCTCAAGGCTACACTTGCCCCTTGGGTCCAGGCCCGTTCCACATAGAGCGGAATCATCTGTTTGAGGGGCAACTGCGGAAAAATGGCACTCCCATCCACATCAAGATACTGACCACTAGTAAAACAGTAAATTTTCAGGCTCTGATAGCGATAGATCCATAATTCCGGGATGGCGATCGCTTCATAATCGCCCACTGAGGAAAATGAGGTCACATCGACTTCGATCGCTAAATCCGGCGGGGGATCGACTGCCAAATCAATGCGCTCTTTTCCTAATATTTTCTGATAGTTGGCAATATAAAAACAATGATCGGGTTCTAACCCTCGCTGCTGCATTTTCTTGAGCGTGAGGGGGTCAAAATCTTGCCAATCTGAATTGGACACCCGAAGTAGCACTTTGACCAAATCTGCCAACACTGCTGAGCGGTTTGCATGTTTGGGCAGTGGTGACATAATCCGAATTTCTTGGGTTGAGGCATTGTAGGAAATTTTGAGGGCGGGTTGCTGTCGTCGCGTTTTCAGGAGAGATTCATAGTCATCCCAGGTTTGCGATCGCAGGATGACTTCTCCTCCAGGGGATACGTCTATTTTTGTAGCAGTGAGGGTCGGCAGCATCATTTAGCGGGTTCATCAAGACGATAGTAGTTCCATTTTGCCCCATTCCAATGTGGTTGCTTGCATTGTAGCTTGGACAGCGCCCACCAAAGTGAGTTTCGCTATGGCTCGTTCCAGCGGGTCATCCCATTACCCGATCGCATCGACCACCAGCGAGTTGCAGCAGATTACAAAGACGGGATTTTGACCCTGACCCTACTGAAGGCCGGTGAAGAGAGAAACAAAGTCATCAAAGTCAATATTGGCTAACCTATGGCAAGGGGAATTAAAAAGAACTCCCCTTTTCAATGTTCTCTTTTGGAACAGTTTGCAGCGTTCATACCGCTAAGTTAGCATCACAAACCAATGAATGAAAAAAGCGTCTTAATTGTGATACGATCAGGATGCTTTTGTTTGAGTTTTGGGCTTATATTTTAAGCTAGGATGCTGGGGTGCAAAGCACCCCAGCATCCCGTTAAATTCTTTCTGGCTTAATTTATAAATCCGTCAGAAAGCATGAAAAAAATTAGACATAAGATGCGCTACTTACTGTTTTACAAACCTTATGACGTACTCACCCAGTTTACAGACGCGGAAGGGCAAGCTCATCAGGCTAAAACGGGAGCATTGACAACTTCTACTCAGGTCCAACGGCGCACTTTGAAGGACTTTATTCCCGTCCCCGGTGTTTACCCCGTGGGACGGTTAGATCGGGACAGCGAAGGGGTGTTATTGCTAAGCAATGATGGAGGATTGCAGCATCGTCTGACTGATCCCAAGTTCCATCACCCCAAAACCTATTGGGCACAGGTAGAACGCATCCCCACAGAGGCAGACTTGGAACCCCTGCGCCGTGGGGTGGTGATTAAACAGCAGCGTACTCGGCCTGCGATCGCCACCCTCCTCCCCCCAGCCCCCGATCTGCCTCCCCGAAATCCGCCGATCCGATACCGTAAAACTGTGCCCACTGCCTGGATAGAACTAATCCTCACCGAGGGGCGCAACCGCCAAGTACGGCGGATGACCGCTGCCATCGGATTTCCAACCCTGCGCCTGGTGCGGGCGGCCATTGGGGAATTGACGCTTGAGGGCTTAGTCCCAGGAGGGTGGCGAGAGCTGACTTGTGAGGAAGTGAAGGGATTAAAACAGCGATCGCGCTCTGCAAAATATCGATTTTGATCAAAGAGAATTTTGTGAGCCATCTGCTTGTAGTTGTGTGTAAGCTTACTTGGCAAACCCGTCCATCATCCTAAAATTAGGGGGGATGGAGGAACGTGGAACGTGGGGAATTTGGCTTGTGGTTAAACAACTTTGGCTCTCGTTTAGCTTATTATTCGCCTCCTACAGCAGTTTTAGCTGGTTTCTCCACCACTCCCTCCAAGACTGGCGACCGTGGGGCTTGGTCGTACCAGCCTGGGTAGTGTGGGCGATCGCTATTGGAACAGCGATCGCCGAAGCCCTGATGCTCACGACGCTGATGGATGAGTTCCGACGCTGGATTGATAGTTGGCTCAAATCCGACATCGGCTACTTCACGTTGGTGATGGTTGGGGCAATGGCTCTCACCTTTGCCTTTGCCTGGTTCAGTTTATTTGGCTACGTTCTCGCCCTACTGGCCTCCGAAACCCTAGCCCGACTTGATTTACAACGCTATGCCATCAAGCGAATCTATGCCCTACTGGTGCTAACTGTGATTTCCCTGGGGGGCGTCGCAATGGGCTGGGCCATCAATGAAATTCCCAATTGCCTTGATCCGGCTACCTCCTGTTGGCTGTCTTCCGTGTTTGGTCCAACCACCAACCCATACTGATGCCCACACAGAACAGATAGATAGTGATAAGCTAAAACGATTTTAGTTTGCGTATTTTGGTGGCTGAACCCCGCCGTTGGCGGGGTTCAGCCACGCAAATTAAATGGCAACCAGCTTATCAGGTTTAAAGCTGCTGATCAGGTTCTGTCAAAATTGGACCTAGCATCTCGCCATCGTCTACACCATTATCTGGCGGCCCATCGTCATCCCTGTCAAAAGGATTATCCAGTTCTTCCGGGGGCTCCTCAGGATTGGTCGGTGGGTCTCCAATCTCCTCAACGGGGTCGGGGGTTTCAACCTCTTCAACGGGGTCCGGGGTCTCAACCTCTTCAACGGGGTCCGGGGTCTCAACTTCTTCAATGGGGTTCGGGGTTCCAATCTCCTCAACGGGATCGGGGGTCTCAACTTCCTCAACGGGGTCCGGGGTTCCAACCTCTTCAACGGGGTCCGGTATCTCAACTTCCTCAATGGGGTCCGGGGTCTCAACCTCTTCACCGGGAGCCTCAAAATCTGGTAGGTCAATATCTGGCTCAAGAATGGGAGCATCCATCCCTGGGGTATCAATGAGGTCAATGGGCAGATCGTCAACCACCGGAGGAGTAGGAATATCAGGCAATGGGGCGATCGGCAAAAATGGGTCATTAATCGGCTCTGCCACCGGGTCTAGCATCATGGGAGGTTCCACTGGAGGCTCAGGAACCAACACTTCTATGACCTCAGGGACGATATCCACTGGGTCAGGGACCACAGAATCAAGATTGATAATATCCTCAGGAGTTAGGATATCCGCTGCTTCTAGAACGTCATCGAGCGTGTCACCATAGGCGGCATCTGCGCCCGTAGGGCTGTCTAAAGTAGACACTTGACCAGAGAATGCTGAAGTAGACTCAAGCGTCCAAGGGCGATAAACAAAAAAGGGGTTATCGACGTAGGGCTGATTTAGGGTTCCGGCCTGAGCGACTAAGCCATCCTGGGTTTCTTGTCGCACCAATTCAATGGGATCATTCCCGGTGCGATCGCCACCACTGCCCAGGGAGTCTGGTTGTGGTGGCCAAATGGAAGTCGTTTCACCATCATTTCCAGCTAAGGCGAGTCCTTGAACTAAGGTGCTGGTCCGATAAAAGATGTCCAAATCAAAGGTAAACACTTGAGGGGGGCGATCGCCTACAATCACCGCAATATGTCCCGCTTCCAGCTCAACCGAATCTGATGCTTCCTCTGCCCCCATCTCAGGCTGCCCGTCGTCTAGATCCTCTGCCCCAGGCGCACGGGTAGCTACCTCAATCCCACTTGTGGTCAGAGCGCCAATGAGTGTGACCGACTCATCTGGTGTTTTTCCAGGAATAAAGCGCCCAAACAGCCCTGACCCCCGAATCCCCGCTGTTGCATTGGGGGTGCGTAATTGACTCGTTCCCTGCTCCGGGGGAATTAAAAGTAGGACCGTACCACTTTCCAGGTCCAGGGTCCGACTCTCCGGTTGAAAGTAAAACAGGGCTAGTTCTCCGAGTCGAGCCAGTGTCCCATCATTGAATTCGAGTTCAGCCAGAGCTTGCTGATTCGTGGTTAAGGCATCACCTGGAACCAACTGATCCTCAAGTTGAGCAGGTTGGGGGGATGAGCCATCTGGAATCAACTCGACTTGGTTCTGGAGCCGCTGGATCTCAGCATGGGTAAGGGGGATATCTGCTTGCACAGGTGGTGCGTTGCCTACTAGCCCAGCCATACCCAATATGATTCCAAGGGCGATCGTCGGTCTACGAATCATCAGGAGACTCCTTACTTGAGGGCCAATAACGGTCAGATTAAACTCAGCCTAGATATGAGGACAAGTCGATGGAGGCAGGAAATGGGCGATCGCCCCCTATCCCATCAGCACCACACATCAACCTGTAGACACTACGCACAGCGTTCCTCTACACTTTATCGTCCTCTCTCAAAGATATCCCCATCTTCATCAGAACTTCAAAAAACCAAAAATCATCCGTTGACAGAAAAATTAGCAGCCTCGTCCCCGCAAACAGGGCAGTCAGTTAATCGCCTGAAGCGCTGATTGACCGATAACCCAGACATAAATTTTGTCTTTAGACAAGCATACTAACGTGTCTAACAGATGAATCAAACCTAAATTTTAGATGAGAAACGTTTAGTTTTCATCCCGATGAGTTCCGTATTCTCACGGAAATATTCCTTGCTAGAGCTAGCAAAGATCCACAAAAGCAACGAGTTGTTTCAAAACCAAAAAAGGCACTATGGGGCTATGCACCTACCCACACTCAACATGAGGAACTAGGCTCAATGGCAAACGAATCGTTCCGCAAGGCTCAGAAGATCACGTCACTGTCCGACTTTACCACCACAAATAGGGTCGGCAGTCGGGATTTGACGGACCTATATACCTTCTCACTCGGCAAGAGCAGTAACGTTCAACTAGACCTGACTAACTTGAGCGACGACGTTAACATTACACTATACGGGAAGAAAGAGGACGTTCCGAACAAATCCTTCAGAAAAATTGCCAGAGTTAAATTCGGGGACCTGTTCAGGAACCTATTAAAGAAAAGACTCAAGCCCCAGAGAGAATATAAGAAGGACTTTAATAACAGTTTCACCCAGATCGCCACTTCTAATAGAGGGAAGAAGAATGACGAGCAAATCATGGCGAATCTGGAGGCAGGAGAGTACTACGTTCACCTCCGCACCACTAAGAAGTCGAGCAAAAAGAAAAGAGTGAATTACACGCTCGATCTCTCAGCCTCTGAACTCGGATCAGATCCGGTTCCTGACCCCATTCCTGATCCGGTTCCCGATCCGGTCACTGACCCCGTAACTGATCCGGTCACTGACCCCGTAACTGATCCGGTCACTGACCCCGTAACTGATCCGGTCACCGACCCCGTGGCTGATCCGGTCACTGACCCCGTGGCTGATCCGGTCACCGACCCCGTAACTGATCCGGTCACCAACCCTGTAACTGATCCAGGTGGCTCAAACGGAGGCAACACAGGTGGTTCAGATGGTGGCACCATCGTTATTCCGAACGACAACAACGAGTCATTTGAGACAGCTTTGGGACTTACTCTTCCGGTTGAAGATTTCCGAGCGCTAAACACGAGTGACTTGACTGGCTTGCCTTCCGGGGCTAAACCTTTTGAAATTACTAGCACTGACCAGAAGGATTACTATCGGATCAACTTGGACAGCACCGCTAGCGTCACCCTACAAATGGGGGGCCTCACAGGTGACCTGGATTTATTATTGTACGAAGGCGCCTCACGGATTGCAGTTTCTGAGTCCTCAGGCAATGGGGCTGAAGCAATTCAGTGGACTTTAGAGGGCAAGAAGGATTACTACTTAGAGGTTGTTCCTGGACTGACCCTTCCTGGTCAAGATAGCCCTGAAA
>JBFRWC010000223.1:0-14811 GCA_051439365.1 Leptolyngbyaceae cyanobacterium
CCCCTACTCCCCCACTCCCTATTCCCCACTTACCACCCACCAAACCATGCCTGCCGAAACCATTGAAATCCTCTCCGCCGATGAAATTCGCCGTACCATCAACCGACTGGCCTCCGAAATTGTGGAACAAGCGGGTGATCTCTCCCAGTTAGTGTTGCTGGGAATCCACACCCGTGGTGTTCCCCTAGCAGAACTATTAGCCAAACAAATTGAAGTCTTGGAACATGTCCCTGTGGCCCTCGGCGCACTAGACATCACCTTTTACCGAGACGACCTCGATCAAATCAAACTGCGTACGCCTGCCAAAACCAAGATTCCCTTCGACTTGTCCGATCGGGTTGTCGTGTTGGTAGACGACGTAATTTACAGCGGTCGCACGATTCGAGCGGCCCTCAATGCGGTCAACGATTATGGTCGCCCCAAAGTGATTCGTCTTGCTGTGCTAGTCGATCGCGGCCATCGAGATTTACCGATTCACCCGGATTATATTGGCAAAAATCTGCCAACGGCCACCGGGGAAAAAGTCAAGGTGTGCTTTCAAGCGACCGACGGTCGAGATGCGGTGGAACTATTCGCCCGCCCCCGTTCCTATTAGCCAAAGGTCTGTATTAGCCAAAGGTTTCTGCCAGCTCTAAAATAGTTGATGTTGTAGTCGCTAGCCAAAGATATCTAGCCAAGGACGAAATGACCACCATGACGATCAAGCTCCTCCGACATGGGGAATCCGTGGCCAATGTGGGGGGAACCGACTTAGCAGACCATCAGATTCCCCTAACCGAGAAAGGGATTGCCCAAGCCCGAACAGCGGGTGAAAGACTAGGGGCTGATTATCTGCAAAATGCTTTGATTTATACCTCTCCCTTTTTGAGAACGCGGCAAACCTTAACGGCTGTGTTGGAGGGCGCAAACTTAGACCCCGCCCAAGTGGCTGTGCGAGAAGATCCCCGGCTGCGGGAAGTTGAACATGGCTATTTTGATGTCCAGGGACAATATTGTCTGATTGAGACCTATGGTCATTTTTACTATCGTTACCAAGGGGGGGAAAGTCCAGCAGATTGCTACGATCGCGTTTCTGGCTTTCTCGAAAGCTTTGTCCGCAGTGTCCGGGAGATCCCGTCCCGACAAGCGCTAATTGTCACGCATGGGCTAGCATTGCGGGTTTTTGTGATGCGGTTTTTGCACCTCACCGTAGAACAGTTTGATCTGATGGCGAATCCCCGCAATGCTGATATTATCACCATTGATGAGGCTCAAAACCTGAATCAGGAAAACTGCCTGTTTATATCGGGAAAATGGGGGGTGGAGGGATTGCGACGATATCAGCCCAAGCCGTGAGGGGGGCAAGTTGCGAGGGAGAAAGAGCGATCGCCTTTGAATTTTTGAAGCGATCGCCCTCGGAACAAGGCACAATAGTGAAGACTGGTGCGGACTTGTCTGCCTGAACAAAGGAGTGATGATTATGGCTCAACGATTAAGTGAAACTGAGATTCAAGCCAAACTACAGCAGCTTCCCGTTTGGGAGCAAAATGGCAATGCGATTCAGTGTCGGCGGCAGTTCAAGGACTTTGTAGAAGCGATTAACTTTGTGAATCGTTTGGTGGAACCTGCCGAGGCAGCAGGCCACCATCCCGACATTGAGATTTCCTACAACAAGGTGACAATTACGCTCACCACCCATGATGATGGTGGACTGACGGAGAAAGATTTTGACATGGCTGCGGTGATTTCAGGCATGAGTTAGATCCCAGGACCCCGGATTCTCAGAACCCCGGATTCTTTAAGAATTCGGGGTTCTTATTCACTGTATTTTGGCGCAACAATCTGTGAAATTACTTTGTCTTAGTAATGGGCATGGGGAAGATGCGATCGCCCTCCGTATCCTCATGGCTCTGAAATCTCTCAATCATCCCCCCGATATCGCTGCCTTACCCCTCGTGGGAGAAGGGGGAGCCTATCTGCGGGTGGGTATTCCTGTGATTGGCCCAGTGAAAGCCATGCCATCCGGCGGTTTTATCTACATGGATGGCAAGCAGTTGGCCCGTGATGTCCAGGGAGGGTTGTTGCAACTGACGCTGGATCAACTGAAAACAGTGCGACAGTGGGGTCGCAGCGGTGGTCGTATTTTGGCTGTAGGGGATATTGTGCCGCTCCTGTTTGCCTGGTTGAGTGGGGTAGATTATGCCTTTGTTGGCACGGCCAAGTCCGAGTACTATTTGCGGGATGAACAAGGCTTGGTGCCCCGATTGTCCTGGTTTGATCACCTAGAAAATTGGTCTGGGTCAGTTTATCTGCCGTGGGAGCGGTGGTTGATGAGTCGGCCTCGCTGCAAGGCCGTGATTCCCCGCGATCGCCTCACCACCGAGACTTTAAGACGCTGGCCCATTCCTGCTTACGACTTAGGAAATCCGATGATGGATGGACTTGATCCCACGGATCGGCTCATCATGCCGCCATTTAAGGTCAGCAGTGGTGCTGAACCCCTGAAGATTTTATTACTGCCCGGTTCCCGTGCCCCAGAAGTCCATCACAACTGGCAGTTGATTTTGAGGGCAATCGCCTCTGTCCAGCGAACCGTGGGCGATCGCCCCCTAGTATTTCTAGCGGCGATCGCCCCCAGTTTGAACTTAAGACCATTTCTAGAACTACTCCCAGAAAAACAGTGGCAGTGGGTCAAGAACGGGGGTGGGTCGATCGCTGATCAGATATCTGTCTACGGTCAGGTTTGCTATCGTGGACGCTCAGAACGCCCGTTTCTTGAAGGCACCGGGGTTCAAGAAACGGGGAATCTAGACACTAGAGATCTCTTAGTGCTGACCCAATCCGCGTTTGGTGACTGTCTCCATCAGGCGGAGATGGCGATCGCCCTAGCCGGTACCGCGACGGAACAATTGGTAGGCTTAGGCAAACCTGCGATTACGATTCCCGGCAGTGGCCCCCAGTTTACCCCTGCCTTTGCCGAAGCCCAAACGCGCTTGTTAGGGCCATCGGTCGTCATGGTGCCGGATGCGGATGCGGTGGGAGAAGCGATCGCTCACCTGCTAGCTGAGCCAGAGCGCCGCCACCAAATTTATCAGAATGGTATTCATCGCATGGGAAGACCTGGAGCCGCACAGCGCATCGCTGACTGCCTGATGCAAGTATTTTGAGGCCGTGTTTTCGGACAAACCCCTTACAACACGCCCTTAGAACTGGGAATCGTCCCGGCCCGACGAGGATCAATTTCCACTGCCATTCGCATCGCTCGTGCAAAGGCTTTGAAGGTCGCCTCGATGATGTGGTGCGAGTTGATTCCATCCAGTTGACGGATGTGGAGGGTGAGTTGGGCATGGTTCACCACTGCCACGAAAAACTCTCGCACAAGTTGGGTGTCGTAAGTACCGACCCGCTGGGTGGGAATATCCAGCCCATAGCTCAGATGGGGACGACCGGAAAAATCCAGCGTTACCTGTACCAAGGCTTCATCCAAAGGCGCTAAAAAGTGACCAAAGCGGACAATCCCTTTGCGATCGCCCAGTGCTTTGGCGATCGCCTGCCCCAAGGTGATACCCACGTCCTCATTGGAGTGGTGGTCATCAATTTCAATGTCCCCTTGACAACGGACATCCAAATCCATCAACCCGTGGGAGGCAATTTGATGCACCATATGATCCAAAAATGGAATACCCGTGTTGGACTCACACTGGCCCTGACCATCCAAATTAATCGATACCGCCACATCTGTTTCCTTCGTCGTGCGGCTCACGGTTGCCAGCCGCTGGCCCCATGTTATCTCACCCATGTTATCTCACCCATGTTATCTCACCCCTATCATCTCACCCCTATTATTTGCTCTCCTACTCTCCTTCAATTCGCACCCACTGGATCACGGGTCTACATACCCATAATGGCGTAGCCTGAATCGACATAGAGAATTTGCCCCGTCACCCCGCTAGACAAATCACTGGCCAAGAATGCTGCTGTATTGCCCACCTCCGTCTGGGTTACCGTGCGCCGCAAGGGAGCATTCTTTTCCACATGATGGATCATATCGAGGATACCGCCAACGGCTGAGGAGGCGAGGGTGCGAATGGGACCAGCGGAAATGCCATTGACTCGAATATTATTCGGTCCCAATTCTGCCGCCAAATAGCGCACATTCATTTCCAGTGCGGCTTTAGCAATCCCCATGACGTTGTAATTGGGAATGACCCGCTCCCCACCCAAATAGGTCAGAGTGATAATACTCCCCCCATCCGTCATCAATGCCTTCGCACCACCACTCAGTTGTACGAGAGAATAGGAACTAATGTCTAAAGCTAGGGAAAATCCACTCCGCGAGGTATCACTAAAGTCGCCACTCAAGTCATCTTTATTCGCAAAGGCTAAGCAATGAATCAGAATATCCAGCTTGCCCCACTTGTCTTTAATTGCGCCAAACATTGCAGTCACCTGTTCATCATTTTGAACGTTGCAGGGTAGAAACAGGCTGGGCTGCAAGGGTTCAACCAAGTCCCCCACCTTCTTTTCATTCCGTCCCTTGTCGTCTGGTAAGTAAGTGATACAGAGTTCAGCCCCAGCTTTATGCAATTGTTGGGCAATGCCCCAGGCAATCGAGCGGTTGTTGGCAATTCCCGTGACTAGGGCAGTTTTTCCGTTTAAGTCCAGCATAATTTTGATCTAATCCCTACGAACAATTCTCTGTGACATCGATGGACGTTACATCGATGTCATCGATATACGTTACGTCGATCGATGACATTAGTGAGGCCATTCGTCAGCATACTGTAAAATGAACCTTGCTTTAACCTAATTCATCCGATTGGCGAACAGCGTTGCTAACCCTAGACGTGAGGGGGGACATAGCCCCAGAGGGACGCGCCCCCAATGGGAAAACCCCCTAGGGGCTCACGGGTCTGAAGGGAAGAACCTTTATAAAGCAGTCCTCACAAAGGGGCACCCTCTCGCAGGGCCACATGCTTGCAGGGTGACATGCTTAGAGGGCCATTCCCCCAAAGAAATGGCCCCAATGCTGTCCCAACCACGCCGTCCCGATGCTATCTCAACCATTGCTCAACGATCCCAGGGAATTGAGGGTGCGATCGCCTCCACCCAAGACCGAGGAAAGCGGGAATCCAGGGTCGATTGGGGTGATCAACTGCCCCGTAAATTTCCGGAATTCAAGGGGCCAGCCCTGTTAAGAATTCCTGGCAGCTTTACCTCGACTTCATCAGACTATCAGTATAATTTCTGATACTCGACTTTATAGTTTGCGACTATTTCCTGATACTTTACTTCATATTTTGCTACAAATGTCACATTGCGAAGGCACCCTCTCCAGACCAGACTGGCAGTCCTGATAACCTGTGATTCTACGGATACGGTGGTCTTCACAAAGGATCATGTCGGAGTCTGCGGCACTACCCTAAAACGCTACTGTCCGCTCGGTTAATATAGTGGCTCCTGTCTGATACCGTGGCATCGGGGAATCCGGCAAGAGTCGCGGTGGCCGTGTTAACGTAGAAGCGATCGCCCTCTAATCCCGTAATGGCACCACTACCCGATAGTTCAACTTCGAGGGCCGCAATCAAGCCTGTGCTGATGTCAGCAGTCTGCACCTCATTATTTCCGGCTCCATCAAGAGTCCAGGTCTCTAGCAATGTTCCTGCTGCATCAAAAGTCTGAATTGTAACGGTTTCAGACCGATCGATATCCAGCAGATTCACCCCACTGATCCCAATCAGATCGTCAAAGTCAAAGCGGAAGGTACCGCCCCCGGCATTGTCATCAGCATCATCTGCATCTCCGTCTTCTGACAGAATCAACACATTTCCTAATAAATTTTCACCTGACGACAAATTGGGGTCACGTAAATCACGATCTTGTCCTGTGACTTGGGCCGTATCAAAAATCATGGCCCCGTGCTGATGGCCGGGAGTGGATAGGGTGATGCCCATGCTCTGGTACTGGGTGACGATGGTGTCACCAGACCCCAGGATATTGCCCTCTGCGTCCGTGTCAAAGTCCAGGGTGAACGTTAAATCAGTGGCGATGTCTTCTCCCCAGTATGTCCATTCTTCACCAGGGGATAGCACGCCATCGTTCCCCCAATCCGTGGTTGTGTCCAAAGTAATCACAACTTCTTGATCATCAACGATGGTGAGGTCACTGCCACTCAAGCCACTGTTACCATCGTTGGTGAGATAGTATTGCCAAATGACCGCTTCACCTGCGGGGGCGATCGCTGCTGTCTCCAGGCTATCGGCATCAGCACCATTGGTGAATTTCTCCAGGGTCAGGACCGGAATATCGCCAAAGTAATGG
This sequence comes from Leptolyngbyaceae cyanobacterium, assembly GCA_051439365.1. Classification (GTDB taxonomy): domain Bacteria; phylum Cyanobacteriota; class Cyanobacteriia; order CAKZMO01; family CAKZMO01; genus JAAHGY01. The sequence continues at coordinate 6,301 of JBFRWC010000223.1, forward strand.
GCTGCATCACTGGCAGAGAGGGTATGAGTCTGCTGGGTCAAGTCAGAGGTGTAATCGACGGTGACCGTAGCGGTATTGGTATGTTGCCCCGGTTGCCACTCGGCCTCAGTGAATGTGTACTCATAGACAGCCTGAGGGGCTAAAGCGTCCACCGTTAGACTCGTTCCGGGTGCGGCACCATTCAAATCGAAGTCAGAATCGGTGAGGGCAATATGGTTGAGATCCGTTTCCCCCGTATTGGTGACCGAAAACTTAAACTGGGGACTATTACCATCATCTAAGGCAAACGGTCCCGTGGGGGTATCCGCGTCCAACCAAGTGGTGCCATCATCAACAGAGACCTGTTTTTCTACGGCAATCGCAGGAGCCGGAACGGTTGTGGTGGCGATGATGGTCTGGGCCTCGCTCCCGATCGCTGGGTCAATCTCTACCCCTGCCAACTGGGGTGCAAAAATCACCGCCACCTCTTCACCTGGAGCCGGAACAAAACCCTCCCCATTGGCTTCAGCCTCGCTAATAATGACGAGGCTTCCCGGATCAGTGGTGACATAGTCTGACTCGACCAAGTGCCAGATGGCCTCTTGGATCTCAAGGACAGAATAGTTGCGGCTCACGGAGTCCTGATTGATGATCCAATTAATCAGATCAAGATTTTCTGGACGCTCAATCAGACCCGCAGGGATGGGTTCGTAGCTGGAATAAACGACCGCAGTGTAGTCAGTGTTGAGGTGAACAAACGTATCGCGATCCACGCACCATGCATTGTAGATGCCGGAGAGAACGGTATCGTGGATGGTGAGGCCAAAATAACTGTCAAAGCCATCATCAGCAATGGCTAGGGTAACTGCGTCAGGCAGAATATTGGTTGACATGGTAGGGTGCTCCGTTGCGTTTGGTTGTGCTTTAATAACTTCATCGGTTCGTAGTGCAACTTGAATTGTGTCGATACTATGAAGTATAAGCAACGGTTGGGGGGAACACCCTTAAGAAAGAGTGATCAAGCCTTGGAGGCAGGCGATGCTAAGTGAGTCACTCATACAAAATGCGATCGCCCCCCATCAATTGTGAAGAGCGATCGCATTCAACCAAGTTTATCTGAATCAATGATGCTTGGATCTTATCGACCACCAACGGTAATTGAATCCACCTTCAGGTGAGGCTGGCCGACGGTAACGTACACACTACCGCTAACAGAGCCACAGAAGCCTGCGGCCAAGCCCAAATCGTTGGAACACATGGAAATTTTGTTCATAATTTCCGTGGCTTCTCCAATTAAAATCGCGCCCTTCAATGGCTTGGTGATTTTGCCACTTTCTACCAAATAGGCTTCATCCACACTGAAGTTAAATTCCCCAGTGGGGCCAACACTACCGCCGCCCATCTTCTTACAATAAATGCCCTTATCCACTGAGGCGAATAAGTCATCCAAGGAATAATCACCAGGGGCAATGTAAGTATTCCGCATCCGGCTGGCCGCAGCAAAGGTGTAACTTTGACGACGACCACTCCCGGTACGAGGATGACCTGTTCGCATGGATCCAGCGCGATCGCTCAAGAAGTTCTTCAAAATCCCATTTTCAATCAGCAAGGTGCGCTGGGCTGGCATTCCCTCATCATCCATGTCGATGGTGCCAAACTCATTGGACGACAGCCCTTCATCCCAAGCGGTCAAGCTCTCGTGGGCAATCTTTTCGCCCTTCTTCTCCATAAATGGAGTGGTCTTGCGCTCAATCTGAGTGGTTTCCAACAAGTGACCACAGGCTTCATGGAAGATCACACCGCCAAACTGGTTGGCCATAATGATGGGATAGGTGCCCGACTCCACGTAGTCGGCATAGAGCATCTTACCAGCGGATTCAGAGACCTCATCTGCCGTTTCAGCATAGTTCCAGCCCCTGAGGAAGTTGGGATCACCAGTGCTACCGATGCGCTTGCCAATAGAAGAGCGGTGTTCACCATCGGCACAGAGGAGATTGTAACCTACAGATTGAGTCAGACGAATATCACGGGCAAATACCCCATCGCTGGCTGCGACCAACACCTCTTGCCAATCCCGGAAGTACGCTCCACGTCGGGATTGCACATGACTAGCCTTCTTGTTTAATTCATTGGTGGAGCCTAAGAGGATGTCCCCCATTTCCTGCATGGAACTGGATTTGCTTAACCAGTCTTCCTTTCCCCGCACCTCAGCGTAGTCCCGCAACAATTCCAGATTAATTTCTGGGATGAAACCTGTGGGTCCGGGAATCGTCAGACCCAGAATGGACAATGCCTTTTCCAACGCTGTTTTCAAACCCGTGAAAGACAAGTCATTGGTGCTGACATAGCAATCACCGTTGCCTTTAAACACCCGCACTCCAGCTCCTGTGGACAAACGCGGCGAAATGCTGGTGATGGCATCGTCTTCCGCCAGACAACTAATGTAGTTGCTACGTTCCAGGAAAAATTCTACAAAGTCGGCTCCCGCTGCCCGTCCAATGCCCAGCAAGGTGGAGAGGGGCGATCGCCAACTTTCTCCAAAGCGATCGCGGTCGGGAGCATAGTCAAGGGTGGGTAATTCTTTGGAAATGAGCAAGGAACTTGATGGCATAGGTATAGACATCCTCAGCAAGTGGACCGATGAGCGTCACAACAACGATACGCAGCAGCGCCTCAACAGCGACTCCATACACGCGCACACTCATAAGTCTTAGTCTAACAAACCCCGCCATTCTCGCAGTATCGCTACCAATCTTGCAGATTGTGCTGCGATCGCAATTGTGGGGATGATTCTGGGTACACTGACCCACAGATATCTAAAACTGTATCTGTAGCCACAGCCACATTGGTTAGAAGGTTTTGCGAGGGACGTGAAGTGCCCCCCAAAAAAGCCTCTCTGTCTTAACTGAAGTGTCTATGACTATCAAATCATATTGGCTCTTGACTATTTAAAGCATTAACGGGGATTGACCATTGAGTGTTCTAGTAACTGGTGTAGCAGGATTTGTCGGTTTTTTTGTGGCCAAGGCATTATTGCAAACAGGGACCGAGGTTTATGGTATTGACAATCTCAATGATTACTATAGCGTCCAACTCAAACACGATCGACTGCACCAACTGGAAGGATGTCCCCAGTTCTGCTTTCGTCAACTAGACTTAGCCGATCGCCAAGGAATACAACAGCTATTTGAGCAAGAAAAATTTGATTATGTGATTCACCTTGCTGCCCAAGCTGGGGTCCGCTATTCGCTACAAAATCCCCACGCTTATGCTGATAGCAACTTGACCGGATTTCTCAATATTTTGGAGGGATGTCGCCATAACCCTGTGCAGCACCTCATCTTTGCTTCCTCCAGTTCAGTGTATGGTGCCAATACGAAAGTGCCATTTACAGTGGCGGACAGTGTCGATCATCCGGTTTCGCTCTACGCTGCTACCAAGAAGGCGAATGAATTAATGGCTCATTCCTACAGCCATCTCTACCAAATTCCCATTTCAGGCTTGCGTTTTTTCACGGTCTACGGTCCTTGGGGACGACCCGATATGGCCTACTTCAAGTTTGTGGATGCGATCGCTGGCGATCGCCCCATTGACGTTTTCAACAATGGTAAAATGAAGCGAGACTTTACCTACATTGATGATGTTGTGGAAGGAATTGTTCGATTGATGCCCAACCCACCTAAATCTGTGAATGTGGCTGACTCGATCAACAGTCAAGCTCGGTACCAAATTTACAATATTGGCAACAATCAGCCCGTGGAGTTGATGAAGTTTATCGAAGTGATTGAAACAGCAATGGGCAAGAAAGCACAGAAGAATATGTTGCCAATGCAGCCCGGTGACGTGCCCATGACCTATGCCGATGTGGAAGCGTTAAGTGAGGCGGTGGGCTTCGCGCCCAATACCCCATTAGAAGTCGGGATCAGCAAGTTTGTAGCGTGGTACAAGGAGTATTACGGCCAGAGTGATTGATCCTCCCATTCCAAGTTGCGATAGGATACTATTGTTCTAACTCATCCATATCCTTATGGTCAACATTGCTCCCCTTGTGGCTCAGCCTGTTCCCCAACCTATTGGGGAGCAGCGCATGGTGTTCGGTGGCCTCAACTGGCAGCGCTATCAGATCCTACGACAGGCATTGAGTCGCGATCGCGCTGCCCTGCCGATGGCCAATGGTCGCCTCCGTTTTACCTACTTGTGCGGTACCCTAGAAGTTACTATGCCCTTGGAAATTCATGAGTTCTCAGCTCGGTTCATTGAAAAAATCATTTGGATACTGGTGGTAGAGCTAGGGATGAAGGTAAAAACAATGGGATCAACCACTCTGGATCGAGAGTTGCTGGATCGCTCTGCTGAACCGGATAACGCTTACTATATCCAGAATCAACCTCTGGTAGCAGGTCGAGATGTGGATTTGGATTATGATCCCCCCCCCGATTTAGTGGTAGAGGTAGATATCACCCACACCGATATCGATCAGTTTCAACTCTATGCCGCAATGGGAGTACCAGAATTTTGGCGATACAACGGTGAAGTCTGGCGAATTTATGTGTTGCAGGGCGGGGAAGGTCAGAGCAGAGAATATCAGGAAGTAGACGTGAGTCCCACATTTCCGCTGGTACCCAAAATCAAGCTGTACGAATTTTTGGCGATGGCTCGACAGGATGAGGTGGAGGCTGAATTGGCGTTGCGGGAGTGGGTGCGATCGCTCCCCCTATCCTAATCCCTTTTACAGTTTGTAACAAAAGCTAGGGTTCTCCCCTCGCTAAACTGAATCAGTTCCTCAAACCCAAGACCTATACAGGAATGAGGACTGTTTAATAGGGGCCATTCAGTTAAAGGGAGCACTGTCGATGAAGCAATGGGAAAAATATTGGACGATGTGCATTCCGGATGCCGGGTATGAGCATCAGTCCAGCGCATCGGGGAGAGTAACCTTTGTTCGGCTGAAGGACTGTCCAGATGCCCAAAAGCTTTTACTAGAAGAGTTTCCATGCTTGACTCATTCGGGTGCAGGGGGGGATCTAGACGAACGGAGTGTTCAAACTGTTCTACTGCAACTCTTCCAATCAAACGGTACCGACACCAATCGATATCGGCAAGCATAAGCTGGACTAGCACTCCGTTGTTACATCTCGCATGGTATTTTCATGGCGTGTGAAACGTTAGCTCAAAAGTTTCACACCGATTGTTATGGCGGATATGATGGCTTGCTCCAAGACTTGATTAGTTTAGTGCTGAATGACGATGGTTCAGACTTGGTAGTTTTGGGTAGTTTGCCAGATGCCAATCGGTTTGATGGTGATGCGATCGCCAACCAAAATGATGGGATAAACCCTGATCAAGACCAACTAATTCATTATATTCTTCGTCAAGACGGTCATCTTATCACGTCGAGACGTGAGCGTTACGCCGTTAGTATTTTGTCGCAGTATTGTCATGATAAGGGCAGTGCTTTACTGACGTGGACTAAGCTAAAAATACGGCAGCACCACAAAATTAAAAGGATATTTAAGGAGCTTGGTGTTCTCATTCAAACAGATTGGGGGATACTGAATCAACTCAACTCTGCGCCGATAAAGCTAGGAAAATTATCAGAGCGATCGCGCCAAATTGTACAAGTTTATCATGAAGTCTATCGTCGTGATCGTCGCCGCACAGCACAAAAAGGAACTTGTACAATTCCTTCTGAAAGTCAACTTCAAGAGATGTGCGATCGCTTTTCAAAGATTGGGAACTATCCTGAATTAATCACGTCAGACTTATTAAGTGAGTTGCAAGAAATTGCTCGTCAAGTACGAGATATGAATCGGCCAAAGGTTCTTTCAACAGATTGCGATAACGCTTCTCATTTGCAGCGACATAAAGGATTTTATCTGGAGAAAACTATCTTTGCATCACATGAGAAAAATACAGTTGAAAAAATTCAAGATGAGGATACCCGATCGCTGATTGCTCAAGCTAAAGTAGAGGCTCTGACCTACGGAATTAAACAAGGCATACAGCATCAACGACAAGCCCTCTTAAAAGGACGGCGTTCAGCGATGGAACCTCTCTACATTCCTGGTCTTCGCTTGTGCTATTGTGAGGGCCAATCTACTCGCCAAATTGCTGACCAGTTTAAGCTGCCCCAACCTAAAGTGAGCCGTGTTCTCAAACTTGAAACGTTGCTCCAACAAGTCAAACACTACACAACTGAAAACTTTCTAGATTCAGTTGTATCCTTGAGCCAAAGTTTAGAGCCAATCCACACCAGTCCTAAAATACTAGATAATGTTATTCAGGAGGCCCAGTCATTTCTAGAAGTAGAAATATTTGATCCCGCATACAAAGAATTGAAGGCAGGTAAAAATCGAAGGTTTGATAGCTTATATTCCCAGTATTTGCGCCGCCATTTGACCCGAGAAATATAAATTTAAGTAATCAATTATATCACTAAACTAACTAAGTAAAGAGTAACAATGACTAAACTAACTACAGACGATCAATCATTTATTTTTCTTGACAATTTGAACCGATATCAATTGGAAGTAATGGATATTGAAGAATTCCATCGAGAGGAAGCTCGTCTTCTCAGTGATCCGATTTATGGCGAGAGTCAACAATGGTCTGTTTACTTAAATGGTATTGCCTTTACCACGTTTGTCCAATGGTTGAGACGGTATCAATCCATGAATGAGAAGGGCCACTCTACCTCACATACGGTTGACTTAAGCCACTGCTCTCTCTTAAATCCCAAATATGCCAATAGCATTGATGCTGTTTGTAACCTCAAGGTTAATGGCTTTGATTTATGCTTGATTACCACAGAAAATATTCAAGACGAAGAACTAATTGTTCCCTGTGCAGCGCTTGATTTCTCCCCATTTGCAGCACACCTCTATATTCTCTTAGAAGTATGGGAAGAACAGGATAAGGTACTGATACGAGGGGTCGCACGGCGCGATCAATTAGTGCAGTATCGGAATAGTCATCGCTTGCATCCTTGCGAAAATCTGACCTATATCTTTCCCGATTCCCTTCTTACTGCTGATCCCTATCGTATTTTCTATTATCTACAGCACTTAGATCCAGGGGCGATCGCTCTCCCTCCAGTCCAATCGGATTCTACCAATGCTGTTTATACTTGGTTAGATCAATATGATGACTTAGCATCATATGTATCAACTCCGCAGTACTTAGCGAAACGATCAGAGGCAACGATTCGCCTTCAACAGATTGTAACGTTGTTGACTCAAACTGCTGTTGATCTATCCAAATGGGCCGATAATAGCCTTGACCAAGTCTCTGAGCAACTAGGCTTTTGGACGACCCAAACGACCAGCACTGAGGCTGTTTTTTTAAGTGTGGCTGATCAGGTTTTAGCGAGCGATCGTCCCCCGGCCTCAACTCGTCCTTCACCTGAATCAGTAGAACACTTTGAACGGGCGATCGCCTGGTTAAAAGAAGAGGGTTTGGCCATCTCGGACGAGATTCAACCCCGATATCAAAGTTTTACGCTCGATGATATTCCCCTCCACCTCTGTAGTTTGATTGTGACTCCTAATCGGCAAACGGGAAACCCCGTCGCTGATGGAGAATTATTTATTCTGCTGGGCACCCAAACTCAAGCGAATTTACCTGAAGGGACAGAATTACAATTAAGCACCTTAGCCGGAACTGAGAGTTGGGAGCGTCTAGATTTTCCCCAACCTTTTCTACATGTTAGGGCACTCATACAGATTAATAAACGAATAATTCCTACGGTAACTATCAATAATAATCATTCAATCTTATCACCTTACTGCTCTTATGAACATGAGTTCATTAGACATGAGGAGGGCTAGGAAAATACTATGAATCGACAAATTTATACATTAAGAATTGGCTATCAACCCCAACAAAATGTTTGTACGCTGCTTCTACAGTGGAACAAAGGCCAACAAGATGTGATCACAGCGTCTTATCCTCAAACTTCTATTAATCAATATAATACCTGGAAAACAGCATATAAAAAGCATTATAAAATCCAGTCAGCGACAAATAAGCGCCAAGGCGGCAGTATTCCATTTATGCCATCTGGCGATGCTTGCCACGATGTCAAGATGGCTGAGAATAACTTACTCCAGATTTTTAAGCAATGGTTGGTAAAGAGTGGGGGTCAGGTCATTGAGAATGAACTCCGATCTGCTCTAGATAAACTCCCTCCTCTGGATCAAGATTCTACTCAAAATCCCTCTAGAAATGCATTCAGTGGAATTGATATTTATCTTGATTATGACCTCAATGCTCTAGATAAAGAAATTCAAGTTTTACCTTGGGAGCGCTGGCTGACTGATTTAGAAAAGGATGATCGAACTAGTCCTACTTCAGCTAGACAATTGCGGGTATTGCGATCGCCTCGAAAAACTACAGTAGCCTTAGAGTCAAATGCACCTCGACGGTTTGTATCCCCACTACGGCGATCGCCCAAAACCCGGATTTTAGCGATTCTAGCAGATGATCCCAGCGTACGAACAGAAGATTATTGGCAACAACTGAGTCGATTAAGGG
>JBFRWC010000224.1:0-4816 GCA_051439365.1 Leptolyngbyaceae cyanobacterium
ACTCACCCCTAGTGGCTGGCTGGCGTTAAGCTGTCTGGTGATCACTGCCGTGGCGGGGATCGATACCCATCAGACCTTGGCCTATCAGATTTTTACGTTTTTGCTGGTGGTGATGGCGATCGCCCTCGTCTATAGTTTCACCTTTCGGGGACGGTTTGGCATCCAGCGGACGCTGCCCCCCTTTGCCAGTGTGGGCATGGCGGTGAGTTATCGGGTGGTGGTGCATAACTATAGTGGGCGTTTCCAGCGAGGGTTGTGGTTAATGGAGGAAATCGACACGCCGTTGCCCCAACCGTCAGAGAGACCACCGCAGCGCGGCAAGTCAGCCGCAAAAGGTGCCCTGAGTCGTAGTATTGCTTACTATCGCTGGGTACTGAGTAAAGTGAATCGGCCCCGTGGTCGTATCCGCATGGTAGAGATTCCGCCGATTCCGCCGAAGGGTCAGGTGGAGGTGCGGCTGACGCTCCAGCCGTTGCTGCGAGGCCCGTTACACTTGCAGGGGGTGACGATTCTGCGGCCTGGACCCTTTGGGTTGTGCTACGGTTGTCGTGCTGTCACCTTGGCGGAAGTGGTGTGGATTTTGCCGCCCCGGTATGCGTTGTCGGCGCTGACGCTACCGGGAATGCGGCGCTATCAGTCCGGTGGGGTGGCGCTGGCTTCGGCGGTGGGGGAGTCGGATGAGTTTCGATCGCTGCGGGATTATCAGCCCGGTGATCCGCTGCGGAAAATTCATTGGAAAAGTTGGGCCAAAACCGGGAAACCTGTGGTGCGAGAAGACCAGGATGAGTTTTTTGTCCGTCATGCGTTGATTCTGGATACGTTTTTGGATACATTTCTGGATACGGCTCAGGAGAGGCTTCAGGAGAGGCTTCAGGGGCATCAGGCCGATGCCTGTTTGGATGCGGCGTTGTCGGTGGCGGCTTCGTTTGCCTGTGAGGTGCGGACCCAGGAGTCGTTGCTGGATCTACTGTTTGTGGGACCGGAGGCGTACTGTTTTCCGGCGGGTCGGGGGGTGGGTCATACGGCGCAATTATTGCGAATTCTGGCTTCGGTGGAACCCTGCCGCGATCGCCCCTTCACCGATCTTCAACCGCTGATTCTAGAACGAGCTTCCATTCTCAGCGGTTGCATTTGTGTGTTCCTCACCTGGGATGAAGCCCGCCAGCAATTGATCCAGACGTTGCGCGGTCTGCGGTTGCCGACCTTGGCGTTAGTGTTGACTGCTGATCCAGCAGCCCTTCAAGCATCTCTATCACCAGACCTGGAGATTCCCCCTGAGGTGCGCGTAATTGAATTGAGTAAACTGCAAGAGGAGTTGATGACCTTATGACCTTTCCCCGCTTGCTCCTGGGCTTGACGCTATTATTTTGGGGCTGGCAAACCCAACTGTGGGCGATCGCTCTCCCCCTCGCTGCGGTCACAGAAGCCTCGTATTTCACCCCAACCCGCTGGGATTTGGCCGACAAAGACTTTCGCCGCATTGCCAATTTGAGCTTATTGCTGATGTTGGGGTTGATTGTCTACATGGTGGTGATTCAGGCATGGGAGGGCGCGATCGCCCTCTTCTTGCGCTGGCAACCTGTCTTATTTTTGCCGATGGTGGCAGTGCAACTCTATGCCCAACGGGACGATTTGAGTTTACGCACCCTCTTCCCCCGCAAACCGCCGCGATCGCTCATCCAACCGCCCACCAGTATCGCCACCCCTCCAACCCCGCCCAGCAAGCCCTTAGATTTCCGCTATCCTTACTTTGCGCTGTGTTTGTTAGCCGCTAGTGTCTCACCGGAACGCAGTCCGTTGTTTTATTTGGGATTGGTGCTGCTATCAGCGCCGTTGCTGTGGCAGATGCGATCGCCCCGTTTCTCGCCAGCCCTGTGGAGTGTGTTGTTCGTCTTGGCCATCGGCCTCGGTTTCGTGGGCCATCAGGGGTTACGACAATTGCACCTAAGCCTGGAGCAGCAAGCGATCGCCTGGTTATCAGAAGCGTTTGGAGTCGGAGCCGATCCATTTCAGAGCAACACCGCCATCGGCAGTATCGAGACGCTGAAACAATCTAATGCGATCTTATTACGGGTGGCAGGCGATCGCGCTTCTGTATCCAACCCGACTGTCCCTGAACGACTCCGGCAAGCCACCTACAACCGTTACAACTCATCGATCTGGGTGGCGATGGAGTCCACCTTCCAGCCGTTGAGGGCCAGTGCAACGGGAGAACAATGGTGGCTGACTGACATCCCCAGCCAACAGCCCATGTTGCCAGCACAGCTAGATTCGACTACCTTGTCTACGATCACCGTTACGGCTCCATTTCCCAAGGGACGCGGCGTGTTAAAACTGCCGGAGGGAACGGTACAAGTGGCAGTACCAGTGACAGCAGAGATGGAGATGGAACAAAATCAATACCGCACGGTGAAGGTGGAGGGCAGTAATAATGTCCTGACCTATCAAGCGCAGGTGGTGCCCGATGTGTTTCTTGATGGTTTGCCAACGGCGTTAGATTTGGAGGTGCCGAAGTCAGAGGAAGCAATTTTGACGCAAATCGTGGAGGAGTTAGGGCTAACCGGAAAACCTCCTCAAGTGATTGTGCAAGCGGTGGAGCAATTCTTTCTCCAGAATTTTGATTATTCCTTGGATTTGACCACGGAAGCGGGTGAAGGGAGAACCGCGATCGCCAACTTTCTCCTCGATAGCCGCACCGGACACTGCGAATATTTTGCCACTGCCACCACCCTGTTATTACGCGCTGCTGGTATTCCTGCCCGTTACGCCATCGGCTTTTCCGTCCATGAGTTCAGTCCTCTGGAAAATCAGTACATCGTTCGCAGTCGCCATGCCCATGCCTGGACCCTCGCCTACGTCAACGGCACCTGGCAAACCATCGACACCACGCCCCCCACCTGGATTTCCCAGGAAGACTCAATGGTGGCCATCTGGGGCAAAGTGGGTGATTTTTTCAGTTGGGGCCAATTTCAGCTAGCGATGGTGGTGCGGTCCCTGCAAGAGTCGGAGTTGTTCCAATATTGGTGGATTTTGATCCTGATTTGGGCGCTCTGGGCGCTCTGGCGACAGTGGCGATCGGGTTCTAGCATCAAACGGGCAACCCTCCAAGCGGAGACATCAGTCACCACGGATCTGACAATTCCTGGCACAGATTCGACCTTTTATCAAATTGAACAAGTATTGATTACTCAAGGGTGGACCCGCCTACCCTCGGAAACCTTTAAGCAATGGCTTGATCGGATTGAGAGAAGTTGGGATTCAGATTGCTCATTGGGCGATCTGAAAGCCCTGCTTATCTTGCACTACCGTTATCGGTTCGATCCGGCTGGTGTTGGCAACCATGATCGGGAGCAGTTGCGATCGCAGTTACAACAATGGCTACAGCGCTATACAAACCGGGTTCACGGGTCAGCTAACAGCCATCACTAAGCCTGCATGGAGGCTTTGACGCGATTAATCCAGCCTTGAGTTTGCTGAAGCACATCGGAATAGGATAGTTCTTCCTCCATCAGTAGTTCCATCGGCAAAGGCTTCACAAGTCGCTTGGCGATCTGCGGTGCCCATTGCTTCAGCTTTTTACCAACAAGCAAGCGCAGAATAAACTCGATGCCCAGGCGCTTGGAGCGGGGAAAACTGTAATCTGACAAATCCCTCAACGCATGAACATCGGCCAATCGCTGCTCTGTGAAGGCAGGTAAGGCTTGGCTCCAATCATCTTGGTATTGATCCAGCAGCTTGGTAAAAACCTGCACGTCTTGGAGCGAGGCATTACAGCCTTGGCCAACAGATGCTGAAACCGCATGAACTGCATCACCCAACAGCAAAATAGTATCACCCACATTCATGCGATCGCACTTAACCGTTACCAGACGAGAGACCGGGCGATGGAGCAGATCCGTCGCATCCTCCAAAGTCATCAGCGGAGCCAGACTGGGGCAAGTCTGCTGGAAATAATTCAGCACTTCCTCTGCCGATTTCAGTGACTCTAGCGGATTATTATCAGGTGGAAAAATAATCGTGCCATGGAGCCAGTCGCTGCGTTGGGGGGCCATCAACAAACGAATGCCCTCACCCATTGACCAGGTGTGAATGCGATCGCCCTCCAACGCAGTTTGCCCATCGGGACTGAGGCGGCGAGTAAACACAGACTTATAGGCATCGGGCACCAACGTCTGCTCACACTCCATTAATCCCTCATCCACCAACACTTGCCGCACCTGGGACTTTGCGCCATCAGCCGCAACCAGGCGATCGAACGCGACCGTAAACGACTCACCATTGCTCCGGTGCAAGCTGACCGTCTGCGCCTGCCGATCCACCTCCTGACCAGTACAATCAAAATGCACTGCCACTTGCTCTGAACCGTAGCTCTCTAAGAGATTTTGCAGCAGCACCATCGTCAATTGGTTGCGATCGAGCAATAACAAGGGCGCGTTGCGATCGACCCTCTTAGGCGATCCCTTCTTGCCGTGGATCAAGGCTCCCTTTGACCAAATCCCTTGTTGCACGAGGCGGGTTTCCAGACCGGGAATAGCTTGGATGGCCCGTAACCCCCGCAACTGGAGAGACAAAGGAAAGGTCCGCTGGCTGGATCGCTCACCACATCGGGGATCAGCGCGACGTTCATAGAGTTCCACATGATAGGGACCACGAGCCAGCAGGTAGTGGGCCAGCAATAGTCCTGCCGGACCTGCACCGATTATTACAATGTTCTGTGTCATATCTTAGGGTAGGGCTTAATGATTTCCTTGAGCTAATGATTACAACTGGGCAAAGTTGGAATCGCGATCGGGTCTTATTCCCAATAAACTAGCAT
>JBFRWC010000225.1:0-9035 GCA_051439365.1 Leptolyngbyaceae cyanobacterium
TACGGAGTCATCTGCGGGGCAGTGGATGCCGAGTGTACATTACCGATATGAAAGTCCGGATTGACGCTCGGAATCGCTTCTATTACCCTGATGTGATGGTGACTTGTGACCCACGCGATCGCGACACGTCCACCTACAAGCAGTATCCGAAGCTCATTGTAGAAGTATTGTCAGACTCCACTGAAGCGTTTGATCGAGGCGACAAGTTTGCTGATTATCAATCCTTAGAGGGTTTGGAAGAATATGTGTTGATCAACACCCGGCATCAGCGTGTGGAGTGTTTTCGACGGGGGCGGGATGGAACGTGGGTTCTGCAATACTATACTGTTGGCTCAAAGACATTTGAGCTTCAGAGTGTGGACTTTGCCGATACTCTGACGACACTCTATGAGGATGCCGTTCTGGAATGAATGGCCTCTAGCAAAACCATTCATTCCTTAAACTCACAACGCCGACTAGCCCGTAGTTGACTCACTGGCCCCAAAAATGTAATTGAACACCGGATCAGCAATGTCCTGTTCTTGGACCTCAGTGCCATTCGCCTCCTCGCGGGCAATCACAACCGCTTTGCTCAGCTTATCCACCCGCGTCAACATGGCATTCACTTGGTCTTGGGGCAGTGCTCCCGAAAAATTGATCAGCGACCAGGTTCCCTCCACCACATCCTCGGACACCTCTTTCACCTGGGCCGGATGTTCTTTGGTGGCCTCATACAACACCACGGGTTTGGTCACTTTCTTGGTTTTGGCAGTTTGCTTCACGGCGGTAATGTAACAGCCACGATTGCCGTCATAGTCCCATTCCTGGTCAATATCTAAAATGGGTAATTTGCTGATGAAGGTCCGGACCTCTGCCAATTGTTTTTCCAAAAACAGCAAGGTGGTCACGGGGATATCTGCGAGAATCACTTGTCCATCCACGACCACTGAAGCCCGTGCCTGGGTATTAGATCGCTCTTGGGCGGCACAAAAATTAAACAACTCCGTACAGGCGACCTGAAACTGCGCCATCAACTCATTCGCCTGCATTTGCACGGGTTTCGATTCTGGTGGATACACATAGCCCTCTTCATTGCGGGGTTCATAGGTGCGGCTCAGCCCTTTGAACAGTTCCGAGGTTTGAGCCAGTTGACCTACCTTAGCCTTGGCCTTGCTCGATTTGGTTTTGACCGATTGCAAAATAGCAATTAACTGATGAATTTTCATGGTTAGTATGGGGACATCTTGATGGTGGCTAACTTACAGAAGACCCTGAACCTTTGGGAAAGTCCAGGGTTTTATCGAAGGTGATCCTCTTCTCGGATCGATGTTACGCCAACCCATCACTGGCGATCGAGTTTGATAATCTCCGTGAGGATGCTTTCCACGCCACCGTTGACGTTGATCCGATCGACTTTGTCAGCAATCCGTTCCAGCACTTCCAGTTCTTTCAACCGTAAGGCCACGGGGTTGTTTTCCATGACCTTAGCGGTATTCAGCATACTGCGAGTGGCCGAGGTTTCCTCCCGACGACGGATGACGTTGGCTTGGGCAGATTTCTCCGCTTCCACCACCTGGCACAGAATTGTCTTGATCTCTCCGGGGAGAATGATGTCTTTCACCCCGACGGACTCGACTTCGATGCCGTAGGCTGCTGTCTTACTGAGGATGTGTTCGGCGACGCTGCTGTCAATGGCGGTTTTGTCAGTCAGCAGATCATCTAGGGTCCGAGTGCCCACCGCCCCCCGCAGCGCAAACTGGAGTTCCTTATACAGAAATCCATTGATGTCTGCCAGTTGGGTCTTAGCCTGTACTGGGTCGGTGATCCGAAATCCCGCCGTCAGATTGAGGCGCAGGGGCACCTTATCCTGGGTGAGAATTTCTTGGCCGGACACTTCCAGGGTTTGCAGCCGCAGGTCTACGATCGCGGTGGCGAATATCAGACCGGGCTTCCACCAGGCATGATAACCGGGGGGAAGCAAATCGGGTTGCAATTCACCGTTGAGGTACAGCAGGCCGACGTGCTGGTTGCCCACTGCTGTCGTGAACAGATGGGGGTTGGCAATTTTCGCCACATCGATCGCCCCTGACACCAACTCTGCCATCAGCCGTGAAGACAGTTTGGCCTCGGTACTGATGTCGATGACTTCGATGGTCACGTCGTTCCAGAACAGCTTGCGGCTGGTGGGGGGCAGCACGGCGATGACTTTGCCCTTGTGACGGGCGATCGCCACCTCTTGCGGTCCCAGCGCCACCACTTCACAGTAGGCCGCGACGAACTCAGGATGTTGCTCGATCAGCACCTCTTCAAATTGGAACACTGGATTGGGCTTAGTGCGGTCAAACAGGTAAATGCGGACAATTTGGTTAAAGGTCCAAAAGCCGTAGATACCCGGTTCCAGGGGCCGGACAAAGTTGTCATCCACATAGAGCATCCCGATTTGGGATTCCGCCACCGGATCAACCCGTACTCCGTCCAGGCGATTCTGGGTCCAAGAGTTGGTCAACGGTTGGACAAACTCAGCCGGAATTTCAGCCCCGTCATCCAGGTTGAACACATGGGCTTCCACCTCGATAAACCCGCGCCAAAACAGTTGCAGTTGGTTGGGGCCAATACTGACCCACTGCTGGCCCATCCGCACCAATGCGGCTTGGTTAAAGGCAGTCCGCACCACGACAAAATGTTCGTTTAGGATATCGCCGTGGAGTTGGAGTAGTAACTCGGCGTTGGCAATGTTCGCTTGGGGTTTGTTCAAATCGTAAATGGAGACGTTCCAGTGCCAGCCCATGCGCCGATGGGTTCCGGGCGACAACACGCCTTGGAAGTGACTGCGATCGAACAGCAAGCCCCGTTCGTTAGGTTTGATGTAAAAATTTTTGAGTAATCCGAACATGGTGCGTCCTCCTTGAAGCCAAACCGATTTTGGATTTTGGATTTTGGATTTTAGAATTTGGATTTTGGCTTCGGAATATTGAATGGAAAATTGAATGAAAAAAAGTGGGTGCTCTGCGGCTGGGGGTGTCCACAGGGTTTGTGCGGGCGATCGCCATGACCGGGTTGGATTAAGCGTCGGCAACCGTTCCCGCTTCCCATCCTCCGAGGAGTCAGGGGCGACGGTGGTGGATTGCCGAGCCGATGCATTGTTCCATCTACCTTGTCGCTTTTGATCATCCGAAGGCGATGGCGCAAGGCCCAGCCAAAGGAGAATCGCCAGGTTACGGTAGTGGAAGAATACACTCGAATCCCGATCAGAGGGCAACGGCTCAGGCCATTCCCTGTTGCGGTTTCAGGGTTCAATCGTGATAGTTTTCCCTGTTGCCAGCGATTACCATCACCATATCCCCCCGATTCCGCCGGATGCCCACAGTGCAGAGCAGAGCGCGGAGTTGAACCGCAGAACTTTTTGTTCTTACCAAAACTCGTCAAATGCGAGGTGTTCCATTAACCCGGAACAAAGGTGAACTTGTCCCAAACAAGTCGTCCGGTTATCCTCGGACTGCGGTGGTGGTTAAACGTACAGGATTTGAACCTGCTACCGTCAGATTAAGAGTCTGATGTTCTACCAATGAACTAACGTTTAGGTTGGGTCACGATGCAGGATTCGAACCTACAAATGATGGATTATCAGTCCAGCGCCTTTTCCATTTGGCTAATCGTGTGACAAGGCTAGATGCGCGATCGGTGGTACACACCCGAACAATTTTCAGCCCCAGTGCGCCAGTCAGGACTCGGAACCTGAACCGCTACGTCCCACAACATCATTTAACCTCGTACTACATATACTACATTTATGTTTCAAGAGTGTCAAGGGGCGATCGGGTTGGGAGGGGAGGAGGGCGATCGCATCTCCTCACAGCAACAAGAGTTATGGGAAAGAGAGGACGATCGCTTTACGATGAAGTGGAATGGAAGAGGGCGATCGCATTTCTCCACAGAAGCGAGGTGTGAGGAGGAAGAGGAAGCGATCGCGTTAGTGTGAAGTGGAATGGAACGTGAAAATATGTCTTTTGAATTAGTGATCTTCGATTGTGACGGTGTTTTGGTAGACAGTGAGCAAATCACCAACCGAGTGTTTTGCAAGATGCTCAACGATCTGGGGCTTGAAGTGACGCTAGAGGACATGTTTGAACGTTTTGTTGGCCATTCCACTGCTCAGTGCATAGAAATCCTGACGGAACTGTTGGGGGCACCGCCACCGGAAGATTTCGTGCCCACTCTACGTCACCGAATTGCAGAGGCCCTAGAGGCTGGAGTGGAGCCAGTCGCAGGTGTGGTAGGAGTGCTCGACCGTTTGACCATCCCGTATTGTGTTGCCTCTAGTGGTGAGCCTGCAAAGATGCGACTTACATTGGGGAAAACGGGTCTTCTGAGCCGATTTGAAGGCAAGATATTTAGTGTGGCTGAGGTCAACAACCCCAAGCCTGCACCCGATGTATTTCTACACGCCGCTGCCCAGATGGGTGTTGATCCAAAGGCTTGTGCGGTGATTGAAGATACGCCAACGGGTGTCAAAGCTGGAGTCGCTGCGGGTATGTACGTGTATGGGGTTGCGGCCTGCACCCCAGAACACCGTCTGAAGACTGCCGGGGCACATGAGATCTTTTCCAATATGGAGATTTTGCCTCAGTTGTTTGCTGAGCATGGCTAATGTTGGACGACTTGACGGGTGATCAATATCCTGAAACTAATGCGATCGCACAACGCCACTCGAAAAGGAGTATCGCTCCTATCCTCAATCGCTGTTGGATCAGTCCATCATCGCCTTGACCCGCGCTACCTGTTGGGGAGATTCCATGGTGGTGAATAGGGCGATCGCTCTCTCCAATACATCCGTAGCCCTATCTGGAGTTAACCCCTGATCCGCAAGAGTCAGGCCATATTGCAAGTGAGCTTCCGCGAGATCACAGGTAGCTCCGATGGTTTCCAAGAGAGCGATCGCTTCTTGATGCAGTTCTATCGCCTGCTGCCACTGTCGCTGCTGTCGAGCCAGGATTGCTAAGCCACTAATGGCTCTCGCCTTTACTTGTTTGTAGTGGCTGGTTTCCGCGTAGTGAATCGATTGCTGATAGAGGGCGGTGGCAGTGTCAAAATGGCCCACATTAGCGTAGGTTTGAGCTAAAATTTGGCTAAAGAAAGCGAAGGGAGCAGTATTGTCTGGGGTTGGCTGCTGACTCAATTGGGTATGAATGGGATCGGCCAGGGCGATCGCTTCTGTGACTCGCTTCTGCATCGAGTCAATCCAGGCGAGACACACCCGCGCTTTGGTGGCCCAGGCATGGTGGGGGGTCTGGTCTGCAAGACGAATGACCTGCTGAAAGCGATCGCGGGCCTCGCTCCAGTCCCCCAAGTCAATCCAGTACAGACCGATACTGAGCAAGGAATCCACTTCAATCATACGGAACGTGTAGCCTTCATGGGTCATCGGATCAGGATTCGGCAACGTTTTTAGCACGGATTGGGCAATCGCCATTGCATTTTGCTGACAGGCGATCGCTCGTTTCACTTTTCCTGTAATCCACAGTAGATCACCGAGAATATTGTGCAGTTCGCTGACATTGCGGGGGGATTGCACCTGGGGCAGAATTTGCTCAATGGTGGCGAGGACGGGTTGCAACAATCCCATGCGATACAGGGTGCTGCCCAGGGGTAAAAATTGGCCCCACTGGTTGTGGCGACTGCGGAGAATCACCTGACTGGTGGCCTCAAAGTCTTGAATTTCCAAAGTGTGATAACGGGCTTCCCAGGCGGCGATCGCATTCGCGAACCCAGTGATTTGTGTAACCGATTCAGTCCAGAAAACCGCTGCTCGTTGGTGGGTTTGGTGATACTCATCAGGACTGTGGAGTTGGTGGAGACGGGCGATCGCTTCCGCCCGAATCACCGGATGCAGCCAATACTGACCTTTTATGAATTCAACCAGCGACCGATTACGGAGAGAAGCAATCACTGCTCGTTGATGGGACGTATCCACATCCCAGAGTAGGGCCAGCAACCCAGCAGTAGGCACGGTGGGGACAGACTGATAGCGGTAGACTCCTAACCGACAGAGTAACCGATGGGCATCGGGATCAAGCTGCTGGAGTCGATCAAACTGTTGGGCCACCAGATTTTTCAAATCCATCACCACCAAGGGATTACCGCTATGTTCCCGCCAATAAGCCTCCAAATCCCCCTCAAAATCTTCTCTAACGCTACCGTAAAGCAGCCCCATTGCTTTAGCGTTGCCCCCGTAGGTATGGTGAATTTTTTCTAGGGTTGCGGGGGTAAAGTCAAGCTTTCGCTGCTGGAAAAAGCAGGACCAGGCTTGCTGATTCAGCCGAGGCAATCGATAATGCTCTACCGTAACGCTGGCTTCACAGAGGCGATCGCGGCTCGTCACCAAGGTCACAGAATCCCCCTGATGTTCCGCCAACACCCGTAGTAACTCCACATAAGCCCGATGAGGCGGAATCAGTCGCCCATCCTTGTCCAGCGCAGGTTCCAAATTATCGATCAGTACTCCCAGTCGCCGCTGTTGTAAGTGCCGCTTCAGTCGAGCCAAGGTCACCCCAAAATCCTGGCTCGGTTCTTGACCCAAATCCTTAGAAAACCATTCCTCCACCACCCGCTCTGCCGGAGTCATATGGCTAGAATCCTTGGCCATCAGTAGTTCTAGGACGATCTCGAAATTGCCCTGCTGCAAGTAGGTTTGGGCCAACGTGGTTTTGCCTAGTCCCCCTTCTCCCTGGATCACAATCACCCGCGCCCCTTGATTGACTAGGGTGTGAAGATGAGCGATCGCCTCTCCCCGTCCGACAAAATTTGCTGATTCCTGATGGTTGCGACCGCTGGCACCAGGGAACGGTTTGTGGGCACTGACGAAGTGGCGTTCCAGGAGCGATCGCACCGTCTGCTTTGTCACCCGCCGTTGCAGTAGCTCAGACAATTGCTTCCACAGAGCCGATCCCACATCCTTTGCGTGACCTTCCGTACAGCCATAGGTTTGAGCGATCGCCCCATAGGGTTTGCCCAGCCACGCCTGTTGGAGAATCACCCGCTGCAATTCGGAGAGGGATTCCCCCGTTGCAGTGTGTAGTTGCGTATCAAGCCAATCTAGTGCTGCGTCCAATTCCATGACCGTGATGCCAAGGTGAGGTTCTTCCCCGACTGTAACCGTTTTGAACCATTTTTTTCAGCTTTTATCCCCCAATATCCAAATGGCGTAACGTGACCTCATGCAGGTTTACGGTATCCTAATACAGCTAACTCAGATTGATTTGGAGAAGAGAGACTAATCTTTCCCTCGTTATTTGACGATCCGTCTCATCCATTATCTGCATTTTAGCCCGTCTGAAGGGGATATCAATCGGGTTGAAAGTGGGCAAGATAGAGACGGTTGATGCGATGTGTTCTAAAAAATGGTGTCGAGAGAAGAGCAGACCCCTATGTCAACAGTGATTGAAACGCAAAATCTACGCAAGGTCTACCGCACGGGTTTCTGGATGAACCAGGTCCTAGTCCCCCTCAAACGCTGTTCGATTCAGATTTTGGATGGAGAAACCTTTGGCTTACTGGGACCCAATGGGGCCGGGAAAACCACCCTGCTTAAAACCCTGTTGGGGATTATTCGACCGACCGCAGGTGAGGGAACCCTGTTGGGCAAACCATTGGGCGATCGCACCGTCAAACATCAAGTGGGCTATCTGCCGGAAAATCCCTATTTCTATGACTTCCTTACGGGCTGGGAATTTTTGCAGTACACCGCTGGGTTGTTCCAACTGCCCAAAGCCCTCCAGCAAAAGCGTATCCCCGAACTCCTGGATCTGGTGGGACTAGCCCGTTCCGCCGCCCAAAAAAAGCAACTGCGGCAATATTCCAAAGGGATGCTACAACGGGTGGGCATGGCTCAAGCCCTGATGAATGATCCCGATGTGGTGTTTTTGGATGAACCCATGTCCGGTCTCGATCCGATGGGACGCTACCAAATGCGGGAAATTATTACTTCTCTTAAACAGCAAGGAAAGACGATTTTTTTCAACAGCCATGTGCTGTCCGACGTGGAATTGATTTGCGATCGCATTGGCATTCTTGCCCAAGGAGAGTTGATTTGCTGTGATACCCTGGATGCCCTCCTTGGTCCCGTTGACCTATACCGCGTCAACGGACGGGACGGTGATACCACAACCCTTCAGGAATGGATTCCCGATCTAGAAGAGGAACATAACCATTGGCACGGTCATCTAGCCAAGGAACATAGCCCCCAAGATTTCCTCGCAGCCGTGAGCAACATGGGGGGCACCTTAATCAGCCTCACGTTGGCCAAACCCACCCTGGAAGAATTCTTTGTCCAACAACTGCGGCAACGGGGCATTGAAACCAGTCAGTGATCTGCCAGCCGGTCAGTGAACTCCTGACCGATCGTTCCAAAATTGTTATAGAGTAAATGGAGTTAGGTGATGTCTTGCAAAGAAATTACCAACCTGCGGTGCGTTACGCTGGCGCTAACAGCACCCTACAGCGGTGTATTTTTTCTTGGAAATCACCTTAGCGATCGCTGGTAATAGCAAGCATAGTTGACGATGGCTCGTTCCAAGGCATTTGATCAAATCACGGTGCTGGAAAAGGCAATGGAGGTGTTTTGGCAACAGGGCTACGAAGCCACCTCCATTCAAGACTTGGTGGCGGCGATGGGGATTAACCGGGCCAGCCTCTACGATACGTTTCAGGACAAACGCCAACTGTTCCTGAAAGCGATCGCCCACTATAACCAAACCGTGGTCAACACCGTCATTGATCGGCTAAAGGCTCCCAATGCCGCCCGTCAAGCCATTGAGGATCACTTTCACGGGGTCGTTGAACCCGTGACCCGTGACCTCCAGTGTCGCGGTTGCCTGATTACTAACACCATTGCGGAATTGGGGGGACAAGATGAGGCGATCGCCCTCCAAGCCAAAGCCAATTTGCAACACATTGAAGATGCGTTTTTCTGCGCCTTAGTGCGTGCCCAGGATCGAGGGGAGATCAGTCCAGACAAAGATATTCGCGCCCTAGCCCGGTATTTCACCACAGCCATGCAG
>JBFRWC010000226.1:0-18374 GCA_051439365.1 Leptolyngbyaceae cyanobacterium
GACAGGTCCAGGGATATTGTGTTTGAGGGAGAGAGTGGCGATCGCCTCGCAACCTTAGCAACTCGGTATGAATCGAAGTATGATTTGACTCCGGTTGTCACCATTACCTCTGGCGAAGAAAATGTCACCGTGGATGAGAATGGCCACATTGAGGCATTGCAGCCCGGAGATGCGGCGGTTCAGGTGAAGATACCGGGTCTGGCTGCAAACAAAGGGTTCTTGTTTATCAAAGCGTTGGGTCGAGTTGGGGCCACCAACGATGATGGCTCCATCAACTTTGACATCGTGGGCATGGTCTTGTTCTTCGGTCTCAGCCTTTACGTGAACCAGCTTTTGTCGGGTCAAAACTCGACAACTGCGTCTTCCAATCCGCAGCAGGACACGATCAACAAAGTGACTCCAGTCCTATTTTCGGGCATGTTCTTGTTTTTCCCATTGCCAGCTGGGGTGCTGATGTACATGGTGATTGCCAACATCTTCCAGACAGCTCAGACGTTTATCTTGTCGCGGGAGCCGTTGCCTGAAAATCTGCAAAAGATTGTGGAAGAGGAAGAGCGGAAAGCCGCGATCGCTGACGGGCCATCCACGTTGCCCTTTGAACCGAGCAAGCGGTCCAGGGATGGGAATGGTAAACCAGCCACACAAACGGTTGATGTTAAGGCCAAGGCCCAGTCGAGTTCTAGCAGTCGTTCCTCGTCTAAGTCTCGGTCTAAATCCTCGCGGTCGCCTCGTGCCTCTCGTTCTAAGCGATCCACGAAGTCTGCAAAAGGGCGCTAACGTGAAACAGCGAGTGCAAGGCCAGTGGGTTAAGCTACTGGCTCAATCCACTGGCCTTGCAAAAAGTTACCAATCTAAGGTGCATTACGCTGGCGCTCACAGCATCCCATCTGGCTGACTGACAAAAATTGGGGCTTGGGCGCGGAAACCGCTTCCCTACAAGGGATTGGGACAATGTAGGGGTCAGGTCTCCTGACCCAAGGCAGGGACAAGGTTTTAGGCAGTTTTGTCAGTCAATCAGGCATCCCATATGGGGCTGAAGGCTGACCTTAAGATTGGGGAATTGACAACACTCAGGAGAGAGCAATGGATGCAGCACGAGGACAGCAATGGGTGGAAAGGCTCTTGACCTTGGCTGGAATGCCAGCCTCAGTTACTGCTGACATCAACAAGTTGGAGACCGAAGGCAGTTGCTGGCTGACCGTTGACGCGACTACGCTGTCACCCCAACAAGTCAACTGCTTCCTGGAAGAGCAAGGCAAGGCACTGGACGCGATTCAGTACC
This sequence comes from Leptolyngbyaceae cyanobacterium, assembly GCA_051439365.1. Taxonomy (GTDB): domain Bacteria; phylum Cyanobacteriota; class Cyanobacteriia; order CAKZMO01; family CAKZMO01; genus JAAHGY01. Next base: position 1,283 of record JBFRWC010000226.1, read on the forward strand.
TTGCCAACACTGTTCTGAATATGAGTTGTGAACCGGGAGAGCAGCAAGCCTACACGTTGGAACTGGATGGTTATCGAGTGCGTCGTCAGGCAGAGTTGCAGCAAGTCGCCGACGAAGCGGCGACCCACGTGAGGGAAACAGGCAGCGAGTTTGAAATTAAGTCCCTGTCGTCTGCCGAGCGCCGTCAGATTCATACTCTGTTCCAGGATTTGGATGACTTGGAAACAGAAAGCCGGGGCCGGGAGCCAGATCGACGATTAGTCGTTCGGCCAAAGCGCGAATCGTAGGTGAGCATTGGGCTTGTTCGAAGAGCCAAACTTAATTGAGACCGTAAGCTTGCTTAAGGGTTCAAACTTAATTGAAGAAACAAAGCTTGCAACAAACTGTTACTGATTGAGCATAATTCATTGGGCATGACTCATGTTAGTGTTACTGAGTACTGTTATCCACGTTGGTTGATCCGGGGGGTGGCCTGATGGAGTCCATTTATATCCCAAATTTGCTCAATGCTCCAGAGCATCAGCAAACCTATGAGGTGCAGGAGCACCTGGATCATTTGAGTACGCTAACTCCGGTCAACGGTCGCGTACAGGTAATCCATAATGGGAATTTTTTGGAAGTTAGGGCGATCGCTGAAACCATCGTCACGTTGACCTGCGATCGCTGTCTGCAGCAGTACAATCACCGCCTCCAACTTGATCTCTCCGAACTGATTTGGTTAGAGGAGCCCTCTGAAGTAGACGAAGAGGGGGTTGAAATTGAGGTGCCAATGGATGACCTGGTAGAAACCCTACCACCCAGAGGCTACTTTCATCCCAGTGAATGGCTGTATGAACAACTGTGTTTGGCCCTACCGCAACGCCAGCTCTGCGATGCCGACTGTTCTGGCATTGCGGTAGAGTCTACCAATGCTGCCCCAGACACGTTGCAGCCGATTGATCAGCGGTGGGCCTCATTGCAGGTCTTGAAAGAAAATTTACTTAACTGAGGTTGGCGAACTGAGGTTGGCGAACTGAGGCTGGGGAGTAAGAACATAACCTTGGAGCAGAGTCTAGATCGGGGGATTCATGACGTTTAGCGAGGAGTTTGCGTTACTATTGCGGGCACGATACCCGCTGATCTACGTGTCTACGCTAGAAGAGGAGCGGCTAGAGGGCGCGATCGCCACCGTGGCCAAAGATCAGGGCAGCCGTGGAGTCTACACGTGGGATTTTGTCGATGGCTACCAAGGCAATCCCACCGACGCCGGGTTTGCCCAACGGAACCCGCTGCAAGCCTTGGAATTGGTGGAACGGATGGCGGCTAACGTGGCGGCAGTGATCGTCTTGCGAGACTTTCATCGCTTTTTAGACGACATTTCGGTGGCGCGGAAGTTACGCAATTTGTCGCGATTGCTCAAATCCCAACCCAAAACTTTGGTGATGGTGTCCCATCGGGTCGAGATACCCGACGATCTGAAAGAACTGATTACCATTTTGGAGTTTCCCTTACCCTCAGTTACTGAGATTGAAGCCGAGTTAACCCGGCTCTTATCGGGGTTAGGCAAGCCGATGGAGTCGGCAGCAATGGATAGCTTGGTACAGTCCTGCCAAGGCTTGTCCATCGAACGAATTCGCCGCATTATTGCTCGGGCGATCGCCACCCACGGCGAGTTGCGCTCCAGTGATCTGGATCTTGTGTTGGAAGAGAAACGCCAAACCATTCGCCAAACTCAAATCCTTGATTTTTACCCGACCCAGGAAAAAATGGCCGATATTGGCGGGTTGGATAACCTTAAAGACTGGCTGTTGCGGCGGGGGGCGGCTTTTTCAGAGCGGGCACGACAATATGGCTTACCCCACCCACGGGGATTGATGCTGGTGGGCATCCAAGGGACGGGCAAATCCCTGACAGCTAAAGCGATCGCCAACCACTGGCATCTGCCTCTGTTGCGCCTAGACGTGGGCCGATTGTTCGCAGGCCTGGTCGGGGAATCAGAATCCCGCACCCGCCAGATGATGCAATTGTCCGAAGCCCTAGCTCCTTGTATTTTGTGGATTGACGAAATTGACAAAGCCTTTGCCGGGTTTGAAGGTCGGGGCGATTCTGGCACCACTAGCCGTGTCTTTGGGACGTTTATTACCTGGATGGCAGAAAAGCAATCCCCCGTTTTCGTAGTAGCAACCGCCAACAACATTCAAGCCTTGCCCCCAGAGTTGCTGCGGCGGGGACGGTTTGACGAAATCTTTTTTGTGGGCTTACCCAACCAGGAAGAACGGAAGGCAATCTTTGCCGTCCATTTGCAGCGATTGCGGCCCCAAATGATGAAAGAGTATGACCTGTCTCGGTTGGCTTACGAAACCCCAGATTTTTCTGGAGCCGAGATCGAGCAAATGATTGTAGAAGCGATGCATATTGCCTTTAGCCAAAACCGAGATTTCACTACAGATGATATTGTAGAGGCGGCGAGTCAAATGATTCCCCTAGCCCGCACTGCTCAGGAACAAATTCAACACCTACAGCAGTGGGCCGAAGCGGGACGGGCACGATTGGCCTCCCGGCAAGGACAACTGAGTGACTCGTTGTAACTGGGATGCTGATTCAGTCTCAAATGGGCTAAGGTGATGTTCTGGGAAGACATTCCCAGTTCTCGGTGTGCTACGCTGACGCTAACAGCACCCTACAGCGGTGTCTTCTTTGTTGAAAGCACTCAAGGCTCAAACGGATTGAGACTCAAACAGACTGAATAACACAAAGGCATTGCATTCTTGAGGGTAAGGGGCTGAGCCATGCGGATATTGTTAGGATTACTGAAAGTACTGACCGGGGTTTCATTAGCGATCGCCATTCTCTTTTTCTCTGGGATGTATGCGGTGCGGTATGCCATGACCCGGTTAACCACCATGCCTGAGCGTCCCGTGTTTCCGGAAGAAACCGCCATCGCGGAAACAGTCCCGATCGCGCCCCTAGAAGCTGATTCCGACGACACAGTGACAGATCCTCAAGCCTCTGTCAATTCACCGGGGCAAGACACGGCCCTAGAGAGCACAACTCCGGAGGACGAAGCGATCGCAACCAGCAATGATAGCGAATTGGAACCTGGTGCTTACCGAGCGAGAGTGGTACAACCCATTGGCCTGGTATTACGGAAAGGGCCAGACACCAGCACGATTCAGCTTGGGGGAGTCGCCTACAACGAAGAACTTATCGTCCTCTCGGAAAGCTCTGACGGAAACTGGATTAATGTCCGACTTCCTGGAAGTGAAGTAGAGGGATGGGTCAAAAACGGGAATACCGAGCCACTAGCCCAATAAAGGCACTCTCTCGACCTTGACTATCGTTCCAACGTGCCAGAATACCCCGTCAACAGTTTGGGGGGGAGAGCCGCTGTCTCCCAGGTTTGCCCAACGGTCGTATCCAGGGTACCCAGACCACGCAGATCTGGGTTGCCGATGGGAGCCGTAGATGCCTGAATAGCTGCACCTGTATAGTGATGCAGCTTGTCTAAAAACTCTGACCCTGCGTCGCCAGCCGCCACATGACAGCCATAGAGCAAGAGTTGCGGTGAGATCTGGGGCTGATTGAAACCGTGGGACAAGGTAGCCAAATAGCGGTGTAACGCCTGTTGGTGACGACAATCCAGAAACCACTCTCGTAGAGGATTGACATACTGCTCAATCGTAGAGAGACTCAACTGGCTATTCCCTAAATACAATCCTCCTGGAAAACCGTGGGCAATGAGATGGATATGAGCGATCGCCTCACCCCGACTCGGATAATGTTCGAGGGTATGGGTGATATAATCGACCCCATCTACGTCATGGGGGATCACATAAGCAGCAATATGAGGCTGGATCACATTGAGAAATTCGTGGCGATCCTTCACATTGGCATCCACAAAGACAATCGATGCCGCATGGGTTGAAAGTCTGGAACGATGATGAAAGCTCATATTGATCATTGCACAGTTATTACAGTGAGATTAGTACAGTAGGGTTAATACAGCGGGATTAATACAGTGGGATTAATACAGTGGGATTAAGTACGATTTGATATCATTCAATCGACGAAACGTTGGCACAGCCACCAGGCAAAGCTAAAAATGTCGCCCTCTTTCTCAGGGTTCCCACTTTATATACCCAACAAACGGAGTAATTTAAAATACATCTCATCCAGTCAAGACACGAAGTTGAACTACAGGGATTCAAACCTGAAAACCGAATTACTTCATCCTTAAAAACCCCTAGGACCGCTCCATTGGGGGTCGTCAGGTGACCCCGTAACAGGATAGCGTAACAAAGTGTAAAGGAGAAACAGCAAGGATTTGGATGTCTAATGGCAATCATTGCAGTCAATCATCTCAGTAAGACGTATCCGGTTGCCGTTAAGCAACCAGGGATCAAGGGCACGGTCGCTCACTTTTTCCAGCGGACCTATCGTCAGGTGCAAGCGGTGCGAGATGTATCTTTCACGATTGAACCAGGGGAAATGGTTGGATTTCTCGGTCCCAATGGTGCAGGCAAAACCACGACACTTAAAATGCTCACAGGGCTGATCCATCCCACGGCTGGCGATGTGGACATTGCTGGCCATATTCCGTTTCGACGCGATCGCTCCTTTCTCCACCAAATCACCTTAGTAATGGGCCAAAAGCAGCAATTAATCTGGGATTTACCCACCCTGGATTCTCTACGGATTAACGCAGCTGTGTACGGTTTATCGGATAAAGAATTTCGCCATCGGGTCGGGGAACTCACGGAAATGTTGTCCCTTGAAGCCAAACTCACCCAACCGGTGCGGAAGCTGTCCCTAGGGGAGCGGATGAAAGCTGAGTTGCTGGCCGCGCTGATCCATCGGCCTCAAATCTTGTTTTTAGATGAACCCACACTCGGTTTGGATGTCAATGCCCAAGTGAGCGTGCGGCAATTTTTGCAACAGTATAACCAGCGGTATCAGGCTACGATTTTACTCACGAGTCACTATATGGCCGATATTACCGCCCTGTGCCAGCGAGTCCTGCTGATTCATCAAGGAGAGCTAATTTACGACGGCAACTTGGACCAATTGGTGGAGAAGTTTGCGCCTTATCGAGAGGTGACGATTGATCTGGCGCAAACTTACGCATCAGAAACAATGGGTCGGTTTGGCGAACTCAAATCGTTGGAGGGACAAATGGCCCACTTAATCGTCCATCGGCGGGATTTGACCGATACGGTCGCCCGAATTTTATCGGAATTGGAGGTGGTGGATTTAACGATCGCTGATCCAGCCATTGAATCTATCATCGGTCGCGTCTTTCAATCGGGCATGGTCTAGCTCGTTGGGAGACTTTGTTTTTGTTTCTGTAAAAAATATCTAAAATGGCTACAGCCGCCCCTGTTATTCCCATTGCCCTGGGATTTCAATTAACCCCACCATAGCATCTACCATCCGCGCAATCCCTGACTTTAATTATGAATATTTGGCTCGTTGCTGTCACTCTCAGTTGGATGAGTCCCTCCTGGGCATTAGGATTTATGCCCGATGACCATTGTTATCTTGGACAGCCCCGATTCATTGGGGTGCATTGGGTTTCAGATCTGTTAGTAGTCGTAGCCTGCTACTCTATTTCCGTCATGCTGCTCTACTTTTGGCGGAAACAATGGCCTAATGCCGAAGAATTACAGCAGATCAATGAGGCGTTACAACAAGAAATTGAACACCGTCGTCAGGCAGAAGAGCAACTTCAACTCTTTGTGCGCCATACTCCAGCAGCGATCGCCATGCTCGATCGGGATGTTCGCTACGTGCTGCATAGCGATCGCTGGTTGCAGGATTATGGCCTGGAATCGCAAGATATCATTGGCCGCTCCCACTATGAGGTGTTTCCAGAAATTCCTGAGCGGTGGAAGCAAGACCACCAAGATTGTTTGCGGGGCGAGGTGTTGTCTTGCGATGAGGACAGCTTTGAGCGGTTGGATGGTACGACTGAGTGGTTGCGTTGGGAGTTGTACCCTTGGTACACAAGCCATGATGAAATCGGTGGCCTGATTATGTTCACGGAGGTCACGACCGAGAGACACCGGATGCAGCGAGAACTGCAAATGGCCAATGAGCGCTTAGAAACAGAAGTGCAGTTCCGAACAAGGGAACTGCGTCATGTCAATCAGCAGATGCAGTTTCATCTGAATAATACGCCCTTGGCCATGATTGAATGGACGGCGGATCGGCGAGTAAAGCGGTGGTCTCATCAGGCGGAAGCTATCTTTGGCTGGAGCGAAGAGGAGATGATGGGGCGATCGCTCACCGATCCGGACTGGGTGTTTGTGCATGAGGCGGACGCGATCGCAGTGGCTGAAGTCGGTGCCGCCTTACGTCAGCAGAAGATCCCCCGTAACTTTTCGGCGAATCGTAATTATGCTAAAAACGGCGATGTGATTGACTGCGAGTGGTACAATTCCGTTTTGTTTGATGAAGCGGGACAGCTAGTTTCAATCTTGTCCTTTGTCAAAGATGTCAGTCGGCGGCACCGATCGGAACGGGAACTGCGGCTGAGTGAAGAACGATTTCGGAGTACCTTTGAGCAGGCCGCAGTAGGGTTAGCCCACTTGAGTCTGGATGGGCAATGGTTGCGGGTGAATCAGCGGCTTTGCGATATTTTAGGCTATGAGCGTAGTGACTTATTAAAGCATCAGTTTCAAGCAATAATTCATCCCGATGACTCAGTGATAGATGCTGACTATGTTGAGCAAATCTTGACCCAAAAGATTGACTATTATTCCATTGAAAAGCGCTACATCCGGTCTGATCACAGTTATGTTTGGGTGAATTTAACGGTGTCATTAACGTGGCGACCTTCCAGCAAGGGTGGCGCTACATCCTCTTCGGATATTCCTGACTACTTTATTGTGGTGATGGAGGATATTAGCGATCGCAAACGGATGGAAGCGGAACTGTTTCAAGAAAAAGAATTTGCTGAAATTACCCTTAATTCCATCGGTGATGGAATCTTAACCACCGATGCCTCTGGCCAGATTACTTACTTAAATCCCACTGGGGAACAGTTGCTAGGATGGCACCATCAAGACATCATGGGCCAACCTGCTGCTGATGTGTTGAACCGGGTCCACGAAGTCACCCGCGAAGCGGTGATATGTCCCATTCAACAAGTGCTACAAGCAGAAAAAACGGTGGGATGGGGCAACCATACCCTCTTGATTGCAAAAGATGGCCAAGAATATCCCATTGAAGATTCGGTGGCCCCAATTTTTGATCGAGATGGTGAGTTAGTGGGGAGTGTCCTCATTTTTCGAGATGTCTCCCAGTCCCGTGAACTCTCGCGACAACTGTCTTGGCAGGCGCGACACGATGGCCTAACCCATCTGATCAATCGCTGGGGATTTGAACAAGAGCTCACCCGCATTATTACTAGTTTGCCGGATGAGGACCAATGCCATAGTCTCTGTTATCTAGATCTGGATCAATTCAAAATTGTCAATGATACCTGTGGGCACGGGGCTGGGGATGAACTGCTGCGGCAGGTGGCCCAACTCTTACACCAACACATTCGAGCTTCTGATATTTTAGCCCGTCTAGGGGGAGATGAATTTGGAATTTTGCTGCAAGGTTGCGTGATAGACAATGCGGAGGCGATCGCCGAAAAAATTCGCCAGCAAATTCAAGAATTTCGATTTATTTGGGACGAGAAAAGTTTTGCTATTGGGGTCAGTATTGGCATTGTTAGCATTAGTAGTGATAATGATGAATTACAAAATTTGGCTACAGTTTTGAGTGCTGCTGATGCGGCTTGTTACGCAGCTAAAGATGCAGGACGAAACCGCATTCATGTCTATCAAGTCAATGACAATGTCCTCAGTCAACAGCGGAGTGAGCGACAGTGGACCGTTAAGATTCGACATGCCTTAGAACAGAATCGGTTTCAACTCCACTATCAGCAAGTTGTTCCCGCTGATCCCCATGACTCACAATTAGGCAATCACTATGAAGTGTTAATTCGAATGGTCGATGAAAACGGAACACTAATTCCGCCGATGGCCTTTATTCCAGCGGCAGAACGGTATGATTTGATGCCTGACATTGATCAGTGGGTGGTGCAAACGACCTTTGAGTGTTATGACCAGTTGATCGCCCAAATTATGGCTACCTCAACAAGTGCTATGGTGCCTAAATTAATGATTAATTTGTCCGGGAATAGTTTGTGTGATCAGCGGTTTCTCAACTATGTCATCGATTGGTTTGAAACTGAGCAGATACCTCCTTCACTCATTTGTTTTGAAATTACTGAGACAGCAGCGATCGCCAATCTCAGTCAAGCCACAGAATTTATTCGCATTCTCAAAACCTATGGGTGTCAGTTCGCCCTGGATGATTTTGGCAGTGGCATGTCATCCTTTGCCTACCTCAAAAACCTACCTGTGGACTATCTTAAAATCGACGGTAATTTTGTCCGCGATATTTTGGATGATCCGGTTGACTGCACCATTGTCCGTTTTATCAATAGTCTTAGCCAAACTTTGGGGATGAAAACCATTGCCGAGTTTGTCGAAAATCAACAGGTGCGCGATCGCCTCCAAGAGATTGGGGTTAATTATGTGCAGGGCTATGGCATTGCGCAACCGATTCCGTTTGTGATTTCCTGATAGTTTTCCAGGGTTGGGTACCACAGGTTGACATGAGATAGTTGAAGCGACATTACAATGAAGCGACATTACAATGAAGCGACATTAACAATGAAGCGAAATGACAATGAAGCGAAATGACAATGCTACAGTTTTGGTGGAGTGATGGAGAGTAGGGCGTGAAGAGCGATCGCACAGGACTGAATTGGCGAACGATGACACTCATTGTTACCGTTTCCTTCGGAATCGGGATGTTGGTAGCGGGGAACAAAGCACGTCTAGAGCATCTGGTCCAAATCAGTACTCGCTTCGTTACCACTGGGGAAATAGATGGGGACTCAACCTCTGCTCAGCAAAGCGATCGCCAGACTTTGCCTTCACGTTCTCCGTCTGCCTCGAATCCCGCTGCCTCGAATCTTGCCACATCCCCGATTCAATCCGATCGACCTGCCCCGGCAGGGATGGAAGCACCTAAGCGGGGAGATGTGCGCCTCGTGGTGTTCAGTGATATCAATGGCCGATATCGTGACACCACTTACCGCCAGGAAGTGCTGACGGCGATCCAACAGATTCCGGCATGGCAACCGGATTTGGTGCTGTGTGTAGGAGATATGGTGGGAGGGCAACTTTTATCATTGACCGTAGCAGATCTAGAATCGATGTGGGCCGGGTTCGATCGTCAGATTTTCCAACCGATTCGACAAGCAGGCTTACCCATGGCGATCGCCATCGGCAAGCAAGATGGCTCCAATTTGATTCTGGACGAAGACGCTGAAGTGATCCCCCAAGGCATAATGCCTGGGCGTTATGTCTTTGCCTCAGAGCGGAACGCGGCCCAAGCCTATTGGACCCATCCAGAGCGAACATTGGGACTTGAATTGGTGGACACCCGCCAATTTCCCTTTCAGTACAGCTTTGTCCATGATGATATTTTCTATCTGGTGTGGGATGGGTCGTCGTCTGAGCTATCGGATGAGGCCCTGGCATGGGCGGAACAAAACCTCCTGAGTGCGGCGGCTCAACAGGCGAAAATGCGGCTCTCTCTGAGTCACTATCCGTTGTATGCCGTGGCTGAGGGACGCGATCGCCCCAGTGAATACCTCAGTCGTGGGGAAGAGGTGCGGGAGTTACTGGAACGTTATGAGGTCCACACCCATATTTCGGGTCATCACCACGCCTATTTCCCTGGCAAAGTGGGAGCGTTGGAACTGCTGCACAGCGGTGCCCTTGGCGTTGGCCCCCGCTCCTGGTTGGGCACCGAAGCCCCGCCCCAGCGGACCCTCACGGTCATGGATATTTTCTTTGATGGTCCCCCTGATCTGGATGGGGACGATCTTGCCCCAGAAACTCCAGCTTCATCGACCCTCGCCCCAGTCCCTGCTCTGCCTGGAACGGATACCGAGGGAGTGGAGGCGATCGCGACGGTGTACACCACCTACGATATGGCCACTGGAGCCGTCATCGACCAAGCTGACCTCCCACGGGTGATCGCTGGCCCCACAGGCTTAGTCTTACGCCAAGATGTGGAACGGCGGGATTTGACTTATCAAGATAACCGACGGTACATCAGACGTTGGTAAAGCCATAACACTGCGCCAGATCACACAAGTCTGTGACGGCAGTCCCCCCAACTCGTCGATGAAATCACCGGAGTCACCCTACCGTATCACCCATGGGGGCTAAGTGGTATCACTGAGATTTAACGGCTTGAGGCCCATACTAGAGATGTAGAGTTCAACCGTTACCCATGTTCCCTTCCCCCAGTTCCCCCAATTCCCCCACCACTAGCCCGTCCCTGGTCTCTGCCGTCGTTAATCGGATCTTCACCACCCGCATCATCTCCCGCTCAGACCAACAATTGCTGATGAGTTTACTGAATCGAAGCATCATCTCCGAAGCGGATATGACTCTGATTAACCGTATCCACACGGGCTTGCATGATGGCCGATTGCGCGTAGCCGATTAAGAGCAAATTAGGAGCTAATCCTTATGAGTTAGCCCATAAAGTCCAACCATTGGGGTCATCTACAACCCTGTGGGGACTGGAAAAAATAAGTTCAGGTAAGCGCTCAAAAGGGGTTCTCCCCAGAATAACGCTACTCCTGTCCCCAAAGCCAAAAACGGACCGAAGGGCATGGGCTGACGACGATGCAGCAGCCCGATCGCCATTGCCGTGGTGCCAGCGATCGCCCCCAAGGCACAGGCCAAGAATCCGGCTAACAGTAAGTACTTCCACCCGAGCCACGCCCCCATCAGCGCCGCCAATTTCGCATCGCCTCCACCCAACGCAGCTTGGCCCAATACCATTGAGCCAACGATAAAGATGGCATCCAGCAGCCAGATGCCCAACACGGCCCCAATCATGCCGCCCATAAAGTGAGTAATGATGCCGCTGACTTGCCCCGTTTCACTCCATCCCACTGCTCCCTGATACAGCAAGCCCAACACTAAGCCCGATTGGGTGAGGGGGTTGGGTAAGGTCATGGTGTCGGCATCAATCAAGGCTAAGGCCAGTAACCAGCTAATTAAGATCCAATGGCCTACCAACAGCACGGGATCGAGATTGAGCAATTCGGGTCCGGCTATGTGGCGAAGGGCAGCGACGAATAACAGACCCGTCACCGCTTCAACAATGGGATATCGCGGGGCGATCGCCGTCCGGCAATAGCGACACTTGCCCCGCAACCACAACCACCCAAACACAGGCACATTGTCCCGCATGGCCAGGGGATGGAGACAATGGGGACAGCGGGACGGTGGCCTCAGCAAGGACAACCCCGCAGGCACCCGGTAAATGACAACATTGAGAAAGCTACCGATGGATGCCCCAAACACAAACACCAGTAGCACCAACATTATCGGGAAAAAGATCATGGGCTAAGCCTCAGTTATTCTCACCATCGTTCCTCGGAGCAAGGACTAAATAAAATCTAGATTTTTTGTGGGGACACGGCTCTGTCGCACCCCCACAAAAAACTTTTACATTTGATTTAACGCTCATTCCTTCCCATCACTGACTAAATCATGGGGCGACACCCATGCTCCTGGCTCTGGAGAGGGTTGGGGGTTAGACTCCTGGATAGTCAGATTAGGGGTCAGATCAGACGATGAAGCCTTATCTTCCAAGAGGTCTAAGGTTAGCCCATCGCTGGACGCAAGGGTATCGCTGATATTTTCCTTGGTGGCATTCTTGCCGTATTGCAGCACGGTGGGAATCGAGAGCTTTTCCAACTCGCCGTTCGTGGGATTAATCAGAGAAGCGTCGGCAATTGAGAAGCTGTCCCCTAACTGGAAGCCCGCATGGACATTGGTTAATCCTTGTTGGAGCAAAGAACCTGAATTGACCGCTACCCAACCATTCGTCGTTTGCTGGCGCAATTCAAAGTGGAGGTGGGGGCCAGTGGAATTGCCCGTACTCCCGACCCGACCAATGACCGTCCCTTGCTCGACCCATTCCCCTGCTTTCACAAACACTTCAGATAGGTGACCATACAAGGTTTCGGCAGACTTTTCGCTGTGGCCGATCACCACCGCTAGCCCGTAGCCGCCCATAAAATCAGAAACCGCGACTCGACCGGAGTAGGCGGCCACAACCGGGGTGCCCATTGGGGCGGCTAAATCGGTTCCGGTGTGCATCCGTACGTTGCCGAAGATGGGATGGACCCGCATTCCAAAGGGAGAACTGACCATTGCCGGAATCGACAAAGGAAACAGCAGATTGGCATTGTTGTTCCCTGGAAGAGCTTTGGGTTGTTCCGTGCGGTTGTAATAGTCCTGAATCGAGAGGCGACGGGTCACGACCAAGCCGCTAGAACTAATACTGAGAGGACCAATAGCCACTTCGTTCACTTGGGGGAGCGGCCCTGCAAACGGCCCCGCTAGCGGACTGCCCAAAGTCGTGTTATTCCCAGTTCTGAGAGGGATCAGCCCACTGGCCACGTTGGAAGAAGTGACTCTGCCACAGAAGCTAGACGAGGAGATCGCTTGTCCCTGCTGCAATACGGTCTGACAACCGGTGGACCGTTCACTAAAGACAATATCGGGCACCATCCCTGGACTGGGAGTTGCCCCCAAACTGTAGTCTGTGGTGTCGAGATAGCTATTGCCATAATTAATATCCGTAACGGGAATGTTCCCTCGAATGGGGGAGAGATCAAGGGATGGGGTGGGCGATGGCAATATAGGGGGAGTGGCTAGAGGGGCAGTGGTGGGAACAGAAGGAGCCGGGGCAGAGAATTCAACCGTTGGGACATCGGGTGTGGGGGCGTTCGTGGGAGGGGCTGAGGCAGGGGCAACCGGGGTGACGATTGACGGGGCCGGAGGAGAAGGAGGAGCCACGATCACTGGGGCTGGAGGAGGGGCCACTGGCGCGATCGCTGGACTACTGGGAATAGGAGCCGGAGCCGGAGGGAGGGGCTGGCTTTTGATCACAGGTTCGAGTAGATCGTGAGCACTAGGGACACTGGTGGAACTGTCGGCGGAAGCGATCGCCCGATCCGCCATGCCCACCCCAACCATTGACAAGCCACCGACCAATAAAACCGACAAGGCTGCTTTCGAGGTGGCATTAGAGGCAACATGCGCCATGATGGCTGAGCCGTTGGCACTCAGGGTGGCGTTCAGGTTGGCCTTTAAATCGGGTTGTGTCGCTGGACTGCTATTGCTTTTCACTACATTTACTCCTCACTTCGTTGTTCCTGTGAATGGGTTCCCGTAATCAAATTGCCGCCTACCATATTAACCAGTCAGGGTCTAACTAGTCGAGTCCTCGGTTGATAAAGTTCCACAATTGTGCTCAAGTTACGGCATTAAAAGACTCTGATCAAACTATTGTGAGAATTCTGCTGTGGTTTAAGGTAGAAGATGGCCTCAATTGTCTTGCTTGAGGGTTAATGTCTTTGGGGGAAAGTAATGGATGGCGGCTGAAACTGAAACCGAGCTATTTTCGCTAGCGGACTTGGATTTTATTCCCTATATCGGTGAAGATGGGTTGCTACCCTCACAATTTGCCAAAGTGGTCGGGGTATACGCTATTTTTGATCGGGAACAACAGCTCCAGTATGTGGGCTACTCCCGTGATGTCACCATGAGTTTGAAGCAACATTTAGTTCGCTGTCCCCAGCAATGCCATTGGGTGAAGGTGAAAACCATTGCCCAACCTCGACGGGCGGTGTTAGAAGGGATTCAAGCGTCTTGGCTGGTCGAGAATGGCGATCGCCCCCCCGGCAATGGTCCTGAGGCTGAACGGTGGACGGACACCATCGACGCAACGGCTCAGATGACCCCAGACGAACAGGCGACCTACGAGGCAGCGAGTGGGGAAATCGGGCAAACTAAGGCACTCAAACAAGTGGCTCGGCGGGTGGAAGCAGAGATTATGGCGGTTCTAGAGTCTCGTGGGGTGAAAGATTCCATTCGGTTTGATCCGAAACTCAAAGAAAAGGGATTGTTGAGTATCAAGCCTGTTAAATAGAGTTAGGACATTGGGATGGGACAGGATTCAACGTGCTTGATGATTGGGGGCGGCATGGCAGGGCTGACCGCTGCTACGGCTCTGCAACAGCAAGGGCACACTGTCACGGTTGTGGATAAAGGATTTGGTATCGGTGGACGCTTGGCCTCCCGTTCGGTGAAAACTGAGCATGGTCCCCGTGGTTATTTTGACTATGGCTGTCAGTCGTTCACTGCCCAAACCCCGTCGTTCCAAAAGCAGTTGCAAGCCTGGGAATCCTGGGGCTGGGTACAACCGTGGGCAAATGGTTTTACCGATACCACAGGTCAATTCCGAGAATTTGATGGCCTGACGGATAAAATTTGTTACCGAGGGACTACCAGCACTCGCGGCGTGGCCCAACACTTGGCCGAAAAGCTGGATATTCGCACCCAAACTCGGATTGACCGTTTAGTGTGGCAGGACAACCAGTGGACCGCCATTCCAGTTTCTCCCAAGACAGGCAATCCTTCCAAGCCTCCAGTATTCCATGCGGATATCGTCATTCTCACAGCTCCCGTGCCCCAGGCATTAGAGCTACTGGATGGCTCCAAACTCGCCATTCACCCCACCCAGCGACAAGAGTTGGAGCAAGTGACCTACGATCGCTGCATTGCCTTGTTAGTTTTGCTAGAGCAGGAGAGCCAGATCCCAGAACCGGGAGGATTGTATGTTGAAGATGATGCGATTCAATGGATGGCGAGTAATTCCATTAAAGGCATTTCTCCTGATGGCTATGGGGTGACGATTCATGCGACTCCTAGCTTTAGCCGTGATCATTGGGAGGCGGATCGGGAGGCGATCGCCCACCACTTGATCACCAACGCTTCTCCCTGGCTGGGTTCCCCTGTTTTAGCTCACCATGTCCATCGCTGGAAGTATAGCCAGCCTACCCGTCTGCATCCTGACCCGTTTGCTGTGTTGGCATGGGCAAACGACACTATCGCAGGGCCTTTGATTCTAGCCGGGGATGGATTTACATCAGCCGTCACTGCATCCAGTGTGGAACGAGCCGTCTTGTCGGGAGAGGCCGCCGCTCACGATTGGCAAAAGCAAAAACCAAACAGATAATTGTGCTGGGCTTTCATGATCCTTTTATGCGGCAGTATACTGACTTTGCCGTGGAGTAACATCTCACAATCCCTCTGTTGTACTCTCAATCGCTTATGGCTTGACTTTGTTAAGAGTACTTTAGAGGGACACTATGCTGGTGTGTACTTTCTATCTTTAGCGATGCAGCCATTGAGCAACCCAATTACGGGTGTTCTTTGGAGGAGAGGCGATCGCTCTCCTCCACTCCATCAGAACGTTGGCCTAGCACTTTCTAGGGAGCGATCGCCTCCAAGAAACAGCGTGAGTAGAGCCGGACAACTCTTCGGCGCACCTACCAAGCTGGCCGACTCCGGTTGATTTTTGGATGGTGAAATCACCATCACGGGAGCAGGTCTGGACTCTTCAGGCACGCTTGATGAATTCCCATCCACCAATTCTGGCAGCGAAGAGTACTGGGAGAAGAACAGACAACTCGAAAACCGATGTTGTTGTTCTCGTTGTCCGCATTGTTCCTGTTACGGTTCGCCGAGCGGCAGTTTCTAGGATTGTTGTTCCAAGACCCGCCCCGCAGCAGCAGATCAACCCACCCCAATTTCACCATATCTGGATGGGATTACTTTGTGAAAACCAATGTGGTGAAAATGTCATCTCGCAGGCGATGGCTATCGGCATGTTTGAGATGGGCACCCCAGCTTTGAATGGATTGGGTAAGATACTGGAACGTAATGGCATCGGTTTTGTACTGGTGTTGCAATTGACGGAGGCGGCGACGGGCACGGTGGAGGTTTTCGCCCCGGACCCGTATATGCTCTTTGAACACACGAAAACCCACAAAGTTAGCCCCAATAGCAGTTTTGTACAACTGACTTTTGATGGGGTGAATGGTGAGGCGGAGTGTCGCCAGATAGTCTTCAATGGCGGTTCTTGCTTGGATCAGAGATTTGCGATCATCAGCAAACAGGGCAAAGTCATCCACGTAACGCAGGTATTTTTTGAAGCCCAGTTGTTCTTTGACAAAATGATCGAAGCCACTGAGATAGATGTTGGCGAAGCACTGACTGGTAAGGTTGCCGATGGGGAGTCCTCGGCGGCGTTCCAGGGGAGTGAGGAGGGTATCGCCGGGGAAGTGGACAATGACGGGTTCTTGGTCGTTGCTGCCGTCGATGATGGTGTCAATCAGCCACAGGGTATCGGGGCATTTAATTTTGCGGCGCAGGAGGGTTTTGAGGATTTCGTGGTCGATGCTGGGAAAGTATTTGCGAATGTCGCACTGGAGAATGTAGGGGCTGGATCGGGCAAATTGGGTGAAGCGGTGGAGGGCGCGATGGGTGCCAAAGCCCCAACGGTTGGCGTAGGTATCGAAAATGAGGGAGCGTTCAAAAATGGGCCAGATGATGTTGCAGAGGGCATGGTGAACGACCCGATCGCGATAGGGGGCGGCGGAAATGGTGCGGGGTTTGGGGTAGCTAATGCGAAAGGTTCGGTAGGGTCCGGGCTGATAGTTTTTGGTCTGGAGTTGATGCTGGAGTTGGTTAAGTTCTTGTTCGAGGTTGTAGTTGAAGGCAAGGACGTTGGGACGATAGCGTTTGCCTTTTTGAGCTTTCCGGGCGGCAAGAAGGATGTTGTCAAAGCGAGTAATTTGGGGCCAGAGGTTGCCGTAACGCTTCATGATTTTGGAGTTTAGATTTTAGATTTTGGAACGTAGGTTGGGTTGAGGTGACGAAACCCAACGAAACTTGCTGTTGGGTTAAGCGACAGCGAACCCAACCTACCAAGGCTCAAAGTCCAAAACTCGGCTTTACCCCCCTTAATCCCCCCTTGCAAAGCTACGGTGTACACACATCTCATTTTGAAGTCCAAAACTCGGCTTTACCCCCCTTAGTCCCCCCTTGCAAAGGGGGGAAACTCCGGTCCTCCCCCTTTGCAAGGCTACGGTGTACACACATCTCAT
>JBFRWC010000227.1:0-3452 GCA_051439365.1 Leptolyngbyaceae cyanobacterium
GATCTTAAATGACTGGAAAGCAAAGCTATGGTGTCGATTCTTCCTGCTTTCTGTGTTTGCAACCATGTATCTCAATGACATCCAACGATCGGGTTTTTATGCAGCCTTGGGATTGGATGCACGGGAATACGACATCTATGTGATTCGCCAAACCAATGAGACGGCAGGTCGAGTCTTTCCAGTGATTCTGGACGTTGAGAATGCTGAGTTTTTCTCACGATTGGATACTTGCACGGAAAACAACCGTCAGCTCACCGAGATTGCTGAATCCAATGCTCCGGGCGCGGTTAAGTTCTTCAAAAAGCTGCCCTTCTATGCATCCAATGTCTGGCATCTCACTAAGCTCTATTTCATGAAGCCACTTGATCCCGTTGCAGTGGGCGGTGGTGCTGTTCGCTAACGATCAATCAGTTGCCCTAATGATTGATCTTAAGGACGTAGGCTCTTGCCCTCAGTCTTTCGATGAGGACAGGGCCTATCGGGACTTGAGGAACGAGGATTGAAAAATATACCAACCTGTAGACAGCTTAGGTTGAGTTGAGGATACGAAACCCAACATTTCCAAAGTTTTTGTTGGGTTTTCTTGCGTCAACCCAACCTACAGATAATGCGGTCTCTGGGAAGAGTGAGGGTTAAGGCTAATTTCAGATAAGGTAGGGTGCGTGCAGCGCCAGCGTAACGCACCTAATTTGTTAAGGAGTCCCGATTTGTTAAGGAGTAGCGCCTATCGAAACGATTTTTGGACGAATTCAAGGATTGAAAGCCAACCAGCTCAAGCAGCTCAAGCGGCTTTATCATCAACGATTACCAGGCGATCGCATCACCACGCCTGAATTTGCCCAGCGACTAGCCGCCATTAGTCAAGAGATTCAAGAACCCTTGTGCGCCTATCTGAACCGCCGAGGGCAAGTCATCCGAGTTGGGGTGGGCACCCCGTCTCAAACCCAAATTCCGCCACTGGAATTACCTCGCTACGGGGCTGAGCGACTCTGTGGTATTCGCTGTATTGCCACCCAACTTAATACGGTCCCACCTAACGATGCCGCCCTGACCGCAATGGTACTACAGCGGTTGGATGTCCTCACCATTCTCAATCTCTCTGGCCAAGGCTTTCAACGGCGAGGCGGGGGCGGCACGGGTTATATCAGTGGTGGCTATCTCGCCCATCTCGTCCCCCAAGGCATCGGCACCTGGGATGTGTCTGAATCCCTGAGCTTGGAGGCGATCGCCACCCAAGACTTGATCGACCTAGTCGCCAGCTTAGAAGAAGAATTCCGGCGGGAATTCATTGCCCAAGATGTGGACTCGGACCACGATCGGGTGTTGTTGGTCGGTGTCATGACCAAGGATTTGAACCGTGGTGCCTTTGAGGAACAATTAGTGGAAGTGGAGCGGCTGATTGAAACCGCTGGGGGGGAAGTGTTAGAGATCGTGCGGCAACGGCGATCGCACCCCCATCCGCAAACCGTTGTCGGTGATGGAAAAGTGCAAGACATCGCCCTCGCCGTGCAAACCATTGGTGCGAACCTAGTCGTTCTCAATCGAGAATTATCCCCAGCCCAATCCCGCAATCTAGAACGACGCTTGGGGACCCGCGTCGTCGATCGCACCGAAGTCATTCTCGATATTTTTGCCCAACGTGCCCAATCCAGAGCCGGAAAATTACAGGTGGAACTGGCCCAACTGGAATATCTGATGCCCCGACTCACTGGACGGGGCCAAGCCATGTCCCGATTGGGGGGTGGGATCGGAACCCGTGGTCCTGGGGAAACTAAACTAGAAACCGAGCGTCGTAGCATCCAACAGCGAATCTCGCGGCTGCAACGGGAAGTGAATCACATTCAAGCCCATCGTTCTCGCCTGCGGCACAAGCGCCAAGACTCTGAGGTGCCTTCCATTGCCGTTGTCGGCTACACCAACGCAGGTAAGTCTACGCTGTTAAATACCCTCACCAACGCCGAGGTCTATACTGCTGACCAACTCTTTGCCACCCTAGACCCCACCACAAGGCGGCTAGCCGTTACGGTCCCCAGTAGCGACACGCCGCTATCAATGGTGCTGACGGATACGGTTGGCTTTATTCACGAGTTACCCGCCTCGCTCATGGATGCGTTCCGGGCCACCTTGGAAGAAGTCACCGAAGCCGATGCTCTGCTCCATGTGGTTGATCTGTCCCACCCAGCCTGGGAACATCAAATTCAGTCAGTGACAACCATCCTCAACGAAATGCCGATTGTTCCTGGCCCTAGCCTGCTGGCATTTAACAAAATTGACCAAGTGGATAGCGACACCTTAGAGGTGGCGAAACAGCAGTATCCACAAGCGGTCTTTATCTCTGCCAGCCAGCGTTTTGGATTGGAAACCCTGCGACTGCGGCTGACTCACCTGATTCACAGTGCTGTAACTACTTCATAGGTTGTGGGCTCGTCGGCTGAACGGGTTATGGATCAACAAGAATAGCGAAGATTAGTGCTGAGGGAGGGGCGATCGCCAAACGATAAAACCTTCAGTTGATTATGAACTCTGGATTATCGAGACTTTAGAATAGGGAAGTGTTCAGAAACGTGTGTGAGTTAAACGAGATGCACTATCAAGACATCATTACGATTGAGCCTGGAAAACGTGGGGGAAAACCTTGTATTCGGGGAATGCGAATCACGGTTTACGATGTCCTCTCTTACTTGGCCGCAGGGATGAGCTACGAGGAGATTTTAGAAGATTTCCCCTATCTCAAGCAGGATGATATTTTGGCTTCTCTGAGCTATGCTGCTGACCGTGAGCGGCAAATGCTCACCCTTGAAGCATGAAGCTGTTATTTGATCACAATCTGTCCCCACGCTTAGTTGATCGTTTGGTTGATTTATACCCTCACTCACAACACGTTTATTTGATTGGCCTAGATCAGGCTGAAGACCTCATCGTGTGGCAGTATGCTCAGCCGAATGACTTTACCGTAGTTACGAAAGACTCAGACTTTAGCGAATTAAGTGTTCTACAGGGTTTTCCACCCAAAGTCATTTGGATTCGACGGGGTAGCTGCTCGACTAGGCAAATTGAGACAATGTTGCGATCGCACCATGAAACGATCCAGCAATTTGGTACAGACACCAATCTAGGAGTTTTAACCTTGTATTGAGGTTGGAATGTGAACAAGGATGCACTGATGAATCACAACACGCTATATTCACCTGAGACTGACTCAACAACGTAGGGCCTGTTGGGGGATTGCTTATGGATGGTGGAAAAAGATGGCAACGGCGGAAGCAAGGGCAATTTGAACACACGCAGAGGATAGCGTTTCATCTATACCAGCGTCGTGCCGAGGAAGAGGAACAAGTCCCCTCCTTTGAAGTAGTATTGCGCCATCACTCACGAATGGAATTGTGGGTGACTTGACTAACAAGTGAGATTTACCAAGGCAGTAACCGCCGCCACCAGGGTAGTGGTGATTC
>JBFRWC010000228.1:0-10214 GCA_051439365.1 Leptolyngbyaceae cyanobacterium
CTACTGCTGCCATTTGCGGCCAGGTGGCTGGAGCTTTCTACGGTCAACCGGGAATTCCCTCCCATTGGTTAGAGCAACTGACAATGGTTGACGAAATCACCACCCTCGCCGATCAGCTTTATGCCGCACTGTAAAAGCCGCCTCGTCAAAGCCGTGGATTGGCACTGGCTTACTGACTTAAGGATGAGTTGTAGCCTAGACCCCCGGCTTCTTGGAGAAGCCGGGGGTCTAAAGCCAGCTTATTTCAGTGACATTGAACTTGAGGCGCGATCGCCATTACTACCGCATCTAGGGACAGTTGAAAAAAAGGCACACATTCCCGACTGGTTCCCAGCCCATCAGGGAATAATTTCGAATAATCGTCAGTGCAACACGATGTATTCATTTTTTCTGTTAGCCCAACTTTGGCTAATGGCAGAGATGCTTGTCCGAACTTCCTGAGCTGGTTGGCTAACGAAAAACGAGCATTGGGCGCGGAAACCGCTCCCCTACAAGGGATTGGGATAATGTAGGGGTTAGGTCTCCTAACCCTAGGTCTCCTAACCCTAGGTCTCCTAACCCTAGGTCTCCTAACCCTAGGTCTCCTAACCCTAGGTCTCCTAACCCTCCTAACCCAAGGCAGGGTCAAGGTTTTAGGCAGTCTTGTCAGTCAATTAGCTGCCTGAGAAAATGCACAAGAGAACGAGTTTGAATCATC
Organism: Leptolyngbyaceae cyanobacterium; assembly: GCA_051439365.1. Lineage (GTDB taxonomy): Bacteria > Cyanobacteriota > Cyanobacteriia > CAKZMO01 > CAKZMO01 > JAAHGY01. The sequence continues at coordinate 698 of JBFRWC010000228.1, forward strand.
TTCAGGGTCTATGCCCTCAGGGCTAATTTATCTCTAGACAAACGTTTCTACCCTTCTAAAGGTATCTATTTCAGTCTTAATAGGTACTCATTTTTTGCAGAAAATTTTGTGATTCTCCTGCTTTTGATCGATTGAAAGACCAAAGCTAACAAAATTTTCATTAACATTATTAGCCAGCTTATCTGGCTGATAACTCTCACAAAAAATCGATTAAAGAGAAACCTTTTATCTGAAAGCCCGTCACTATTATCAGGTGTCATCGCTAGTCTAAATTGGCTTCTCTGTCTAAAACATTGAGTTAGTTCATCGATAATCTCTAGATAGCTTGACTGGAAAACTTCAAAATACCGGACAAACTACAGAGGTCTAATCTGTGCAGTTTTCATTTTGCTCTACCAACTTTTGGTGTGATTTTTTAGCGCCAACTTATGGGTGTGATTTTTTAATGCTAGTTGATGAGTTTCAATCAATTATTTCAAACTAGAAGATAAGTTGATTGGTCCAAACGAATCAGTCCAAATCAATCTGAAAATTTGTCGAGGGATATCCATGAAGACCACTTTACTTGACCAAAATATGCTGACCGTTGACCTAAACCCATCTACCGATACTGGCTCTGCCTATTGGAGTCGCAGTGCGGGGATGGAATTGGGTAGCCAGGACGACGACGATGACGATGACGATGACGATGATGACGATGATAGCAGTGATGGCAGTGACGGCAGCAGTGATGATCACTCGGGGGATGATGGGGATAGTAGCACGGGTGGAAATGGCCCTGTAGTAACAGAGGATGGCACCATTATCTTTGGCTACAGTTCGTTTTATATTGAAGGCCGCAGTACTCAAGTTACAACTCAGTCTACGACTCTGGGGATCTTGACGGCTGAAGCCAATTTATTTACGGCTCAAACCATCGATTCCACAGTTAGTATTTCTATCTTGAATGCTGGGAGCATCAGCAGCTCAATTGGTTTGATTGACGAAATGGGTAATACGTTTCCCCCATCCACCTCTGGTGATTCCACCAGCCAAGACGGGGGGATTACCCAAATTGATATTGAAACCGCATTGCAGTCTAACTATGGCTTGGTGTTGCTGAGTCTGACGCGGGAGGAATTGCTCCGGGTGATTGAACATGGCGTATCAGCGGATGATGCTGAGCCGTCCCAGTTTCCCCAACTCAGCGGTCTCATCTTCAGCTTTGATCCGAGTCTGCCAGCGGGGCAGCGGGTGCGCTCCCTGGCTATCACCGACGATGACGGCAACATCATCGATGTGATTGTGCGGGATGGAGTGTTTATCCAAAATTCGTTTCAGACCAGCTACCGGATTGTGACGACAGATTATCTGGCGAATGGAGGAGATGGTTATATTTTTCCTGAATTTACCACCACTGATAACCGAGTCAATCTCACAGAAGTCAATGTAGACGTAGATATAACGGTTGAGAATAACGTCGCTAACTTTACCAGCTTTGGGACTCAGCAGGATGCCTTGGCCGAATACTTGTTTGCGAATCATGGTTCGCAAACAACAGTGTATAACGTTGAGGAAACCACCATTGAGCAAGATATTGTCATCCAAAATGTTCAGGTTCGCCAAGATACGGTGGTGGATATCAATACCAACACGTTTATTTTTGTGGGCGATCGCTCCAAAGATCGACTATTTGGTGGCAATTTAGCCGACCAACTCAGTGGTGGCGGTGGTAACGATCGCCTCGTGGGTCGGGATGGGGATGATGAGATGCAGGGAGGTCGGGGGAATGACCAAGTAATCTGTGGTCGCGGGGATGACAATGCCAGCGGCAATGGGGGTGGCGATCGCATCAATTGCGGTGATGGAGATGATGAAGCAAATGGTAACGGCGGGGGCGATCGCATCTTTGGCGGCAAAGGCAATGACCTGATCTTTGGGGGCAACGGGAACGATCGCCTCTGGGGTGGCAAAGGCGATGACACGATCTTTGGTGGTAATGGGAACGACTTTATTGTCGGTGGCAAAGGCAATGACACTCTTTTTGGTGGCAAAGGCAATGATGTCCTGATTGCGAATAGCGGTAATACTATCCTCAGCGGTGGTCGTGGCAACGATCGCCTTGTAGGTGGCAGCGGTGATGATACCTTTATTATTTCAGAAACCAGTAGCACCACCACGATCCTCAACTTCGATGTAGATGTGGATATTCTCCAATTTGAGTCCTACACTTTTGAGGATCTGACCATCACCCAATTTGAACAGGACACCTTGGTGCAAGTGGATGACCAAATTCTAGCCGTTCTGATTGATGTGAATGCCACAGTCATTACCTCGTCGATTGTGATCACAGGAGAAGTTGACGACGATGACGGTGGGGACAGTGATGATAACGATGACAATGATAATAACAATGACGGTGATAATGATAGTGATACAGGATCATTGTGCGATCGCCTGGGTAAACCGGAAGCCCTCACGTTTGAATACAATCCCGGCACGGATGTGATGACTGGACAGAATGCGAACAAAGCGACTGTCAATGGTGAGGTGGACAACGATGACCTCGCTTACATCGTTGTGTCTAACAAAAAAATCAAGGGCAACAAATCACCAGCCGAGTCCTTGGCCAAGGGGAAAACCTATTTTGAAGGGGAAGTGGTTGTAGGTGATGCATTTGTAGCAGACATCGACACCGCAGACACCAACACGTTCAAATCCAAAACCTTTATCCATCTGTTTGAGGATGAACAGGCGTTTGAGAATGGCGATCGCCCCTTGCAAACGATGCAGTACCACACCTCCTGTTCTCAACCCATCGGCTTGGGCGATATCATCGGCAGTGTGGAGCTCATCGCCTACAGCGGTGAGTCGGGCAGTGCAACCCTATAAGTAAGGATCAACCTGACAGATCCCCGGCTTCTTGAAGAAGCCGGGGATCTAGCACTTTGCAAAAAAACGGAGGGCAGTCCCTACATCCCAAAAATTCCACCGAAAAACTCGATCGTTTCTTTTAGCGAGGCAATAAAAACATCGATTTCTTCACGGGTATTGTAAAAATAGAGGCTGGCCCGTGCGGTAGACTGGGCACCAACGATTCGGTGCAGCGGCTGAGTACAATGGTGTCCGGAGCGAATAGCCACACCCGCTTGGTCCAAGATAGTGGACAAGTCGTGAGGATGGACGGCTCCGGTGGTGAAGGAGGCAAGGGCAGCCCGTCCTGATCCATCCGCCCCAGGTTGGGGACCGTAAACGCGGACTTCGGGGATGGTGTTGAGTTGCTTGAACAGGTAGGCTGTCAACTCTTGCTCATAATCATGAATTGTGTCCATACCGATATTCGTCAAGTAGTCCACCGCTGCACCGAGAGCGATCGCCTCCCCAATGGCTGGAGTCCCCGCTTCAAATTTGTGGGGGACATCCGCATAAGTAGAATGGTCGAGAAATACATCGGCAATCATTTCGCCCCCGCCCAAAAAGGGATTCATGGAGCGCAATACATCCAGTTTGCCGTAGAGAAAACCGATTCCGGTGGGGGCGCACATCTTGTGTCCAGAAGCCACCAGCCAGTCACAATCCAGAGATTGGACATCAATGGCCATGTGGGGGGTACTTTGGCAGGCATCGAGAAGAACTCGGGCATTGTGAGCATGGGCCAGTTGGATGATCTCCTCTACCGGATTGATGCAGCCGAGGGTATTGGAGACGTGGGCGACGGCAACGAGCTTGGTTTTGTCGGAGAGGAGCGATCGGTATTGGTCCAGGTCGAACGCTTCTGTTTCCGTCAGTTCCACAAACTTGAGGACAGCCCCCGTTCGCTGGGCCATCATCTGCCAGGGAATCAAGTTGCTGTGGTGTTCCATCACTGACAGGATAATTTCATCCCCTTCAGCTAAATTGCTTAAACCCCAAGCATAGGCCACCAAATTAATCGCTTCACTGGCGTTACGGGTAAAGACGATTTCCTCCCGATGGGCCGCATTCACAAACGCTGCCACTTTATCCCGTGATCCCTCGTAGGCATCCGTGGCCCGGGCGCTCAGGGTGTGGACACCGCGATGGACATTAGAATTGTCGTAGCGGTAATACTGCTCCAATGCATCCAGAACCGCTGTTGGCTTTTGCGAGGTGGCAGCGTTGTCTAAGTACACCAACGGCTTGTCATGGACTTGCTGGTGCAGAATGGGGAAGTCAGAGCGGACCTTGGTCGCTAGGGTTTGTTCTTGAATCAGCATGGTAGGTGGAGGATGGCGAAATTTCGGATGTTGGATGTTGGATTTCGGATGTTGGTGGGGAGGTAGAGGGGCGATCGCTTCTGACCGCACCATCTCGGTTAACTGGAAGGCTACCGGGTGAATCGCTCAACCGTTTTCACCAGGATTTGTTTGAGGGAACCAATCGGAATCGCCTCAAAGATCTCGGCTGCAAAAGCGTAGATCAACAAATTCTGAGCGCGGGTTGCATCAATGCCCCGACTTTGGAGATAAAACACCTCGTCAGCTTTTAACTGACTGACGGTTGCCCCGTGGGTACACTTAACATTATCCGCCACAATTTCAAGCTGGGGCTTGGTATCCACTTTACCTTTCGCAGATAATAGGAGATTGCGATTAAGCTGGCTAGCATCCGTTAGCTGGGCCGCTTGGGGCACATTCACCTTACCGTTAAACACCGCATGGGCGTTGCCATCAATGATGCACTTTTGCAATTGATGACTGGTACCGTGGGGATGTTGGTAGGCAATCAAACTGTGAGTATCGGCCAACTGCTCTCCCGTGATCATGGCTAAGCCATTGAGGGTGGTTTCCGTCTGCTCCCCCAGTTGGAACACTTCCAGATTGTGACGACTGATGCGTCCCCCCAAGTTAATGGCATGGCAGGTATAGCGGGAAGTCCGGGCTTGAGAGACTGCCGTTTTACCAATATGGAAGCTAGCACTATCATCCCGCTGCAATCGCACATGGGTGACAGCAGCATTGTCTTCCAAGAAAATTTCTGCGACGGGGTTCGTGAAGTAAGGGGCCGAATCACCTGCCGCCGTCAGAGCCACATAGTCTTCCACGAGCTTGGCTTCACTGTTGGCCTCAGCCACCACCAGGCAACGAGGATGACTGACACTAGGGGTCGCACCTGCAGTGGAAACATGCAGAATATGAATCGGTTGAGGTGCGACAACTCCTTTGGCAACCCACACCACCACCACATCAGTCATGCTGGCTGTATTCAGGATCGTAAAGGTCTGCTCTAGCCCCCGCTGCTGTCCCAAATATTGTGACAACTTCGGCCCCACAGCAGTCGCAACCTCCGGATCACTCAGCGCCCCAATGATAATCCCGGATTCAGCAATATCTTCAGATAAATCAGCACGATACTGACCGTTGACCAGTACCAACCGGGGGCCAACATCAGGCAGATGATAGGCTTGCAGGTCCGCTGCCGTCACTGCGGGTTCATCACCCCCTGCCGCAGCCCAATCTAGTTTCGTCATCGACGCTAGATTGGTGAATCGCCATTCCTCATCGCGGGTGGTGGGGAAGGTGTAACGTTCTAGGGCAGTAGACGCATTGTCCCGTAAGGATTGTAGGTGCGCACAGATATCAGCACTGATGGCAGAGGAGAAGGGCGATCGCACAGCCAGGAACCCATCCAACCCAGACTTTTCTGGTGCTTGGCGAACCGTTTTTTCATCGGGAGAAACCACTTGAATCGTCATTACGCTTTCACTCCCAACTCTTCCTCTAGCACCCAATCATAGCCACGGGATTCTAGTTCCAGCGCCAGATCCTTAGTACCCGTCCGCAAGATCCGCCCCTTAGCCATCACGTGAACGTAATCAGGCACGATGTAGTCGAGCAACCGCTGATAGTGAGTGATGAGCACCACTGCATTGTCAGGAGTCGTTAATTGGTTAACCCCTTCAGACACAATCTTGAGCGCATCGATATCCAAACCAGAATCCGTCTCATCCAACAGGGCCAAACTTGGCTCCAGAATAGCCATTTGCAGAATCTCGTTCCGCTTTTTCTCTCCACCAGAAAAGCCCTCATTAACGCTACGGTTGAGAAAACTGGAGTTCATTTTCACCACATCCAGCTTTTCTTCGACCATATCGTTAAAATCAAATGCGTCCAGTTCTTCTAAGCCCTGATGCTGGCGACGCGCATTGCAGGCTACCCGCAAAAAGTCGAGGTTGGATACGCCAGGAATCTCTAAAGGATACTGAAACGCCAGAAAAATACCCGATCGCGCCCGGTCTTCCGGTTCCCAATCCAGAACAGACTCACCCTTATACTCAATGCTGCCCCCTGTCACTTCATAGTCAGGATGACCCGTCAGTACCTTAGAAAACGTACTTTTGCCGGACCCATTTGGTCCCATAATCGCGTGGATCTCTCCCGCCTTCACTTCCAAATTCAGTCCCTTGAGAATTTGAGTCCCGTCAACGGAAGCGGTCAAATCCTTAACGGATAAAATAGTGTCGCTGTTTTCCCTAATCACGATTGGTTCAATATACTCCTAACTGTAATACTTTTCGATAGACCTTTTCTGGTTAAACCTTCTGGTTCCCAGACTCTGGCTGGGAACCAATTAGGAGCCTCCGGCTCCCTGTCAAGTGAGGTAGAGCCTCTGGTCCTCATTCCCAGCGAGACACTGGGAATGAGGCCAAATAAGGCTAGAAATTGGAATTAACCAACGCTGCCTTCAAGTTTGAGGGCGAGAAGGCGATCGGCCTCTACGGCAAACTCCATCGGCAGTTGACTAAAGACATCTTTGCAGAAGCCACTGATCATCATAGAAACCGCATCTTCCATTGAAATCCCTCGCTGGAGGAAGTAGAATAGCTGGTCCTCTCCAATTTTGGAGGTAGAGGCTTCATGTTCCACGCTGGCGCTATTCTCTTCCACTTGGATGTAGGGGAAGGTGTTTGCTTCGGCGCGATCGCCCACTAACATCGAATCACACTGAGAATAGTTCCGCGCCCCCGCTGCCTTCGGCCCAATTTTCACCAGCCCCCGATAGCTATTCTTGGACCGTCCCGCCGAAATTCCCTTGGAAATAATCGTGCTGCGAGTATTCTTGCCCACGTGGATCATCTTGGTGCCTGTGTCAGCCTGCTGGCAGTTGTTGGTCAACGCTACCGAGTAAAACTCACCCACCGAATTATCCCCAGCCAGAACACAACTGGGGTATTTCCAAGTGATCGCCGATCCCGTTTCCACCTGAGTCCAGGAAATCTTGGAGTTCACGCCCTTGCACAAACCGCGCTTGGTGACAAAGTTGTAAATGCCGCCTTTGCCGTCTTCATCCCCCGCGTACCAGTTCTGCACCGTGGAATACTTAATTTCCGCATTGTCCAGTGCCACCAGTTCCACCACCGCTGCGTGCAACTGATTGGTATCAAACATGGGAGCCGTACAACCCTCCAAGTAGGTGACAGAGCTACCTTCTTCAGCCACAATCAAGGTCCGCTCAAACTGACCTGAGTCCCCATTGTTAATCCGGAAATAGGTAGACAAGTCCATCGGGCACTTCACACCCTTAGGAATGTAAACAAATGACCCATCACTGAATACCGCTGAGTTGAGCGCTGAGAAAAAGTTATCGGCCACAGGGACCACGCTGCCCAGATACTTCTCCACCAATTCTGGATAATCCTTCACGGCTTCGGAAATAGAACAGAAGACGATGCCATCCTCTGCCAACTGCTCCCGAAACGTCGTCGCAACAGACACGCTGTCAAAGACCGCATCCACGGCTACATTAGACAACCGCTTCTGCTCTGACAAGGGAATTCCCAACTTTTCAAAGGTCTCCAACAAGGTCGGATCAACCTCATCCAAACTACCCAGCTTTTCCTGTGTTTTGGGGGCTGAATAGTAGATGATATCGTTGTAATCAATGGGGGGATAGTCCACATGGGGCCAAGTGGGTTCTGCCATCTTCAACCACTGGCGATAAGCTCTCAAGCGAAAGTTGAGCATAAATTCTGGCTCATTTTTCTTAGCTGAGATCAGCCGCACCACGTCCTCGCTAAGACCTGGGGCAATGGTGTCGGATTCAATGTCGGTCACAAACCCATACTTGTAGGGCTGATTGACCAGGGTTTTAACCGTTGTTGCTGTCATAGTAATTCTCGCAGTGGTTGAGTGTGCAGTGAGTGAGCCAAGGTATAAGACAATGGGCCATGATTTACATGGACCATGGCTTACATGGACCGTGCTTATGCGGATACACAGTCAGTGGTGGACCGAATGTCTTCAATGGAGATAGTCTGCTTGTCGCCAGCAAAGTCGTTGTCATCCGTGAGGAACAACATGCAGTGACACTCCTTTCGCTCCCGCATGGGAACGCAAGGGCAATTCCAATAGGCAGCAGAGGCTTCAGCTTCTTTATCCTCGTAATGGCGGCAAGGACAGAGAGGCGCACCCAAGTCGTCCTTGTGTTTCGCTAGCCCTTCAATGACCACCGCCGTCACACCGGGGTCAACACAAAAATAGGTGCCTGTACGCTTAGCATAGGTTTCGGAAAATTTTCGCATTGCTTCCAGGCTTTTCATCGTGGCCTGCTGGGGTGGCGATGTGTTCATAAGCTATTGAGGACAGATTCCCGTGTTGACTTCTATAATTAAAACAACCCTGTAGTTGTTTAACCATTGTAGATCACTTTAGCAACAAAACTGTTGTCAAAGTGCAATCTACAGAAATATTATGGATATGCTTGAGTTTAATTCGGGATTGGTTCAGGAACAATGACCATTAGCGATCACCCTTCTAGTAAGGACGATATCTTGCAATTTTTGGTGAAGCAGTCCCCAGCGACCGCCCATCAACTCGCTAAATTTCTCCAAATCAGCCCCCAGGCTACCCGTCGCCATCTGCGAGATTTAGAGGGGGAAGGGCTGGTGGAACATCAGGCCATGCAATCAGGCATGGGCCGCCCCCAGTACTTTTATAGTCTAAGCGAAAAGGGCCGGGAAAAATTGCCGGATCAATACGATGATTTTGCGGTGTCCCTGCTGGATACGCTGGCGGAAACGGTGGGCCAGGATCAGGTCGGGTCCATTTTGCGTAAACAATGGAAGCGCAAGGGGTTGGATTATCGCGATCGCATTGGTCGTGGTTCTCTCCAAGATCGGGTGGATAAGTTGGTCAAGCTGCGGCAATCCGAGGGGTACATGGCCGAGTGGCATGTGTTGCCACCCGATGAGTTAGCGCACTCCCCCTCCACCCAACCTCATTTTGTGATTACGGAGTATAACTGTGCGATTTCCCATGTGGCCCAATCCTACCCCAGTGTCTGCGGTCATGAATTGGAAATGTTTGGTCTAGCCCTGGCAGACTGTGAGGTGGAGCGAACTCACTGGCAGGCGGCAGGGGAACACCGCTGTGGGTATCTGGTGCGGCAGAAAGAATCGTTGGCACAGGGGGCTTGAGGGGAGTTGGGGAGTTAGGGAGTTGGGGAGTTGGGGAGTTAGGGTTGTGTGTGGTGTTGTGCGATCGCGTTTGACACAGGGGATGAAGAGCGATCGCCAAGTTGC
>JBFRWC010000229.1:0-3514 GCA_051439365.1 Leptolyngbyaceae cyanobacterium
GACAAGATTAAGCCAAGCCAGCGGTGTTCGCATGGTTGTTTTTCCCCACCTACTCGTCAAGCCCTAACTTATTCATCCACATCAATGCGAACATCCACCTGTAAGTTGGTCAGCGCTTCCACCACCGCACCATCGTCGAGCTGCACATCCACTTCCACCACCCTGGCATCAGCATTAGCGGCAGGATCGTCATCCAGCACGTCGTTTTTGAAAATTTGCCAGCCAATATCGGTAACGGTACCCGTCAAGGTTTGCTCAAACGCGCCATTACGACTGACAATCGTAGCGGATTGTCCGATTTCCACCAGACTGACATCCGTTTCATAGACCTCCGCCACCACTACCATCTGACTCGTATCCCCCAGATCCAGGATGCCTTGGGAGGCGATCGCCTCTCCTGCATGGGTAATCACTCGCAGTATCCGCCCTGCTTCAGGGGCACGAATAATCGTTCGTTCTAGCCGTGCCTCTGCCAAATCCAAACTGCGACGGAGGGACTCCACTGCCACCAAAACCTGATTGCGATCCAGGTTAACCTGAGCCGACTGGAGCTGCTGCTGAGCCAGCGACATATCCGTTGTGCGTGATTCTTGTAACTTCACCAGGGTGGACTGAGCATTATTCAGTTCTTCCTCGATGCGGCGAGTTTTAGTCTGCTGCTGATCAAATTGCTGTTCGGCGATCGCCCCGTCCTGAAACAAACTCCTAAACCGATCCAGGTCTTCTTGGGCTAGGGATAATTCTGCCTCTAGACGGCGAATAGTGGCCTGCTGCGCTTCAATTTCCAAGGATTTGGGTCGATCCACCTGTTGAATCCGAGCCTGGGCTTCTTCAATTTGAGCTTCCCCATAAGCCGTTTCCGCCGCCAGGGTGCGTTCAGCCTCCACTAATCGAGCCGCTGCCTGATTCCGTTCTGCTTCCCGCTCACCATAGCTTTCCAAATAAACCAGGGCTTGACCCGCTGTCACCTGCTCTCCTTCCTGCACCAACAGTTCACGAATGCGCTCCCCTTGGGGGCCGCTGATGCGACTGACCTCCCCCTGGGGTTCCACCCGCCCCAAGGCTACCACCGATGTGCGACGGGGTTGGGCGGCCTGCTGTTCTAATATTTCCGCCTCTGCCTGAGCCTCCGATCGCATCTGAGTATATTGCCGCACTCCCACAGCAAGTAGGGCTAAGGCGATCGCCCCTCCAGCTAACAGAGTAATTCTGGGTTGTTGTTGAATTTTGACCATGGTGTCCGAACAGCCCCGGCATTGCTGGTATTTACGGTTGGTTGGCCAAATCCTAACGGCATCGTGCTTATGGTTACACGCCTGTAGCTGAATGCCTGTAGCTGAGGAAAGGGCACACCTAGGGGACTGTCCCTAAAGAGTAGCGTGTCAGTTGCTTTTTGTGGGTTGATTGTAATATCTGCTAAAACAGCGTGGCGATCGCGCAACATCACCGCAACAAGCGTGTCACCCACAACTGCTCCTACATCAAAGTCTTGGGATAATTTCTGGGCGGGCGATCGTGTGTCTTGATCTTAGTTAGAACTAACACCTTTATGATTCCGTTGGCCTTAGTCTAATCGAGTTTATGGAATCGCAGTCCGGGGTTTGCAGGATTGAGTTGCAGGTCAAAGGAGGTGGTTTTGGCCACTTTTTGGTCTTGCCCCGTGAGTTTAGCTAGGCTATCGGTGAAGGGATCAGAGATACAGAATACTATGATTGGTGTGGATAAAGATTATAGATTGATGCGTTGTCGTTCTGCTAGTCGCTCGTCAGTGTTGAACTTTAGGAGATGAGCCGTTGTACGTCCTTCGGGTGTTTGGCCGATGATGTGAGCAGCTTGTCGATGGAAATGGTCATCCCAGATTTGAGTGCGAGGATTGAAGAGAAAACTGAACTCACCTGTTTGCGGATCAAAAGAACCAAGGTCACTACCCTTGTAGCGATTACAGCGCCAACAGGCAAGGGCTAGATTATCGGCAGTACTGGTTCCTTCATGTTTTAGAGCAATAACGTGATCAACTTCGTGGGGATAGAAGCTGAGATTAGCTGGGACTAGGCAATATTCACAGCAACTGTTTGCCCGTTCTTCTACTTGTTGTCGGAGTTTTTCTAGAATGTAGGCCATGACTATGTCCTATTGGTGAGATAGGGCAAATTTCCAGATTTGAGCATGATAATGAGGTGTTCAATACGTTCGTATTCGTCTAGTTCTTGGGATTCGTCTGGGGTGAGCCGACCTTCACGACTCTGACCGAGCAAATAACGGATTCGTGCTTGCATTTCTGGGGTGGGGCGAAAGGCGGCTACTTGTTCTGGGGTAGGTTGACTGGTTAGAAAATCGAGAATATAACGATAAACCTGAGTTGAGGGAACAGTAGGTTGCAAACAGCGATGCAATAGGTTTGGCAACTGGTCACGAATGGGTTCCAATTGCTCCATCAATTCATCTGGGATTTCAAGGGTCAGTGTTGCCATCGGTTTTCCTCTGTTGCTGATTACTGTTTCTTTAGTTTGCTAGATAGGGCAAGGTAGTGTTGATAGCTGCCTGCCCATTCTACAAATTCTTCATTGTCGGAGGTTTGGCCTTGGCTATATTGTTCAAAGAACTCGGCGGAGTCAATTTGGTAATGGGTTTCGTAGGTATTGAGTTGCTTGGCGAGAGCGATCAGGGCATCTAATCGTGATGTGTATTCGATGATTTGTTTACGCATATGAAGCAAGAATGCTTGGAAAAATCAGTCTACTATTTGATAGATATCGGTTATCTCTATTTGTTCTGTAGGGAGACTGAGAGAATATCCTAATTGTCGTGCCTGGTTTGTCATTGCTTCTGAGAAAAAGTCAGGCCCAACAAAATTATGGCAAGTCGTCCAATAAACTGGATAGTCTGATACGTTGTACCCGTACCAGTCACCTCCGGGATTAAGGAAATGAACGATGTAGGTGTCATCAAATGAGCTATTAAATATGAATGCTGGCTGAGTTGTCGAACAATAGACATAGCCTGTCCTGGATGACTCGAAGGTACTGGGTGGGCTGGATTCCATTGACCAGGATCGTGAAGCTAACTCCACCGCATATAGTGTGCCAGTCGTGCCTTGTCGCAGGAATGTTTTGCCACGAAACTCTTGATCCCAACACTCTCCCATATGGCATCTTCCTGGAAGAATGATGTCTGCTATGGCTGAGGGAACAATGCTCAGAGTGGCGATCGCCGTGAGTGATGTTGCTAGCAATAATTTTGGAAGCATTGGTCAGTCTCTTGAGTTGGTGTATTCATGCTCAACACGTTCATGGCGGCATCCGCTATTGCAAATCATCCAGGAACTCGGATGCGGGATCGACGCCGCTAATCAATAAGTGATCCCGTGCGCGGGTGCAGGCGACGTACAGCAGATGCCGTTCGGTCTTGTAGACCTCTTCTAAATCCGCTTCATCGGTGATCGTTTCAATGCGGTCCTGAAGTGGGATCACTTCATCGTCGCAAGCCATCACCGCGACGGCTCGGAACTCCAGTC
>JBFRWC010000230.1:0-6286 GCA_051439365.1 Leptolyngbyaceae cyanobacterium
CCCCTCATCCCCCTCAAAGCGATCGCCCAAGTCCGCGCCACCTATATCCTGGCCGAACATCCAGCAGGCATGTGGCTGATCGAGCAGCATATTGCCCATGAGCGCATCTTGTATGAGCAGTTGTGCGATCGCTGGCAAGTAGTAGACGTGGAATCTCCCATCATGCTCAAATCCCTGACTCCGGCCCAAGTGGAACAATTGCAACGGCTCAGTCTCACCGTGGATGAGTTTGGCCCCGATTTATGGGCTGTGCGGACGGTTCCCCTAACCCTACTCAACCGGGACGACTGTATCGATGCGTTGCTGGAACTGAGTTTAGGGGGCGATCTAGAGGAAGCGATCGTGGCTACCGCCTGCCGCACGGCTATCCGCAATGGCACCGAGTTATCCCTGCCGTTTATGCAAACCTTACTGGACGACTGGCAACGCACCCGCCACCCCCACACCTGTCCCCACGGTCGGCCTATCTATCTTGTTCTGGAAGAAAGTAGCCTCTCCCGCTTTTTCCGCCGTCACTGGGTCATTGGAAAAAGTCACGGGATCTAAGCCATGGAATCTGAAGCCACCGATACAGTGGGGTAAAATCACGCAGGGAAGCCGAAAAAATCACCAGAGAAGCCTGTAAAAATCACCAGATATCACCCATTCGGATCAGGAAACCATCGGTCATCCGGGTGAAGTTAACCCTACCCGACAAGCGGTTCCTGAGTTAATTTTCTAGAATTGCCGTATAGTAGCGGTGGATGGCTCGGTTAAATTAGGTCTCACCTCTGAGATCCAGCCGCCTTGCCGGGTAATGACAGGGTTCAGACTCGCTGTAGTCCGAGCGATCGCCGCATTCACTTAGCATCTACCCCCCGCGCAATTATGGCTCTTTGCATCAACCCCACTTGCTCCAGTCCCAACCATCCCGACAACGCCGTTCACTCCCATTGCCAAGCCTGCGGGGCCACCTTGACGCTCCAAGGGCGATATCGAGTCATGCGCTTGTTGACCGACCGTAGTGGCTTTGGCCGTGTCTATGAGATCTTTGAGCGGGACCAACCCAAAATCCTCAAAGTGCTCAAAGAAACCTACAACGGCAATGCCAAAGCCATTCAACTATTCGAGCAGGAAGCTTTAGTTCTTAGCCATCTGGACCATCCAGGAGTACCCCGAATCGACGTAGATGGCTGTTTTCAGGTGATTCCCCGTGAAGGAGCAGAGCCACTCCACTGCCTAGTGATGGAAAAAGTGGACGGTCCCAACCTGAGTGAGTGGATGCGGCAACAGGGCAACCACCCTATCAGTGAACGGCAGGCTGTGCAATGGCTGCAACAACTGATTGAAGTGCTTCATTTAGTGCATCAGCAGCGCTATTTTCATCGTGATATCAAGCCGGACAATATCATGCTGCGCTCCAGCGGTCAGTTGGTGCTGGTGGATTTTGGCGCAGTGCGAGAAATGTCGTTCACTTATTTTGAGCAATTGGAAGCAACGGGCGGGATCACCCGGATTAGTTCCGCTGGCTATACCCCCCCCGAACAGGAGCGGGGCCAAGCCGTGCCCCAGTCCGATTTCTTTTCCCTGGGCTGCACGTTTATGTATCTGTTGACAGGCAAGAAACCCACCGATGTAGACATCTATCGCTCCATGACCAATGAGTACCATTGGCGACCGTTTGCTCCCCACATTTCCCCGCAGTTAGCCGACTTTATCGATCGCTTAACTGCTCCACGGGTAGTGGATCGGCCCACCAGCACCTTGGAATTACTGGCCAAAGTGAGGCAGTTACAATTGGCCCTCGATCTCCCCCCCCAAGGATCTGACCTAAACCAAGAACTGGGTGTCCAAAGACAAGTGGGGGAGAAATGGCGTAATCCCGTTCCTTTATCCTTTCCGAGTCCTCCCCCCAACGCAGTCCCTCATAACGGACAAGCCGCCCACTATCCTGTAGCTGGTGACCCGTCCGCCGACCAGCTCATTACCTTGCCCCCCTCCTATGCTGCGGCTGAGTTTCCCGATGCTATTTCATCCACAGCCCCCACCCAAAGTCAAGCAGCGACCACTCCACCGCCGCCCCTCACCGCCCAGCCTTACGAAATCTACGAATCGTCTACTATTCCCCCGGATGCTGAACCCTATCCAGAGTCCCCAGACCTGGACACCTTGGCCCAAAACGCTGCCGCCTCGTTCTCTACCACGAAAGCCTCCTCTCCACTGTCGTCCTTAAGGTCTTGGCATTGGTTCGGCCTAGGGTTAGGACTAGTGGCTCTAACAGGTGCGGCAATTTGGGGAGGGCGATCGCTCTATCAGTCTCTCTCAGAGCCGCCCCCAACGATCCCAGAGCGACCGACCGCCAATACCGAACCCTTCCCCACCCATGATCAGATTCTATCCTTTACCCAAGGATCACCCTTAGAAGGACATGCAGGTGCCATTAATGCCCTCGCCCTCACGTTAGATGGGCAAACCCTAGTCAGCGCAGGGAACGACCGCATCATTCGGGTCTGGGACATGGCCACTGGAGAAGAACAGCAGCAATTGGTTGGCCATCCGGATCTGATCCATGCCGTTGCCCTCAGCCCTAACGGTCAGCTCGTCGCTAGTGGTGGTGGCGGGACGGTGATTAAGCTTTGGGATATGAACACGGGAGAAGCGATCGCCGACCTGATTGGACATGCCAGTAGCATCAACGACCTGATGATTACCCCTGATGGCCAAACCCTGATTAGCTCCAGTGCTGACAAAACTATCAAGCTCTGGAACCTGGCGACTCTGGCGAAAACCGCCACCCTCACAGGCCACAACAGTTACGTAAACCAGATTAGCCTCAGCCCTGACGGTACCCTCCTCGCCAGCAGTTCCGCTGACGGCACCGTCAAATTATGGAACCTGGCATCCCAGCAACCTTTAGCCACCCTCACAGACCATACCAGCCCAGTGAACACCGTCATTTTTAGCCATGATGGCAGTCGTCTCATCAGTGGTGGCGCGGATAACCACATTAAGATCTGGAACCTCACCACCTATCAGCTCGTAGCAACCCTAAAACAACACACTCACTACATCAATTCTCTCGAAATTGCTCCTGGTGGGCAATTGCTGGTGAGCGCCAGTGCGGACCAAACCCTGATTGTGTGGGATTTGACCACCAAACAGCCAATCCAAACCATTCCCTGGGCCAATACCTTTATTGAAACCGTAGCCATCCGCATCAATGGTGCCACCTGGCAATTGATCGCAGGTGGTGCAGGCGACCACAAGATTCAGGTTTGGGAGATAGACCGGTAAGGAGAAAGGTAGGGAAACCTCCCCCTTACCCTCATGGGCCAAGTGGCTAGAATTGGAGATGACATGGGAAAGCCCCAATAGGGTCTGTAATCCGATAAGCCGATGGTCCGTTTTTGAGTCCGAATCGCTTTCGAGGCTGAACTCTTAAGAGGTTTATCAACTTGCCCCTATTCGTCAACCCTTACGGTACTATTACTACTCGTTGCCTCAACATGAATCAAATGCTTATGAACCGTGATTACACCTTAATTCTTGATAAAAGCGGCAGTATGTCTGCTAGCGATCAGCCCAACGGTCAAACTCGCTGGCAAGCAGTGCAGGAATCCACTCTGGCTGTGGCTCGAAAGATTGAACAACTGGACCCCGATGGCATTACCGTTTATGCCTTTGCTGGTCGTTTCAAACGCTACGACAATGTAACGGCAGATAAGGTCAGCCAGATTTTTCTGGAAAACGACCCGATGGGCACCACCAATTTGACCGATGTGCTGAAGGATGCCTTTCAGAGCTACTTCCAGCGCAAAGCGGCAGGAGAAACCCAGGAGCAGGGCGAGATCATCATTGTCATTACCGATGGTGCGCCCAATGATCCCGCTGCTGTTGTCCGGACCATCGTGGATGCGACGCAGCGGATGGAAAAGGACGAGGAACTGGGGGTAACGTTTTTTCAGATCGGCACGGATAGCGGGGCCAGTGAGTTTCTGAAAGCATTAGATGATCAACTGGAACAGGTAGGGGCCAAGTTTGATATCTGTGATGCGGTGACATTTGAGGAGATGGAAAATTACAGCATTATGGAATTGCTGATGAAGGCGATCGAAGATTAATCGCCATTAGGAGCGGCTTAGAACCCCGGCTTCTTGAAGAAGCCGGGGTTCTGTTATTCATCAGTCTGGGTTTCGCTGGGGTTCTGTTATTCCAGAATTCGCTCTACCATAAAATTAACAAGGATTCCACCACGAGTGAACGGGAGGTAACTGACTCATGTCAAAATCCATGGATGATTTGCTCAACAACATCAAACAGGAGTATCAGGACAAGGCATCTAAGAAAGATACGAAGTCGCCGTCGGTGCCAAAACCATCTTCCTCCAATTCACCTCCCCCGACACCACCATCCTCGTTATCGTCATCATCGCCATCCTCGTCGTCGCCATCTTCATCGTCGCCATCCTCATCCTCGCCAAAATCAGTCGAGTCCTTACTATCTGACATCGGCATGGCCAGCCCCTCCCCATTATCGCCAGCCCCCGATCCCTCATCCCAGCGCCCTGTCTTTCCCAGTATGCGATCGTCTTCTCCTAGTCCGCCGACTCCATCACCCGCCCCGTCGCCTTCGCAACGACCCCTGTTTTCGTCAACCCGATCCTCTGTGCCAGGGCGATCGCCTTCTCCATCTTCTTCCCCAACTTTCACACCCACTTCCTCTTCTTCATCAGTCCCTATTCCCCGCCCATCTCCTGCGACTGCTAACTTCCTGGCTGAGGTGAAAGCCCAGTATGCCGCTGAGCAAGCAGAAGCGGAACGCCAACGTCAATATGAACTCGAAGCCGAACGTCGTCGTCAGCGCCAACGGGAGGAACAGGCCCGACGCGACCAGTTGGCAGAAGCAGAACACCAGCGCCAGTTAGAAATTCAGCGGCAACGGGAACTCGAAGCGGAACAGGAACGCCAGCGTCATGCCGAGGAGAAACGCCGAGTGGCACGTTTGCGCCGTGCCCAAGACTGGCTGAAGCAACTTGATCCCAACTCAGATGAAGGCTTTTGGTTTGAATCCTTTGCCGTTAACTACCCCTCAAAGTTGGATGCGGCGTTGGAGTATTTGGATGCTCTAGATGCAACTGAGTAGAAGTAGGCATTGTGCTGAAAAAAGGTGCTGAAAAAAGGTGCTACAAAAAGGCGTTGAGCGATCGCCCAACGCCTTGACAAGGTGCAACAGATGAAAATGGAATACGTTCTAGACAGGATCTAGACGGTGACGCAGAGACGCTGTAGATCCAACTGCTCAAAAGATGCTGCCGTCAGTACAGCTTCCTGAACTGCCATATATAGCATCAAATCAATGACCCGGTTGGAATAGCCCCACTCATTGTCATACCAAGAGACGACTTTGAAGAAGTTGCCATTGAGCTCCATCCCAGCCCCAGCATCAAAAATACTAGAGTTGTTGTCATCAATGAAATCACTAGACACCACTGGCTCGTCAGTGTAACCCAGAATTCCTGCCAATGGCCCCATTGAGGCATCTCGCATCGCTAGGCAGATGTCCTGATAGCTAGTGCTCTTGGCAGTCTTAAAAGTCAAATCGACAACGGACACGTTGGGAGTCGGCACCCGCAAGGCCATGCCTGTGAGCTTCCCTTTCAGCTCAGGCAATACCAAGCCCACGGCTTTTGCCGCACCCGTAGAGGAGGGGATGATGTTTTGACCCGCACCCCGACCACCACGCAAGTCCTTCTTACTGGGACCATCTACGGTGGGCTGGGTCGCAGTTGTTGCGTGGACGGTCGTCATCAACCCTTCGACCAAGCCAAAGTTATCATTGAGCACTTTGGCAACAGGAGCAAGACAGTTGGTGGTACAGCTTGCATTCGAGACAATCACATCCTTGGCAGGATCGAAATCAGTATGGTTGACACCCACCACAAAGGTATTCACCCGTGCCGGATCTTTGGTGGGTGCAGAGATAATCACCCGCTTGGCCCCTGCGGTAATGTGGGCAGAGGCAGTTTCATGGGTATTAAATAAACCCGTAGACTCCACGACGTAATCAACTTCATGCTCTGCCCAAGGCAGCTCTGCTGGATTTTTGATCGAGAAACAGGGAATCTTTTTGCCGTTAACAACAATTCCGGTCTCATCTGCTTCTACTGTGCCGTCAAAACGGCCATGAGTCGAGTCATACTTCAGTAGATACGCCAGATTTTTGGGGGGAACCAAATCGTTGATACCGACGAACTCGATGTTGCGATTATTGATGCCTGCTCGCAGCACCAAACGACCAATCCGCCCAA
>JBFRWC010000231.1:0-11866 GCA_051439365.1 Leptolyngbyaceae cyanobacterium
AGAGGAATTAGAGGAATTAGAGGAATTAGAGGAATTAGAGGAATTAGAGGAATTAGAGGAATTAGAGGAATTAGAGGAATTAGAGGAATTAGAGGAATTAGAGGAATTAGAGGAATTAGAGGAAGAAAGGAGCCGCATCAAAGAGTACACGACTGAGATCGTCATTGCCGAGAATGGATTAAATATTGACTTGACTTCTATTTTAGGCGATAGTTTCGAGTTGGAAGGTTTGACCTTTAACGCGAGAAATTCAATTTTTGTTGTTGGCGAACTAGAGCAAGGTCCAGAAGCTGATGGCATTGTACTGCCCTTCCTCTACGAACTGGATAAAAACGATGGAAGGATACTTAACAGTTTCAATCTTAATGAATTATCTGATCTTGAAGACTTTGATTCCCAGGGATTAGGATTCGATGCAATAACTGAAAACCTCTTATTAGTAGGCAATTTAAAAGGCAATGCAGAGGATAAAACTAGCAAGCTTTTTGAGATCACTTTCAATGGCGATGCCTTAGAGATTTTGGACGAAATCGATTTAGGAGAGTTTAACATTGTTGAAGCGGAAGGTGTTGCCTTCGATCAAACCACAGGAACCCTATTCATTGCTCAAGGGGCTCAAGAGCCTCAAGAGCCTGAGCTGGTCAAGGTCACTTTCACCGCAGGAGAAGATGGCAGAGTCAGCAAGCTCGTCTACGACACGACTGCAGTAGATGAGGAAACCAACATCGATATGAAATTGACTGACGATGTATTGGAGTTAGGCACAGATGCATCTTTTGACAATCTCGTTGGTCTTTTTGAGGTGGTAGATGCAGATGGGGGCATCGATAGCGATGGTGACGGTCAAGCCGATCCACTACTTACGCCTGGGGACGCTAACTTCGATCCATCTGCCTATGCTAGGGCAGCTATTGTGGGTCGTGTTAATAGCTTTGAAATCAGAGCTGGTTCCGATGGCGATCCCAGCCAGAACACTACCGTTGAGCAGTTTGGCGATGTTGTCATTGTCGGCAATACGTTCTACGCTCCATTTATCATTGCCAATGGGGGTAGCATAGGCTTCGACGGCTTCGTCGTCCAAGAGGATGCAGAAGAAAATAATGACTTTAATAATGCCGCTGAGTTCAGAGAGGAGCAAGTTGCGTATTTTACCTTTTTGGAAGCCAACCCGGATGGAGTCGAACACCTACAGTCCTTCGGGAATAATATCTTCGGGTTTGAGGACTTACCTGACAATCTTGGAATTAGCGACAACGATTTCAACGATGCTAACTTCCGGTTTGATTTTAGTTTGTAGTTAAAAATCGGGACTAAGAAACCGGGTTTCTGGATGCTGATTTAGGGACTTTGCCACTACCTTCTAACACCTGATTGAGTTTGCCACTGCGATAGCCTTCCAAGTCTAAGGAAACGTATACAAAGCCGTAGCCTTGAAAAGTTGATACCAATTGAGGTAAATCAGTAGTGAGGACAAACTCCTGAATTTGTTCTGGGGGTAATTCAATTCTGGCGGTGTCGCCTTCAGAGCGAACCCGGAGATTTTTCAGTCCCAATTTGCGCAGATAAACCTCTGCGCGACCGACTCGCTGTAGTTTGCCGATGGTAATTTCTTCGCCGTAGGGAAAGCGAGAACTGAGACAGGGCTGGGCGGGTTTATCCCACCAGGCTAAGCCGAGGTGACGGGACATTTCCCGGACCTCTAGTTTGGTGATGCCCAATTCGGCCAGGGGCGATCGCGCTCCCCGCTCTTTTGCGGCTTGAATGCCCGGTCGGTAGTCCCGTAGATCGTCGGCATTCACCCCATCCACTACGTAGGGAAATCCCCGGGTCAGGGCAATGGGTTTGAGCGTATCATGCAATTCACTTTTGCAAAAGTAGCAGCGGTTTACTGGATTGGAGGTATAGTTGGGGTCGTCCATCTCGTGGGTATGAACAACTTCGTGGGGAACGCCAATGACTGCCGCTTGAATACGGGCATCTTCCAACTCATCAGGCAGCAACGAGGGCGAGTCGGCAGTAATGGCAATGGCGCGATCGCCCAGCACATCATAGGCAACTTTGGCCACTAGGGTGCTGTCCACTCCACCGGAGTAGGCAATCAACGCTTGTCCCATCTCCGCCATCAGATGCTGGAGTGCCTGGTGTTTCTGTTCAACCGCTTGACCCATGTCTACCCACTGTCCTGTTCAATGCATTAACCTATCGTATTGTAACGATTGCCCCTTGCCTTTTGGGATAGATTCTTGTTGGGGAAATGGATTGGCTCGGATTGATACTTTCGGATTGGTGCTTTCGAGTTACTGCTGAAGGTTACTGCTAAAGGTGTCACTTTGAGTTACCCTAACGTTTGGCGCTGATTCTACTCCCAATGATGCTCAATGACGTTCAATGTCATTCAATGATATTCAATGATATTCAATGATATTCAATGACATTGGGATGCGCTCAAGAACGCTGATTCAGAATACCGACGAAAGAGAGGAAAGACGACGATGGACCTAGAAACATCTTCTGCCCCAACAACAGCGATGAATGTGTTAGGTACGCCCCTGCAACCCTGCTGTACCGATCCGATGACGGGCTTTTATCGGGATGGTCTCTGTCGCACGGGGGCAGGAGATATGGGCGCCCACGTGGTCTGTGCGGAAATGACAGCGGAGTTTCTGGAATTTACCAAGCTCCAAGGGAATGACTTGAGTACCCCTGTACCTATATATCGGTTTCCCGGACTAAAACCGGGCGATCGCTGGTGTTTGTGTGCCTCTCGCTGGAAAGAGGCGATGGATGCTGGCATGGCTCCCAAAGTGGCATTAGCTTCGACCCATGCTAGCGCCCTAGAATATGTGTCTTTAGGTGAACTGGAGCAGTATGCCACAGAGGACTAGTACACCGAGGTGGAAGTCTATTTCCAAGTGTAAGCGTCTTGCCCACGTCACGGGCAAGATATCCGCACGATAAGGCGGGACTTATCTCGCTCATGTTGTGGGCACAGACTACTCGTGCAGAGGACTATTAGAGCTAAGCTAAATTAGCCTTCAACAGAGCAATATAAGTCTCATCCTTGTCGGCCATGAGGTCGGACAGTAAGGTTTTCAGTTGTGAATCATCTCCATCTGGGAAAGGACTGGGTTTGCCTAAGGCATCCCACCACAAACCAATGGCATGATCTTTAAGACCATCACTGCCAGGGTCTAACAGGTCGTAGTATCGGCCCCGCAAGCGATCGCCCAAGCTCTCTGCAAAACTGATGTTTTTTCGATCCAATAATTCCCCATCGGTACTGAAATATCTCTCGATCCCCCCATGGTCATAGCCCAGATTGGGGACTCTGGTGATAATATCGTTGTTGTTCACCAGCCGAAATAAATCAAAGTTAAGGGATTGGGTAAAATTCTGATTACCCACCTTAGGTTGGCCATAGGTGTAAACTCCGGCAACAGGGATAGATTCTTGCTGGCAGATTGCTGCTGTGAGGACTGCGATCGCTCCGCCTAGGCTATGCCCCGTTAGCCACACTTGTTTATTTGTACCTTTTAAGAGATCACGAATCCCTGGATTCCCGACTGTCCCGTGCCACATCGCGTCAAACAGTCGATAGAACCCAGCATGGACTTGTTTCCCTCTACCCGTCAGAAACTGAAACGGATTAGGGCTTTTCCCCTCAGGAAAGGTAACTTTTCCTAAGTTGAAATTCGTGAAAAACCATTCTCGCCATTTTTGTTCAGTGCCTCTAAATCCAATAATGATGGTCTGATCATCAATGAGCGCGATCGCTTCTCCATCATTGGCATAGCGTTCACTATCTTCAGCATCCGTTAGGGATTGGTTAAAAAACTGGGTTTTAAAGCCCCATTCCTGTGCTTGCTCTCTGACAATCTTTTTCAGGCTGTCGTCCTGTTCAAATTTCAAATAGGCCAAACCGGACACCAAGGCTAGAGCATAAGCCTTTTTCGGATCATACTGTTGGGGGGTTACTGTAAAGTCAAACACGTTATCCATTGTGATTGTTGTTTCCTCAAGGTTGAGTCACCCAAGCCTCCACGCCATCTGCGATCGCCTCCACCAAGGTTTCCTGCTCGTCTGGGTCAACAATCCACTCAAATTCTTCTGGATTAATCATAAAACCTAGCTCTAGCAAGACTGACGGCGCAGTCGTGGGCCGAGTCAGGGCTAGATTGTTCCAAAAAACACCGTAGGACGGACGGTTGAGGGTGTTCACCAGATAATTGTGCAAGAAGACAGCGGGACTGTGGGCTTGGGCGTTGTACCAAAACATGCCGATGCCTGCGGTATTAATTGCGTCACCGTTGTCGGGGAGGGCGTTGTAGTGAACACTGAGGGCGAGGTCCGGTTCGCTGGTTTGAATCAAGGCCATGCGATCGCCCAAACTCACCGCGACATCCGTCTCTCGCGTCAGAATCACCTCGGCTCCCCGTCGCTCTAATTCATTCCGCAGTAATAGTGATACCACTAGGTTCACGTCTTTTTCCGGATAACCTGTTGGTCCCCGCGCCCCCAATTCTTCCCCGCCATGTCCCGGATCAAGCAAAATTCGCATTCCGGACAGCGGTTGCGGTCCCGTCAGCCGAGGGGGATGATGTAGGGTCAGCACCAAGGTGGTGTCCTCGTAATGCAAGTCATAGCCCCACTGCTGCTGGGTTTTGAGGGTAAAACGGTACGTCACCTCACCAGGATGAGGTTGAGTCCAGTCCAGCCGCTGCACCAGTGGATCATCATTGAGGAAAATGGTGTCCGTCTGGGCGGTGGTGTTGTGCAGGGTTAACGTAAACGTGTCACTGCCCTGATCGACGCTGAGGGGAACGGGAGTTTGTAGTGGAAACAGGATCTCGGTGCGATCGCTCCCCTGACGCATTTGCACACTGCGGATGAGCGATCGCGGCGGCACCGCCGCAGAGGCCACCGTCACGTCGCGATTGCGAATCCACGGACCATAATCCAGTTGCCACCAGTCGCCTTCCTGGCCGATGACACGGGCACGGGTTCCGGTGGGCAAAGGCGTGAGGCGAGAATAAGTCGTACTGGGACCAGTCCGGGCGGCCCCACTATTTGCGGTAACTTCCGCCACTTGGATCGCCGTTGGAGACAGAATCTCAATCGCTCCGGTAGCGACTTGTTCAACCCTGGTATCTCCTAGTTGCAAACGATACCGAGGCGTACCCAACACGCCGGGATTGGTAAAACTGCCGCAGCCTTGGTAGAGCATGGTTTGAGGGGTTGCCACCTCCACGCTGGGCTGATTATCGAACGTGAGAACCGCGTAGTTGGGCGGGAGGGCGATCGCTTCCGGTTGAGCTACTAGGGAGATCATTTGCGAATCCAGGTTCACGCTGACCGTGGCGGCAGGGGGCGCGATCGCCTCAAAGCAAATCAGTTCCCCTGGTTGTCGGGCAATGTCCACGGTTGGAGTCAAGGATTCAGGCACAAAATTGATCCCATCGGGAACCGGAAGTTGATTAGCTAGGCGGGTGACCACGACCGTTTGTTCCTGGGCACCGTAGCGGAGGGTGAAGGTATTCTCCCCGAACTGGAGGGGAAAACTAGGGGCAAAATGGCCGGCAGTGGAACGGGCGATCGCCTCCCCATTGACCAAAACTTCTCCCTCTGGTGCTGCCGAACCAATCAGAAAGATTTGCTCTGCTGTCGTCTGATGGTTCGCTGGAGGATAGACCAGGGTTAGCTCCTGCTGGGCATAGGCGATCGCTTGATTGACTCCTAACTCCATGAGGCTCACCCCCACTAGCACTACCCCTAACCGCTGTAGCCTCCGGATCATGGTACCCACCCAGTTTTCATCTGCAATGCTGCTGACCGTTTTTACTGCTGCCGTTTTTTACTTTTTCCGCCCAGCGGTAGCATCGACAGGCTCCAACTCAGACAAATTAAAGGTGACGAGCTTATCCCAGTTGCCCCCTTCAAACAGGACCGCGACTTTGCCATTACTGATTCGCTGCACTAGTCCTTGGAAGCCGTAGTAAATATCATCAATGTTTGTCACCCGAACGGCGGAACCTGGAAAATTCATGGTGTGCCTATCCCACGCAATCTACATTTTCTAACTCAATATACCAAAGCACCTTACCTTTGTGCTGGAGTTGCCAGTTGGGTTGGAGGTGGGTTGGAGGTGGGTTGGAGGTAGGTTGGAGGTAGGCTAATCTCAACCATGAGCCAATCTCACCAAGGGCTACCGACCAATGTAAAAGCGGCCCAGTAGTAGGGGTTGGTAAAATCTGCCGTCATCGCTTGCGGATCAAGCGTTTGAGAGTCAAGCGTTTGGGGATTAGCGGATTGAGCTTCGGTAACTTGCAAAAAGGACGGAGGCAGAGGCATGACACCACGGGAGCGATGAAGGTTGCCGTCTTGGATATAAACGTCACCGTGACTAAGAGCTTGTTGCGTTCGCCTCAGTGCCTCCACTTTGGTGTGAACCGATGGATCGGTCAACTGGGTGTAAAATTCTTGCATCAACACGAAGGTGCCCAGATCGCTCACTCGCCACAAACTGGCCACAGTGGAATCAACCCCCGCTTGGTAGGCTACTCCCGCAAATCCGAGTTCGGCTTGGCGATCGCCCACGGCAGTCTGACAGGCACTCAGCACCAACAGGGTGACATTCGCCTCACCCCAGGGCAATGAGGGGAGTTGACGCAGACTCAGGGTTTCATCCCCCCAAAGGTGGATAAACGACTGCTCCACATTGCCCGGTGAAAACTGGGCATGGGTGGCTAAATGGACAATGGGAAACGACTGCGCTTGAAGATTTTGGGTCAAATTATCGAGGGTGAAGGCTGGATTGATGGCGATGGTGGTGGGCCAAGGCAATTGAGCGATCGCCTCCAGTTCACTCGGCACGGCGGGGAGATTGGCCAAATCGGAGAACTCGGACGCTCCCATTGCCAAAATGGGTTCGTTATCCAAGGGACGGTAGTGGGGATTAATCAAATTAAAAGCAGGAATCAGAGCCAAGCCGTAGGTTTCACCCAGAAAACGTTGGCCATCATGGAGAGCCGCAAAGGGCAGAGTCCGGAGTCCCGGTCCGGCACAGAACAGCAATACCTCAATTTGGGCATCCTTCAAGGCTGGCTCCAGCGGTTTGATCATCCATTGATAGAGTCGCTGAGATGGAGCTAGCGATCGGGGAGATTGGACATTGAAACGTAAGGTGAGGGCACGGCGGAATTCCCGTAGAGTACGGGTGAGCTGCACGGGAGTCGCATCTCTGACGGTGCGGCGAATCATGGAGCCACTGGGCAACACCAGAATGAGTTCAAGCGCGTCGGGCCGAGAAACTGTGTAGATGAGGGCTGTTGGTGCCCCACTGGTGCGACTCAGATCCGCTAGCCGCTGGCTAATTTGGTCAGGATTGAGGGTTGGGCGATCGCTCAACCGTTCAAAATAATCGTCGTATTGTCCGCCCCAGTTGCGCTCCAGTTCCATGACGCGATCGCTGGCTAGAGGGACGGCGATCGTTGGATTTTCATTGGGCACAGAGGGAAGCGGTTGGGCGAGAACAGCAACGGGGCGATCGCGAAGGGTTTCCGTGATCAGGTTCCCTGGGATCAAGAGCGTGACCATCAAACCAACCAGAACCCAGACGATGAAGGCAATGGGAAGGTAAGCGCGGAACAGCACAAGATGGCTCCATCGGGAGCAACACCAACCGAAGATTTTGGCTGTAATCGAAACCGATGTACGGCGAGAGGGCTTGTGAATCATGATTTAGTAGGTTAGACAAAACAACTCAAAATGACTCAGGGAAGGCGTGGGAAGGCGGCTTATCGAAGCCTACCCCGGTTATTCGCACCGTTCACTATGACTTCAGGATGAGAGGCCCACTTTACTGATGCCTGCCCCCAACGTCTGCCCTGTTAGGTCTGCTGATTGGCTTTTGAACCCAAATCTGCTACGGTTTTACTTTCCCTTTGGGTGACTCTTAAAAATCCGAGTGGTTCAGCAGCGTTATGAATTCAGCCAAACTGACGTTAAACCAACTAGTAGGTCGTGACTTTCTCCGTATGACAGACCTGACTTCTGAGGAGGTCAGCACTCTACTCCACCTCGCAGCCAAGCTCAAGTCAGGGCAATTGACTCCCCGTTGTAACAAAACTTTGGGGCTACTCTTTAGTAAAGCATCCACCCGGACTCGCGTTAGCTTCTCCGCCGCGATGTTCCAAATGGGGGGACAAGTGTTGGATCTCAACTTGAGCGTGACTCAGGTAAACCGAGGGGAACCCACCAAGGATACGGCCCGAATTTTGTCCCGCTACCTGGATGTGTTGGCAATTCGCACCTATGAGCAAGCGGAAATTGAAACCTTTGCAGAATATGCCGATGTTCCCATCATTAATGCGTTGACAGATTTAGAGCATCCCTGCCAAATTTTGGCTGATTTACAAACGGTGCAGGAAAATTTTCAATCCCTAGAAGGGTTGACCCTTAGTTATTTTGGCGACGGGAATAATGTGGCTCATTCCCTGATTCTGGGCTGTGCGTTGGTAGGGATGAACATTGTGATTGCCAGTCCCTCAGATTATCAACCTGATGCTGGGATTGTCGCCAAGGGCAAGGAGTTAGCAGGCGATCGCTCGACCATCACCCTCACCACTGATCCCAAAGCAGCAGCAGAAAACTGCCACGTTCTCTATACCGATGTGTGGGCAAGTATGGGCCAGGAAGCGTTGGCCGACAACCGCATTCCCATTTTTCAGCCCTATCAGGTCAATGACGACCTGTTGGCCCTGGCGGATAACGACGCGATCGCCCTCCACTGTCTCCCGGCTCACCGAGGAGAAGAGATTACGGACGCAGTGATGGAAGGGGCGCGATCGCGCATTTGGGATCAGGCCGAAAATCGGCTTCACGCCCAGAAAGCATTGCTGGCGGCATTATTGGGAGCAGACGGGTTATGGGAGCAGACGGGTTAGATTAAGCGATCGCCCCCTCCGACAGCCGCATTGCCCCATTCATCATCAAGATCACCTAAAACTATTTTAGCTTGCGTATTTTGGTGGCTGAACCCCACCGCTGACGGGATTCAGCCACGCAAAGTCAGATTGCTCAAACGCTTGGCATCAGGATTGAATAACGTGTCAACTCGTAGTCAACTCGTAGGGTGTCGTATAGCCCAAAGGGCATACCAGAAAAGCGTCAGCGTAACGCACCGAGCATGTTGTGCTGACAGCTTTTCAATTCCCAAGCCCAAGGGAGTGTTCAGAAATAACGACATTACATCCGTAGAGCCACTCATCCCTGGGTCGCGGGGCCGACTCCATTTCACGCTCAGCCCCCACTCACTGGGGGAATCAAGACCACTTCATCCCCATCCTGCAACTCAGTATCCGGGTCTACAAATTGAAGATTGATCCCGAAACGAGTCACTTTTCGCCATTGTTCCAATTGAGGAAAATCATCAATTAAACAATCTCGAACCCGCTTTACGGGAGTACCAGGAGGAAATTCCAGCCGCAATTCTGGCACCCCGTATGCTTCTTGATACGCGGCAAATAACTTAACGGTAACTTGGACAAGAGAAGATGACATTTTGATGGGGTGGATGGAGGGATTTTCTTGAAACAGTACTTTAGCACTGAAATTGGTTGCACTAGCCTGATTTTACGGGGCTATCAGGCCCAAAAACGGATCTCGACGGACCAGGAAAGGGGGTGAATTTAAGCGCGATGAGAGGAGGCGATCGCCCCATCACAGCACTTTAAACATCAGTCCCCCAAGCAGAATGATGATTAAAGACTAGGATACAACCCATAAGCAAAGAAAAGAAGAGCAAGCATTTTTCCAGGGAAGTTTCTGCGCTACGCTAGGGCAATAAGTGGGAGAATAGGGCCATTGGTTAGCGAGTCGAACAATGAAGAAACTAATTAAAGGATTACGACGGTTCCAGAGCGATTACGTGAGTACACATCATGACTTGTTGAAGCAGCTTGCTCATGGCCAGCACCCTAGAGCGCTGTTTATCACTTGTTCTGACTCACGGGTTGATCCCAACCTCATGACCCAATCAGATATTGGTGAAATCTTTGTTATTCGGAATGCAGGCAATATAATCCCACCATTTGGAGCCGCAAATGGTGGAGAAGGCGCTGCGGTTGAATATGCGATTCATGCTTTGGGCATTGAACACATTATTGTTTGTGGCCATTCTAACTGTGGGGCAATGAAGGGATTGCTCAAGCTGGAAAAGCTCAAGCAGGAAATGCCCTTAGTTTACGAGTGGTTACAACATGCAGAGGCAACCCGGCGGTTAATTAAGGAAAATTACACTGACGTAGAAGGGGAAGACCTGATGGACAGTACGGTCGCTGAAAATGTGCTGACCCAACTGGAAAACCTCCGCACCTACCCCGTGATTCATTCTAAGATGTACCAAGGAAAGTTACAGCTACATGGTTGGGTCTACCATATTGATACCGGAGAAGTGTTTGCCTACGACCCCATCCGACATGATTACTTTCCCCTGAAAGAAGATTGGTCAAATGTTGCCATTGAGGACGTATCTCCAGACTCGGAATCTCAAAAAGCCCCCCCAATTCATTTCCCTGGAGCGAAGTGGTTGCCAACTCAACAGGCTGAACGAATTTATCGAGGGTCGTTTCAATAAAGCGGTTGGCTGATTGATCGAACAGAAGGTTGGATGGGTCAACGAAGGTGCCGCCCGTGAATCATTGACTGGGCGATCGCTCCAACCCATCCCGTCAGGACAACGCAAACTAGCACAGAATTTCACCTAAACTTTCCTCAAGCAACTGCTGGAGTTTATCCTCTTTTTCGGACCACATTGCTAGTAATATGGTCCGTTTCCCTGCTTCAGAATAAGGGCATGGCTCTATCAAGGGTTGGATTTTTTGTGTATGGTATTCACCCTTGTCTCTACAGACACAGGGCTACGCACATTAGATCCAGGACTACCTGCATTCTTCTGGTTATAGATTTCAGGCTGAGCGATCGCTTTTCCGGATTCTCCTCCCACCTGAATCAGGCTTTCCACGGAAAGCGAAAAAAATTAACAAGAGAGTGGAGCATGGAGTCCCCTACTCTCTTGCCTTAAGTTGCCCCCATAGGGAGGAAGAACAAGACTGAAAAGCCTCATTGTGCAACGATTTTGACTTATATTCACCCGAAACAGAGAGCTAAATTTTATTTTTTTAGGGATCGATCTATAGAAAATATATTGTGTACAAGCCATAAAATATTGGTACAATTTACTGACATGCTCTATATTAGTAGAGAGTTCAATTAACTGAGTTACTATGTTAGCGCATCACAATAGTCAAGGAATTTTTGAATAAAATGGCTGAAGCTGCAACCACTCCACTCACTGGCAAATCATTGCTTCAAAGGGTGAAAGAGCTGTCACACTTGTCTCGACGAGAAAAGGCAAGGATGTGTGGGTACTATACAGTCGGTAAAGACGGTCAGACTCGCGTTAATTTGTCGGAGTTTGTCGAAGCTATCTTAGTTGCTCGTGGGACTCCTGTGGGGTCTGATGCAACTAAAGATGGCCGGGGACGCGAACCGACTTATCGAGTAAGCGTCCACAAAAATGGGCAAATTGTTATTGGTTCCACTTATACCGAGCAAATGGGGCTGAAGCCAGGAGATGAGTTTGAAATTAAGTTGGGATACAAACATATCCAGCTCGTCAAACTGGACAAATCTAGTTCGGCTTCTGATGAGTTTGCGGCCTAGTCTATTGCAGGATCTCCATCGTAGAGCAACTGACCGAAAATGATGGGATACAAGCCCCGTCCTTCTAGGACGGCTTTTCTTGATTCTGGATGTATTGTTTTAGCACTTCTATAGGGGCACCACCAACAGATGCAGAGAAATGTGC
>JBFRWC010000232.1:0-4646 GCA_051439365.1 Leptolyngbyaceae cyanobacterium
TTTCCTATATGAGTTTCCTGAACAGGCCCAAAGTGGCCATCAAGGGTTGCATTGCTTTAACGATTGAAACCGATTGCACTTTTAGAATACAGGCCATATACTATGCACCATAGCCGTGGTGAATCAGTGGTGAATCAGTGGCAATCGTCCAGTACACACGTGGATCTCAAATCCCATCGGGTTGGTCTGATGGCGTTAGCCAAGCTTATCAATCATGTTAACGATGCCCAGCATCGTCAACTCTGAGAGACACAGTGACCATTTTCGAGAGTAATGTTGGCAAATTTGGGTTTATTTTGTAGGAATGGAAAGTCAGGAACGTTCTAGAATGAACCCTAGCTCAGGTATCCATCGGAGTCAGGTGAGAAGCGCCCATGTCTGAAACACTAGACCACCAGTTTAAAGTTCGTTTTTGGGGAGTTCGTGGCAGTATTGCTTGCCCCGGTAGTCAAACAGTGCGATACGGTGGCAACACGTCCTGTGTTGAGATGGTTGTGGCCGGACAACGACTGATCTTTGATGGCGGGACAGGGCTACGGGTTCTGGGACAGTCACTCCTCAAAGAGATGCCCCTGAAGGTGAATATGTTCTTCACCCACTCTCACTGGGATCATATCCAAGGCTTTCCCTTTTTCGTCCCTGCCTTCATTCCTGGCAATCGATTTGACATTTACGGCACCATTACTCCGGATGGGTCTACCATTGAGCAACGGCTCAATTCCCAAATGCTGCATCCCAATTTTCCAGTTCCACTCCAGATTATGGGGGCTGATCTGAATTTCTTTGATATTGCTCAAGGAGAAGCAGTTAATCTTGATAACAGCGTGCGAGTGGACAATGCGTTATTGAACCATCCAGGAGAGGCGGTTGGGTATCGGGTTAGTTGGAATGGCCACGCTGCAGCATACATTACGGATACAGAGCATTATCCCGATCGCCTCGATGAAAACGTGGTGGGACTCTGTCGCGATGCCGATGTGATGATCTATGATGCCACTTACACTGACGATGAATATTACAATGAGAGGACTAGTAAGGTCGGCTGGGGCCATTCAACCTGGCAAGAGGCCGTGAAAGTGGCCACAGCAGCGAAGGTGAAGAAGTTGATTATCTTCCACCATGATCCAGCCCATGATGATGATTTTATGGACAGCATTAAGGATCAAACCGCTCAGCATTTCCCCAATAGTTTGGTGGCTTGGGAAGGGTTAGAACTGGATTTGCTTGCCACTGTCTAGATGTGAATGTTAATCACCTACCCGCTTCTCCCTCGGTGTATTTAGTTATCGCTGGACCTGATTTGTGTCAGAATGTTAAGGCGTATTTTAGCGACCTGCACGTATGACCAGTCAGACCCCGATTCGGATAGCGCTCGGAAATTTTGATGGGATTCATCGTGGACATCGACGGGTGATTGACCCGATTTTGCGCTCCTCTTCCCCATCTGATTCCCATTCCCCATCTGCTGCCACCACTGCCGTTGTCTCTTTTAATCCCCATCCCCAAGCATTTTTTACAGGCCAGCAACGTCCATTGCTAGCGCCTTTGGCTGAGCGGCAAGCGTATTTGCGTTCGATTGGGGTAGACGATTTGATCGTCCTCAATTTTGATGCCCAGATGGCGGCTTTGACCCCGCAGGAATTTGTGGACTCGATTTTAATCGATAAGTTGGCGACTCAGTTTATTAGTGTGGGTGAGAACTTCCGGTTTGGCCATCAACGGGCGGGAACGGCAGTAGATTTGCAGCACATGGCCGCAGAGAAAGGCGTTTTGGTTCACATTACCCCTTTACATCGGTGTGGGAGCGATCGCATCAGTAGTTCTGCCATTCGCCAAGCGTTAACGACGGGCGAGGTGGAAACTGCGAATCGGCTGTTGGGTCGTCCCTACTGCCTGATTGGAACCGTGGTCCATGGTCAAAAACTAGGGCGCACCATTGGCTTTCCCACCGCCAATCTGGCCCTACCCGACGACAAATTTCTGCCGCGTCACGGGGTCTATGCGGTTCACGTTGGCTTGATCAATCCCATCTGCGAGGGAAAGGACGCAGCAGGGTTCTGGAATGGGGGTACGCTGCCGCTGTCGGCCCTCCCGCCCTATCCGTCCCTGTTCCCTGGGGTGATGAATATTGGCGATCGCCCCACGGTTTCGGGGACACAACGGACTGTTGAAGTACATCTTTTGGACTGGAGCGGCGATTTGTACAATCAAACAATTGCAGTGCAAATACGGCAGTTTCTGCGATCGGAACAAAAATTTGACGGATTGAATGCCCTCAAGCATCAAATTGCCCAAGATTCTGATCGAGCGCGATCGCTCCTCTAGCTGTTTTTCTCTAGCTGGCTGGCAGTCCTGGTGATATTACAGGTCATAACGGTTCCGTGGGAATATTTGACTTGGCTGAAACGTCTCCCCTAGAATCAAGCTGCAATGGGCACGTTTGCGTCCAATGTGCGTCCAACCTGCGTTTCAATTTGATTTTCTCAATACTCATCTATGCAACTGACTCCCCAGGAAAAAGATAAGTTGATGATTTTCACGGCAGCTCTGTTGGCAGAGCGTCGCAAGGAAAAGGGGCTGAAACTGAATTATCCAGAAGCGATCGCCTACATTTCCGCTGGCATCTTGGAAGGAGCGCGGGAAGGGCGCACCGTTGCCGAGTTGATGACCCACGGCACTACGCTCTTGGGCCGCGATGAGGTCATGGAGGGCGTGGCCGACATGATCCATGAAGTACAAGTGGAAGCCACGTTCCCCGATGGCACCAAGCTGGTGACTGTTCACGACCCAATTCAATGAAATCGTTCTAGGACAGGTAAAATCATGATTCCAGGTGAGTTGCTACCCCAAGCGGGCACAATTGAGTTGAATGCGGGGCGAGAAACCGTGACGCTGATGGTGGGCAATACGGGCGATCGCCCCATCCAAGTAGGTTCCCATTTCCACTTTTACGAAGTGAACGAGGCATTGAGGTTTGAGCGAGATCGAGCCAAGGGGATGCGCTTAGATATTCCTGCTGGCACGGCTGTGCGCTTTGAGCCGGGGGATGAGCGAGAAGTCACTCTGGTGGCATTGGTGGGGAGTCGCCAGGTTTATGGTCTCAATGCTCGTGTTAACGGTCCACTCGACTAAGGGGCCACTGGGCTGGATAGAATGCTTTGACTAGGTTGAGAATACGGAGAAGGAGGGATTCGAACCCTCGATACCCGGTTAGAGTATACAGCATTTCCAGTGCTGCGCCTTCGACCACTCGGCCACTTCTCCAAACTATGACATCGAACTCTGAAATCAGCTCGATCGTTATAATGTGAGTGGGAGAAACCTGCTCACAGGCTTTCTATTCTAGCAGGTTATTGCAACGGATGCGATCGCTCCACCAAAATATCTTTCTTATAGCGGCTGTTTAGTCAGCGATGACAATGCGGTGTCATTGCTCAGAATTTAGACAGACCTTTCCATCAGTTGAACTGGCGATCGCCATATCGATGTCTTCATACTTACTTATGAGGTTGATGACCGTAAACGCTCAACCCAGGGCCGGAAAACGGACACTAACTCCGTTTTCGTCACCACCAAAGTGAGAAATGATTGTTGCCCATAGTTTTGCCCTGGGACCAAGGGAAAAATTGCCTCTTCATCTAGGGATTCCCAACATCCCCCTGCCGCTTGCACCATTGGCCACACCGCCGCAATATCCCAGATTTTCGGAGTCGCTTCTACCGCGCCAATGGCCACCCCACGGGCTACCAGCAAGAGATTGTAAGTGGCCGATCCCAGCATCCGAATTTTGCAGGGAAACTGTTGTTCCACCTCCAACATTGCCAAACTGCGGGCACAGAGGCTAAAGACTTGGCTCCCGGACGGATCATCTTGACGCACTTGCATGGGCTGACCGTTGAGGAAGGCTCCCGTCGGTCCCGTCAATCCCGACTCCCCGTACCAATAACCGTGGAAGGATTGATTGAGCGGTGGAATGTGGACCAATCCGAATACGGGTGTACCTTGGTAAAGCAGGCCGAGAGAAATACCCCAAATGGGAATATTTCTAGCAAAGTTGGTGGTGCCATCAACGGGGTCAATAATCCAACACCAGTCGGTATCGGGAAAAATATGTTCCATTTCTTCACTGAGAACCCCGTGGTCAGGGAAAGTGGTGGCGATCGCCTCTCTCAACACGCCATCTGCCCAGACATCCGAAGCCGTCACCAAGCTACCATCGGCTTTTTCCTGAGGTTGAGCGGATCCAAAATCGCTTAACAACGTTTTTCCCACTTGCTGGGTTATTTCTTGGGCAAATGTTAGGACTTTAGACCAAAATTGTTCAGACTCGGAAGCATTCATGGGAGATCGCCAATCAGAAATGTACGGGAAATCGTGGATGGAAGCACTAGTCCCATTCCACCATGCCACGGGGCGGTTAGGTTGGAAAGCGATCGCCTAACGTTTGGAAACAGAGGATTTTTGATCGCTCCCCCATCAGAACCAAAGAAACAGATAAGCTCTTCTCCAGATTAAGCTGATTGCCATTTAATTTGCGTGGCTGAACCCCGCCGCAGGCGGGGTTAAGCCACCAAAAAAAGCAAACTAAAATAGTTTTTGCTTATCCTCCAACCTTGGGGCTTAGGTTTTGAGACTATCTTGGGCAT
>JBFRWC010000233.1:0-9762 GCA_051439365.1 Leptolyngbyaceae cyanobacterium
CTATGGACTCCAGCACATTTCTCTGCATCTGTTGGTGGTGCCCCTATAGAAGTGCTAAAACAATACATCCAGAATCAAGAAAAGCCGTCCTAGAAGGACGGGGCTTGTATCCCATCATTTTCGGTCAGTGGATTGATCAGTCAACAAAGATGCTCCCCTCATTGCTTGAGCCATTGATACAACGCCTTTTGGGGTGAGGCAATATCCGCCACCGTGGTGTAAAAATAAGCTTCCCAGCCTGTTTGGGGCAATCCCGCAAACAGCATTAGATTAAGGGGATAGTGGGTACTGTCGGTGCAGCGGCGAAAGTCATCCCGAAAGAGAAAGATGGCCTTTTGGAGAGCGATCGCCATCCCCAACTCCACCATCACCCCTTCATCTGGAGGCGTGCCATTGACAATGGCAAACAATCCGTCGCACCCCCGCACATCTTGAACATCAGCCTGAGCCACCTTGTAGGCCCAATCCGGAGCTGATAAATCCACCTGATTGTTACGGCTAAAGGGTTCCCACACGGTTGCGCCCAAGGACTCCAACTGCTGCACAATGGGCGGCAACAATAACCGTTGCTGTTGTTCGGAGAAACCATAAGGATTGGCCAAATAAAGGGTTTTAGGCATGGACTAGGGAGGGCAGTGTCAGCCCAAGGGGAGTCATTACGAGTCGTTCCGATCGAGTTACCTGTCGGAGCCATGATACATGACTTTGCCATTACTGAAAATTACAGTCTCATCATGGATCTGCCCCTCACCTTTTGGGAATCCCGATTGCATCAAGGGCAGTTTCCTTTTCAATTTGAGCGATCGCGCCCCAGCCGCTTTGGAATTCTTCCTCGGCATGGTGACAACAGTCCTATTCGCTGGTTTGGAGCACCACCGTGCTGTGTATTGCACCTGATTGACTGACAAAACTGCCTAAAACCTTGTCCCTGCCTTGGGTCAGACCTCCTGCCCCCTACATTGTCCCAATCCCTTGTAAGGGAGCGGTTTCCGCGCCCAAGCCCAAATTTTTGTCAGTCAACCAGCCTGTGAGTAGTCTTTGGTGATGTTCGGCGATCGCCTGCCGTAGAGCAAACTTTTGGCTGGTTAGAGTTTTAGGCACGATATCACCCAGGCCGTTACTCTTTTCAGCAACCACCCCGCTCAAGGCATCGCCCCCAAGATTTAAATTCGCCCAAAAGTTCATGGGTTTATTTAAATAGACGGTGTATCATCGACTATGCCGTATTGAGCGCTGTGCCATGACTGTTCCTTCTTCTACGCCATCCTCCAGCCCTGAACCTGAACAACCTGCTGCCAATCAAGTGGGATTAGATAGTCCAGAGGTCGCAGCGCTGTTGCAACAGCTTCGCCGCAAACAAGGCAATTGGGTGGAATGGGGCCAACATTGCCAAACGCTGCAAAAGATGGGGATGAGTCCTCAGACAATTTTTGAAGCCACGGGGTTTGAGCCCATCCAGCAAAATCAGATTACGGTGGCGGCTCAGGTGTTTAACTCGATCCTGAGTCAAGGGGTGGCGGGGACCGTGCGATCGCATTTTGAGCAACGGGGCAGTGATACCCTATATGAATTTCGGATTTTGTCCCAAACCGCACGGGCGAAGGCCGCCACCTTGGTGCTGGAAAAGGGCATTGATTCGGAAGGATCGCGGGAGGTCGCCAAAGCGATCCGGGATTACACCCAGCGTTCCCAATCCCCAGAAGGATTTGCCCCTTTTGACGATCATCCAGGGGATGCGGTGGCCTACCATTACTGGAGACTAGCCCGACAACAGGGAGATTTACAAGCGCGATCGCGTCTGATTGCGATGGGTCTCAAATTTGCCAGCAGTCCCGCTGCCCGTCAAGCGATTGAACACCTGCTGACCGATTTTACAGTAGAAACCCAGCGTCCTGCCCCTACCTTACCCAGTTATCGCCTAGATACGGAAGACAGTGCCCCCCGCATCGTCCCCGTCGTCGGTCATCTACCCCTCACCGTTGGTGATGTCAAAGCCGTCCCCCTAGTTGAAGAAGATGGCCCCTTTAACCTGGTCAAGTTTTCTGGCACCGGAGCCTGGGTGCCCCTACCGGGATGGCAAATTGTCGCCTTGGCGGAAGACCCGATTGTGTTGCTGGCCACGAGCAATCAACTGTCCGGTCTTCGCACCGATAATGATGCCCCAGAGGCGATCCTGGTGGTGGTGGATCGTGCCCGACGGCAGTGGAGTCCCGACCACTATTTCTTAACGACCACCCAGCCAGACGGACAATCTCAAGAAAACGGAGAGGAAGAAGTCGAGGTGACAGTGCGCTGGTCTGGGGAAAACATGGACACGCCCATTTTAGGACAGGTGATGTTGGTGCTGCGTCCCAAACGGATTCTGGATGAAAATCTAGCCAATGATCCGTGGCAAGTCGAGTGATCGGGATGATTTCAGCCTGTGTAACCAGAGAAGGCGATCTATGCTTAAAGTAAGACAACCTGCTATTTGTGAGTCAAGCGGCGAATCTAATCAACCTCGGCAATGGTGCGAACCATCACGGCGAGAACGTCATAGATCCCTCAAGATGGGTGGGTGTTTCGGTAAGCGCTAGAACAACAATGCAATCACGGTGGGCCATGCATGGTACTGATCGTTCGACCCGGTGAAAGCTTTCCCCTTGGAGCTACAGTACAGGACAATGGCGTTAATTTTTGCCTGTATAGTCCTGATGCGACAGCCGTTACCCTACTCCTGTTTGATGCTCCTGATGATCCCTATCCTCGCATTGCCATTCAATTAACCCCCCAGCACAATCGCACCTTTCACTATTGGCACGTGTTTGTTGAGGGGCTGTCCACGGGACAGGTGTATGGCTATCGGGTGGAGGGTCCCTATGATCCGGAGCGAGGACTGCGGTTTAATTTCAACAAAGTGTTGTTGGACCCCTATGCTCGGTTGGTGGTGGGGTGGGCCAACTATTCCCGGACGGCAGCGATCGCCCCTACGGACAACTGTGCCCAAGCCTTACGGGGGGTGGTGGTTGATCCCAGTGGCTATGATTGGGAGGGCGATCGCCCTCTGTGCCTGCCCTATGCTGAAACCATCATCTACGAACTCCACGTCGGCGGTTTTACCCAACATCCCAACTCTGGCCTACCCAAGCACCTGCGGGGCACCTATGCCGGATTAATCGCCAAAATTCCCTACCTCAAATCCTTGGGCATTACTGCGGTGGAGCTGATGCCCGTGCAGCAGTTTGATCAGAGTGATGCCCCCTTGGGCGTGGTCAACTATTGGGGGTATAGCCCGATCGCCTTCTTTGCTCCCCACCACAGCTACAGTTCTCGCGCCAATCTGTTTGGCCCGGTCGATGAATTTCGGGACATGGTGAAGGCCATGCACCGGGCCGGGATTGAAGTGATTCTGGATGTGGTGTTTAACCACACCGCCGAAGGAGATCATACAGGTCCGACCCTCTCCTTTCGTGGCCTAAGTAATGAAGCCTACTATATCTTAGAGAACGACAAAGCCCTGTACAAAAACTATAGTGGCTGTGGCAACACGGTCAAAACCAGTGCCATCAGTAGTTACCTGATTCTCGACTGCCTCCGCTACTGGGTATCGGAAATGCATGTGGATGGGTTTCGCTTTGACCTAGCCTCTGTGCTGTCGCGGGGACTGAAGGGAGAGCCGCTGGATGAC
This sequence comes from Leptolyngbyaceae cyanobacterium, assembly GCA_051439365.1. Taxonomy (GTDB): domain Bacteria; phylum Cyanobacteriota; class Cyanobacteriia; order CAKZMO01; family CAKZMO01; genus JAAHGY01. Next base: position 3,668 of record JBFRWC010000233.1, read on the forward strand.
CCATCGATTCTGTGGATGATTAACACCGATCCGGTGCTGGCAGGGAGCAAAATCATTGCCGAAGCTTGGGATGCTGCCGGACTCTATCAAGTGGGGCGGTTTGCTGGAGAGCGGTTTGCTGAGTGGAATGGTCCCTTCCGGGATGAGGTGCGGCGCTTTGTCCGAGGCGATGAAGGGGTAGTGCGTTCCCTGGCCTCTCGAATTATTGGCAGCCCTGATATCTATATCCAGCAAAAGCGGGGGCCGAATTTCAGTATTCATTTTATTGCTTGTCATGATGGTTTTACCCTCCATGATTTGGTTAGCTATAACCGTAAGCATAATCAGGCCAATGGGGAGCATAATCGAGACGGGGCAGATGCGAACTGGAGTTGGAACTGTGGTACGGAAGGGCCAACGGATGATCCCGCTATCCGGACTCTCAGGATTCAGCAAGCCAAAAATCTGATGACCATCTGGGCGATTTCCCAGGGAACACCCATGTTACTGATGGGGGATGAAGTGTTGCGATCGCAACAAGGCAACAACAATGCCTACTGTCAGAACAATAAGCTAAGCTGGTTTGACTGGGATGCCTTATCCACCCAGCATGATTTTCTTCGCTTTATTAAAGCACTCATCAGCTTTGTCCAGACCTTACACATTTTCAGCCACGATCACCAACTCCGGATTACGGCCCAAACCATTGATGAACCGACCATCACTTGGCATGGGGTCAAATTGCATCAGCCAGACTGGTCCCATATTTCCCATAGTCTCGCCTTTAGCCTCCGATATCAACAATATCGCGAATGTCTCCACGTCATGCTGAATGCGTACCATCAACCCTTAACCTTTGACTTACCCCCTGGTCGGTGGCGACGGATTGTGGATACCTCCTTGCCCAGCCCAGATGACATTTGCAATCTGCAAACCGCACCCCGGATTTCAGCGCCAACCTATCACGTCAGCGCCCACGCATCGGTCATTTTGATGAATCCAGTGTTCTTTTGATGCAGTTTGGGCTGGCCTTTGGGAAGAATAAGACGATCCGACTAAACGGTTAGGTCAAAGCAGTGCTGAGATCAGTCTTTGCTTGCTCCAGCGCTTCCGGCAATTTGCTGGCATCTCGGCCTCCAGCTTGGGCCAGGTTAGGCCGCCCCCCGCCGCCCCCGCCGCAGATTTTGGCGATCGCCCCAATAAATTTTCCCGCCTGCAATCCAGCTTTGTTTACCTCTGGACTAAAGGCCGCCACCAAACTCACTTTCCCATCACCCGGCATTGCCCCCAAGACCACAGCCCCACCCGATCCCAGTTTTTGCAACAACCGTTCTGCCGCTGTTTTGGTCGCGTTGGCATCCATTTCCCCCAGATTCGCCACCAAAATCTGGTAATCACCGATGGTTGCTGCCGTATCCAGAAGTTGCTCGGATTTGGCGATCGCCAGTTCTGCTTTCACCGCCTCCAGTTGCTTCTGGGTCTCCTTCAGTTCTGCTTGGATGGCATTCACCCGCTCCACCACCTCCTCTGGCTGCACCTTGAAGCGATCGCCCAACTCCTTCACCACTTGATCCCGCACCTTGAGGTAATCCAGAATCGCAGGTCCAGCCACCGCTTCAACCCGCCGCACCCCAGAAGAAACCCCGATTTCCGCAATGATTTTAAACGCGCCAATTTCAGCGGTGTTGGTGACGTGAGTACCGCCACACAGTTCCATTGACACCCCCGGAAAATCAATCACCCGCACCTCATCGCCATATTTTTCACCAAACATGGCCGTGGCCCCCTTCGCCTTGGCCTCCGCAATAGGCATTACCGCCACATCCGCGTCGTGGGCTTCCGCAATCCAGGTGTTGACCAGAGTTTCAATCTGCTCCACATCCTCCGGCGTGAGGGCGCGAGAACAGTTGAAGTCAAACCGGAGGCGATCGAAATCCACCAGGGAACCTGCCTGGGAAACATCCGGGTCCACAACTTTCTTCAGCGCTGCTTGCAACAGGTGGGTGGCACTGTGATTGGCTTGGGCACGACGACGACAAGCCCGATCAATTTGGGCCGTCACCGTTGCGCCCACCTGGAGTTCGCCCCGTTCCACCGTACCGATGTGAATAAAGAAATTGGATTCCTTTTGGACATCTTCAATCCGCACGACGAGATCATCCCCAGAGAGGTAGCCGCGATCGCCAATTTGCCCCCCGGACTCCCCATAAAACGGCGTTTGGTCCAAAATAACCTGAACAGCCTCTCCTGCTTTAGCAGAATCCACCAAATGCCCTTCCACCAACACCGCTTCCACCTTAGTGCTGGATTGGGACTCCGTGTAACCGACAAACTCTGTCACCTCCACCGATTCCGCCAACTGATCAATACTGCCCTGAATGGTCAAATCAATGGTTTGGTGAGCGTCTTTGCCACCGTCTGTCTGCACCTTCATGGCTTCATTGAACCCGGCTACATCGACTGTTAGCCCCTGTTCTTCAGCAATTTCTTGGGTGAGTTCCAAGGGAAAGCCGTGGGTGTCGTAGAGCATGAAGGCATCTTGGCCAGAAATCTGCTCTGGTTTGGTGGCCAAAATCTGAGCCAACAATTTTTCGCCTTTCGCCAAGGTTTTGAGGAACTGGGCTTCTTCCCGCTTCAATTCGGATTTAATCACCGATGCCCGTTCCCGCACATTGGGAAAGACTTTTTCAGAGAGGGCGATCGCCTTTTCTGCCACCTCAGTGGTAAATGGTTTCTCAATGCCCAACAACCGCCCGTGACGCACCACTCGTCGAATCAAGCGACGCAGGATATAACCCCGGCCCGTATTCGAGGCTTTCACCCCATCGGCAATTAGATGTACTACGGCCCGGACGTGGTCCCCAATCACTTTGAGGGAAGTCTTGGTTTTTTCATCAACTCTGGTGTAGTCCATTTTGGCGATCGCCGCCGCCACTTGAATAATCGGAATAATCAGGTCCGTCTCGTAGTTATTGGGCACCCGCTGCAAAATTTGGGCCATCCGCTCCAGCCCCATGCCCGTGTCAATATTTTGCTTCTCCAACGGGGTGAGATTACCCTCTGCATCCCGGTTGTACTGCATGAAGACAAGGTTGTAAAACTCAATAAAGCGAGTATCATCTTCTAGATCAATATTTTCCTCGCCTCGCTCCGGATGGAAATCGTAGTAAATTTCAGAGCAAGGACCACAGGGACCAGTGGGACCAGATACCCAAAAGTTATCCTCCTCATCCATGCGCTTGATCCGATGGGCAGGCACGCCAATCTCGTCCCGCCAGATGGCAAAGGCTTCGTCGTCGTCCCGGAATACGCTCACCACCAACTGTTGAGAGGGGAGCTTGAACACATCTGTAGACAGTTCCCACGCCCAAGCGATCGCCTCTTTCTTAAAATAGTCCCCGAAGCTAAAATTGCCCAGCATCTCAAAGAAAGTATGGTGGCGCTTTGTCCGCCCCACATTTTCAATATCATTGGTGCGAATACACTTCTGAGTCGTCGTTGCCCGGTCCACCTCTGCTTTTCGCTGACCCAGGAAAATCGGCTTGAACTGAAGCATTCCCGCAATCGTCAGCAGTACCGTCGGATCATCTGGCACCAACGAGGCACTGGGTAAAATTTTGTGAGACCGAGCCGCGTAAAAATCAAGAAATGTCTGCCGGATATCGGCCCCTGATAGAGCAGGGAACGGAGCATACTCTTTATTGCTGGAATTGTGGGACTTTGCCTTTGCTTTTGACATGGGTAAACAGGATACAACGACCGGATGGGTGGTGACTCAATTGAAACGATACAGACAGAACATTACAGAGACATTTAATCTAGTATAGGTAAGCTGTCTTGCCAAGTTTTCTGAACCACATCAACTCACTTGATTATCTTATCCGACCTTTTCCCCCTTCTGTCCGAAACTTTGTCCGATTCTGTCGGCCACATTACTGAGGTCACATTCCTTAAATTATGATCCTTCATCAGCTAGAATTAGCCCTAGATCCAACATTATTCATTCCAGGCTGGCAACACGCTACATTCATCACCTTAACGTCGATCCCAGCAGCAACCAGCCAAGCAGGGGGCCAGGGATTACACATTGGGTATGGTGTTTACTCGACCCCGTTTGGTCCCTGTATGATTGCAACTACCAGCCAAGGCGTGTGTCATGTGTCATTTGTGGATGGCCCCCTTCATGCAGATCATGCCGAAGTCACTACGAAACATTTGCAAACAGAATGGCCTCATGCCGAAATGACTTACGATCCAACGAACGTTGAGGCGGTGGGCGATCGCCTTTTCCACCCACCGTCTCATCCCCAGCCACCCCTAACGCTTCATGTCAAAGGCACTAAGTTCCAAATGCAGGTGTGGCGATCGCTCCTCCAGATTCCCTTTGCCGCCACCACCACCTACCAACAATTGGCTAACTCAATGGGCAAACCCACTGCTGCACGAGCGATTGGTAACGCTGTAGGTCGCAACCCGATCGCCTACCTCATCCCCTGTCACCGAGTCATCCGCCAATCTGGAGCACTGGGCGGCTATCGCTGGGGGCTAGATCGTAAAATTCAATTGCTGAACTGGGAAGCAAGTGCCAGCGTAACAGCGTAACAGTGCTCCACACTACTTCACACTTGATCGAACCAGATGAATCTTTCAAGTTAAAGTAATGAAGCGAAAAGCATAAATACTTAATATAAAATCTGGTATAGCCATGTTTCAGCATATTTCCCTTCCTGCCGATGTATTGCCGCCTGTCGCTCCTTATTCCCATGCTGTGCGGGCTGGGGATTTTCTATTCGTGACTGGACAACTGGCTGAAGATGCCACTGGGACAGTGGGCCGTGACACGATTGAAGCAGAAACGACTCAAGTGATGGAAAACCTGAAAAAAGTTTTGGCACAAGCAGGTAGCAGTTTTGATCGAGTGGCAATGGCTCGTATTTTTATTACCGATTTTGACTTTTATCAGCCCGTTAACCAGATCTATGCATCCTATTTTGAGCCAGGAAAACTACCAGGACGAACTACCGTTGGGGTCACGGCATTAGCCGGATCAGGCAAGGTGGAAATTGACCTGATTGCCTATTGTGGCGATTGACGACCAGTCGTCCACCACCCCATGATTCAGGCTTCCATCATTCTCCAATGCTTAAGATAAACCTAAGCTTATTGTGCTCAAGACTTAAGATAAGTCTAAGTTTAGAGATTTTGTAGTCCCGACAACAAAATAATAGGTGGAGTTCTCGCCTTAATGAGGGTGATAACGACAAACATGGGCCTTAACACTGTCTAATTTTACTGTTGAAAAACCATTGGAGAATGGTGCGTAGCATATGAGTCTTACTGAGCAGCAGCGAATCGCTATAGAAATTGCCAAAAAGAATGAGCAATCGATCCACCGGGGACATCGAATCGGTTTAGATATTGAAACATTAAAGCAGGCGTTTTTAGATAACCTCTTTTTTGTCCAGGGAAAACCTGCGGCCCTCGCCACGAAGCATGACTACTACATGGCCTTAGCCTATACGGTGCGGGACCATTTACTCTATCGCTGGAATAGCACTGCTGAAAGCTATACCCAGGGGAAGTCCCGGACGGTTTGCTATTTGTCTGCCGAGTTCTTGATGGGGCCACATCTGGGCAATAACCTGATTAACTTGGGAATCTTTGAGTCGTTTAAGCAAGCAATTGAAGAATTGGGGCTGGATTTTGATGAACTCTTGGCCCAAGAAGTGGAACCAGGTTTGGGGAATGGAGGCTTGGGTCGGTTAGCGGCCTGCTATCAGGATTCGTTAGCTAGTCTTGAAATCCCCGCCATTGGCTACGGCATCCGTTACGAGTTTGGTATTTTTGAACAGGGAATTCGGGATGGCTGGCAGGTAGAACGGACGGATAAATGGTTGCTCCACGGCAATCCCTGGGAAGTGGTGCGCTCAGAGTGGGCCGTTAGTGTGAAGTTTGGTGGTAAGACTGAGGCATATGTGGATGCTCAGGGCCATTATCGGGTCCGGTGGGTACCAGAGCGGGAAGTGAAGGGGATTCCCTACGATACGCCGATTTTGGGCTACAAGGTCAATACGGCCAATACCCTACGGTTGTGGAAAGCAGAGGCGATCGAGTCC
>JBFRWC010000234.1:0-8655 GCA_051439365.1 Leptolyngbyaceae cyanobacterium
GTGTGGGTGCCCAAACAGGATGGAGACAGGCGATCGCCCAATGACATCCCTGAATCCGAGCGCGATTACTACCTAGAAACCCGCTACCCTGCTTTTGGCAACCTAGTGCCGCGAGATGTGGCGTCTCGTAATGCTAAGTATATGACCGACCAGGGCAAACAGGCGGGGGTGGGGCTGGCGGTGTACCTAGACTTTCGGGATGCGATCGCCCAAGTTGGGCAAAAGGCGATCGCCCAGCGCTATGGCAATCTGTTTGACATGTACCAACGCATCACCAACGAAAACCCCTACGAAACGCCAATGCGGATTTACCCCGCCGTTCACTACACAATGGGAGGGCTGTGGGTGGATTATCACCTGATGAGCAATATTCCAGGTTTATTTGTGTTGGGAGAAGCCAACTTTTCCGATCACGGGGCCAATAGATTGGGAGCCAGTGCTTTGATGCAGGGCTTAGCCGATGGTTATTTTGTCATTCCCGCTACCTTGGGTGATTACTTGGCCCGAACGGCGATGGCCACTGTGACTACTGACCAAGACGAATTTGTATCGGCGGAGGTGGATGCTCGTGCCCGATTGCAGAAACTCCTGTCGATTCAGGGCAACAAAACCGTGGCTACCTATCATCGGGAACTGGGTCAAATCTTGTGGGATCAGGTGGGGATTAGCCGCGATCGCGCAGGGTTGGAGGAGGCGATCGCTCAGATTCAAGTCCTCCGCCAAGATTTTTGGCAAAATGTCCGCGTCCCTGGTGAATCCAATACACTGAACAAAAACCTGGAACTGGCCGGACGGGTGGCCGATTTTCTGGAACTGGGTGAACTGTTAGCACGGGATGCCCTAGCGCGGGATGAGTCTTGTGGCTGTCACTTCCGCGAGGAATATCAAACTGCCGACGGGGAAGCCAAACGGAATGATGCCGAATTTAGTCGGGTGTTTGCTTGGGAGTATGGCAGCAATGATCAACCTCCGACCTTACACCAAGAGATACTAACGTTTGAATCGGTGGAATTAACCCAGCGGAGTTATAAATAAGTCATCTTAAAGATACCATTTAAAAATGTCCAAATCCATTGACTTTTTAGCTTTAAGTACAGAAGTTACCTCAATGCTGATTGCCTGTAGTGAGGAAATTGATCAAGGTATTTTGATTGAAAGACAATCGCGTCAAGATAAAGAATTTCCGTTCCAAAATTGGTTTAAGGCACGGTTAGAACAGCAAGATATTGACTTTGACGAACCGGGATGCAATACCTATCCTGACTTTCGATTAGTTCACTATCCCATTGGTTATGAGACTAAAGGACTGGCATTTCCAGGTCGAGTCAATGACTACGACTGCAATAGTCAAATTCCGCATGGTATTTATCGAGGTCGGCATATTATTTATGTGTTTGGTCGCTATCCAGCTAAACCAGACTCAAATTCTTATGGAGTTTATGACCTAGTACTATGTCATGGTTCATTCTTGAACGCTGATGATCAATACGTTCATGAAAATAAAAGCATTCGGGGAATGGGAAGTGATGGGGATATCTTATTGCGCGATCGCAAGATGTATGTTGCCCCTACTCCTTTTGCCTTATTAGAAGGAGTTGAACGCCAAATTACGTTAATTTTACCTGCTTCTTGGCCTCAGCCTAATGCCGCCACTGCTATTGGGCAGTTTACTAGAACTGAAGCGAAACAACTGATGACAGGCTATCAATTTAACTTAAAAACTAACGAGTTAACAGCGACTGATACCAAGAATCCATCAGCAGGAACCCAACATAAATTTGTGGCCTATCGTCCTTCTGGATCGCCTAGTCCACTGGTTAGGATGTGGGAGAACAAGCCTTGATCAACACTGATTCAACGTTTACTGTAGTAGGTCTTTGTTCCGGGGCTGGCGGATTAGATCTGGGCTTTGAACTAGCAGGATTCCAGCATCTACATGCAATGGATAATAATCCTCTGGCTGTCAAAACTTTGAAATATAATCGCCCATCTTGGTCCGTATCGCTGGCAGATTTGCAGGAATTTAGTCTAGATACTGACCGTACGCCTGATATTTTACTTGCTGGGGTTCCTTGCCAGGGCTTTTCCCTAGGAGGGAATCGACAAGATAGTGACCCTCGTAATCAACTTTATAAACACGTTATCCGGATTGCAGCGGAGTCCCACCCTCGTGTTGTTGTGATTGAAAATGTATTGAATCTACGCACCATGAAGTCACCCCATACGGGTAAACCATTTGCAGTGCAAATATCCCAAGATTTAGAACAATGTGGCTATACGGTTTTCCATAATATTTTCAAGATGTGTCATTATGGAGTGCCACAAACACGACGGCGTTTTGTCTTTGTAGCCTTTCGCGATCGCCCTCCAAACGGCTACAACTTACCGCAACCTAGTCAGGTCATGACCCCAATCCGGCCATTTTTATGGGACTTAGCCCATGCGGAAAGTCCACCATCATTCCCTAATCATCAACCAATATGGGGGTTTAAAAGTATGGTTCATTCTGAAACCCACGAGCCATTTCCTGAAACAGAAATGGTCTATCCTGTTCGTTTTTCCCGCACAGCATCGGATGGTTATCCAATTCGGAGTTATGATCAACCGTTTCCTGCCATTGATACCGCAACCGTGTGGGGTTGGGCACAGGGAAATGTGGAGGCCAAGCGTCATCATAAGAATCGGAAAACAGGTAAGCATATTCGTAATCCTAAAGCAGATGTTACGCTATGGCGAATTAAAGCTTCTCGGTTACGCTCGTTTACTCACCGGGAATACGCACGCCTGCAAACCTTTCCAGATCACTGGGAATTTATTGGAGGGAATAAGCGGAATATTCATCAGCAAATCGGTAATGCTGTTCCGGTTGAATTTGCTCGACAATTAGCGAAAAATATCTGTGATGCTTTAGTTTGTATGGATACTAATCAAGCGTTTCTAACTCCTTTGCAACAGCTTACTCTTTTTTAGAATTCAGTAGAGTTGTCTAGGCGATCGCCTTTATTCTGTCGTTTTTGTTCATAGCGAAACTACCATGAAACTTCATCTTAAAATCTGGCAACAAGCCAACGCTCAAAGTCCCGGTCAGTTCCACACCTACACAGTCCCAAATGCCGAGTCCGATATGTCCTTTCTGGAACTGTTAGACGTTCTGAATGAGCAATTAATTGAGCAACAGCAAGAGCCGATCGAGTTTGACCATGATTGCCGTGAGGGGATTTGTGGGTCATGTAATTTGATGATTAACGGGCAGGCCCACGGTCCCCAGCAGAAGACCGCGACCTGTCAGCTTTATTTGCGCCATTTTCAGGACGGCCAGACGATTACGGTGGAACCGTGGCGGGCCACCGCGTTTCCAGTGGTGAAGGATTTGGTGGTGGATCGCTCGGCCCTCGATCGGATCATCATGGCAGGGGGATTTATTTCCACTAAAACTGGAGCGGCACCAGAGGCAAACTCGACTGCGGTACCTAAGAAATATGCTGATTTGGCCTTCGACTATGCCGCTTGTATTGGTTGTGGCGCTTGTGTCGCTGCTTGTCCCAATGCGTCGGCTTCCCTATTTACAGCGGCAAAGATCTCCCATCTGGCGCTGATGCCCCAGGGACAGGTGGAGCGGCGGCAACGGGTTCGGGCCATGACCAATCAGATGTCAGCCGAAGGGTTTGGCGATTGTTCCAACCACGGGGAATGTGAGGCCGTGTGCCCCAAGGGAATCTCGATTAGCGCGATCGCCCAAATGCGTCGAGAATATTGGGGCAGCTTGTGGTCTGGCCCGAAAGCGTAACCCCTTCTCTTAAGATTTGCTCATCCAGGTTGCCCGTTCAGATGTTCGTCCATCAAGGGCGTTGCCCTCATAACAGACCTCGATGGCGAATGAAGATGAGGATGATCGCCCAGGATCCCAAAGCTACCTTCAGTGCCACTAGGATGTTAAGCAGCGGAATCCATCCCCCACTGAGGAGGCCGCCCAATTCCCCTTGGGGTAATTCCAATCCCACTAGGGTTAGCACCGCCACGATCACAAAGAGAACGACAGTCACTTTCTCCCAGATTGCAGCGTTCCATCGCTGATAAATGGCATCCATTAACTGCGAGGAGGAGGTAATAGCGACGAGACCAATGGCGGTCCCTCCCGCCACTCCTGCTGCAAAGCCCCCACCCGGACTCAAGTGGCCCCGGATGGCCAGTTCTACCCCAATTAGGGCCGCGATGGTTGCCCCAAGTCGAGCCAGGACGATAGAAGGATGGTCCGTAAACTGATAAATCGTACAGGATGGCTGCTCGTTTGCTAACAAAAAACGAGCACCCATGATCGCAACTGTGAACACGACCACCTCAAAAATGGTGTCATAGAGGCGGTTGCGAAAAATAACCCCTGATACGGCGTTAGGAACACCGCTGTCTTCGATGATCGCATCTACGATGGTCATATCTGCTACGTCTATAACGGGGTCGAGAGATAGAAACCCCTGAATAAACAGAACAACGCCTGCGGCAATGTAAACCCACTTCATCGCTAAGCCCCCTTGGCCTGTTCAAAATCAGACTGTTCAAAAATGGATTGGGTGGAAACTTGAGGCACCTGTTCAACTGAGTCTGGCAGTGGAGAATAGGTCGAGAGCGCCACTTCTTCTGGTAGTTGAGATAGAAGGGAGTGCAAGCGTGACACCCTGGTCCGCAACTCATATTCGGGCTGGGGCAAAGCTCCATCTTTCTGGCCCACTGCATTACTTGGAACTGCAATCACATGAACGTTTTTCTGTTCTAGGGCGGTGTGGAGTGTTTCCTGACTAGGGTAGGAAATCAGCTCTATTCGGAGATGATAACGCTGTAAGGATTGACGCAATGCTTTTGTGAGGGTTTTCAAGGATTCAGCCTGTTCCAGTTCGATAGATTCTGATACCCCCAATTGTATACTCAGGGAAGAGCGAACCGCGATCGCATACAGCGTAATCGATAGCATGGTTCCCACCAAGGCTTCCGTCAGCGCCACATCAGCCGCCCCAAATAAGGCATAAACCAAAGCCGCAACGGCCCCAACAATTCCCCGCAAAACGAGAGCGTAGTAGGGATTCGTTTGAACGATCAAGCTCGTCGCCGTGATGGGCAAAAGTAGGGCGATCGCCACTCCATAAACATCGTTGATGGGATCATCCGGAGCAACGGCCTGGGCCACAAATACACTGTGGGTGACCAGATCTGAAAGGGCAGGTGGGCAGGAAATGTTTAACAAAATACTTGAGGAAGAGTTAAGCCAAGAGTCAGGAGAAATCATTGAGTGAAGGAGAGACAATTCAATCATTCTGATCCCCTCCACTAGCACAATAGGCAAGAACATAGCCTAGGACAGTATTCCAAATGGCGAGAGAAATCAGAGCTAGGATCAACAGGGGCCATTCACGCGGAATTTTGAGCAATAATCCGACAATAATACTCATGGACCCTAGAGTATCAGACACCGAGAGACTATGAAGTTTGAAGAGAACCGAGCGATCGCCCAATAGCGGGACTGTTCCCCAAAACCAAAAGATAACGCCAAGTCCAATACAGAAATAGCTAATCGCACTAGTGACTAAATCAATCATTGGACCTCCAAACGCCGGATAACATGGGATAACAACATTAAGGCTGCATTCCCTACACTCAGGATCAAGACCCCAACTACCCCAATCATCCAGTCATCTCTTAACACTGAGATCACCAAAATCATGACTGAAGTTTTACTCGAAATACTGGAGAAGGCCAGCATTTTTTGCCAAATATTCTCGTCTCGCCATGCTTCATAAATCGGAATTAGAAGCATAAGAAGCATAATGATAGGAATGCCACTCATATGATTTTATCCTTGCCTATTGTCCCTCAATTAACTTTTGACCTCGTTTACTTTTCTTTGTTTCGACAAACCCGATGAACTTCGTACCAACCATCTTTCTGATATTTCAATACAATCGTCTTGGGGGTAAAGGTAATCAGAAAGATGTCTAGAAAAATCAGTCCCGGTGTTCGATTAGGCTTCACCTGTTCTAAAGTAATGTCCTCTTCCTTGTGGGGAAAAAGGATAATTTCAATGGCTTCAATGTAGGCTTGGGGAATCGCAACCAAGATTTCCCAGAGTACCCGTAACCAATCATTTAGAGCAGAGGCATTAATAATATTTCTGGGCAGAAGTAAGACGACAATGATCCCAATGACAATGTTGGCAGGGCTACCATCAGCGGTGAGCAAAAACCAAATGACCAGGCGTAACAAAATATCAAGATATCCAATCATTTAGCACCAACCCAATTAAAACGATTAACATTAAACTCATACCGCCAATGAGATGTTCAAGTTTCTCCAACTGTGGCGGTTGTTGTACCCGGAGATTGACGGTGAACATCCCGTGTATCATCCATCCTATCCCAATCGTTAGGAGCGATTTAATCACTGCCGCGACGGTGTATTGTTGATAGTGCCAACCGCTAGTCAACAGTAAGCCTGCTAATAGAACACCAACCGCTAGCAAGCGATTATTTCGGGTTGACTTGGGTTGAAGACTTTGCCCTACAAGAGACATTGAGCTGTGGTTGGCCACTCCAATCATGGTCTTATCAGGGGTGTTGGCCCCTTGAGACCAGGTCTGAATGGGAAGGAAGATGAACTTAGCCAGGGCGATCGCGGTCCCCACCGCTGCGATATTCATGGCGATACCCTGCCAGCCCTCCAGGGACTTTAAGGTTAGAGCCTTGGCTTCAAATCCAGGCAACAAGGGCAGGCCACAGATAGACAGGGCGGCAATGGCCATTGCTCCCCACAGCGTAATCGGGATAGGTGTTTTACGTAATTTCTCAAAGTCACGACTGGGCAATCCCCCTGCAATCAAAAACAGGGTAGCCTTGGCTAAACCGTGGGTCAGAGCGTAGAGCCCTGCCGCCGCAGGAGATGCCAGTATCAAGCCAACCTGGGAAATGGTACTAGCAGCTAGTAGGCGCTTGCTATCTGACTCGACGATGGCATAGATCACACCCAGAACGGCTGTTGCCACACTAAATATTTGTAGAATCGGACTAATATTGTCCACTAGCTGAGAGTCCATCAGCAGGGAACAGCGAACCAGAGGAAAAATCCCGGTTGTAATCACCGTACCAGAGAGCAGGGCTGAAACAGGGGTATCGGCTTCGGAATGGGTCATGGGAAGCCACAACCCTGATACAAAAATGCCTCCCTTGGCCAATAACCCCAACATAATCAGCGCTAACGCTGCGGGAGGAACTGCTGGGGATTGCAAGCCGCTGTAGGCAAAGGAGCCAGTGGCTTGGTAGACCTGCACTGCTCCAATCAGGTAGAACAGCATGGCCACATTGCTGACAAACAGATAGCGCAAGCCAATCCAGATGGCACGGTTAGTGCGAGGATAGGCAATCAGCAGGAATGCGGCAATACTAATCACCTCTAGCCCTACGTAGAGGCTCATAAAGTCGGCACCGATGAAGATGGCATTCATGCTGTTGTGTAGGATGACAGCCTGCGTGTAGAAAAATGCAGTCTTGCCTAGCGGCCAGCAGTAGAGAATGACGGCGAGAGTGACAATCGCATTGGTCAATACAAAGTAACCACTGAGATCATCTACCAGCAGAGTCACCCCAAACCGATCCAGTAATTGCGCATTCAAGGAGACCGGAATCGACCGTAGTGGAGCGAAGATTTGAATCAGACCATAAACCAGCGACATGAGGGGAACAACGATGGCAAGGGGGCGATCGCCTTTGGGCCACAAATAAATCCCAAACCCAATCAGGAAGGACAGGGCAATCCAAATAATTGTCAGTGTTAACATTAGGATTGTCCCTCCTCAATCGCACTGCTATCCAGGGTGGGGAAGTCTCGTGATAGTTTCATCACCCCCACTAGCATCAGAGCTTGAATTGAAAAACCGATGACAATGGCTGTCAGAATAACCGCTTGCGGGACCGGATCGGCGTAGGCGATCGCGCCTGCTGCAATTGCTTCTCCTCCCCCAGTGCCCGCCGCTTGGGTGCCCGCCTCTACACTAGACACTTCGATAGGAGTCCATGTCCCCCCTCTTGCTGCCACCAGAATATAGTAAGCAATCACCCCTGTACTCATCACATCCATTGCCAGGATTTTCATGATCAGATTTCGTTTGAGAATGATGCCTAAAAATCCACAAAGAATCGTGGCAGACATACAAGCTTCCAGAATAAGTTTGACCATAATCATTGCCTCTAGGCTCTCCTCCGAACATGATGCCGCAGCCACAACCAGACCACTGTCGTTACCTCTAACATTGCTTGGGTTGATCAGGGGGCGATCGCTGCCTCCCCATTAAGGTCAGATCCTCTCCCTATGGTGGTCGAAGAGCAACACCCCTCCACCATCATGATTTGCCTAATCTGATTACGACTAGTGCTGGGATACAAGACGCAGCCCAGCCTGTCGATTTTTGACTAGACCTCCGTCGAAACGTTTGGCGATGAAGACATCGGCTCACTGTCTTGGGGCAACTCTTCAGCAATGGTAGTCGTCTCAAGATCGGGGTATAACAGGGAAACAGCATCCTGTAATTCTAAGACCAGATCGGTATACAAATGATCCGGGGGAATGATCTTGAACAGATTGAGGGCATCGAGTCGGCGTCTCGTTTGTCCTGCC
>JBFRWC010000235.1:0-12980 GCA_051439365.1 Leptolyngbyaceae cyanobacterium
GCCCATGGTGGAGAAAGGCCATAGCCCCGATGAAAACCAGGTGTCTAGCACATCAGGGTCTTGCTTGATTTCGATGCCTTCGCCAAACTGCTCCTCCGCCATTTCCAGGGCTTCTTCGGCATTTTCCGCCACGACAAACGGGGTGGAATCAGTGATCTCACCATCCGTTTCGCTGACAATAAACCAGGCGGGAATCTGATGCCCCCACCACAGTTGCCGGGAAATGCACCAGTCTTTTAGCGACACTAACCAATCCCGGTACACTTTTGTCCAGCGTTCCGGCACGAAAACGGGATCAGTGTGCTTGTCAAGGAAATCCAGGGCGCGATCGGCCATGGGGCGAATTTTGATAAACCACTGGGTTGACAATAACGGCTCTACAGGGACTTTGCCGCGATCGCTATAGGGCACGGCATGGCGATAGTCTTCGATCTTGACCAACACCCCTTCTTCATCCAGTCGCCGCACCACATTTTTCCGGGCTTCAAATCGATCCTGCCCCACAAATTCCCCGGCGTTTTCGTTGAGGCTACCATCCTTATTCATAATGTTAATAAACGGTAGGTTGTGGCGCTTGCCCATCTCAAAGTCGTTAGGATCATGGGCCGGAGTCACCTTGACACAACCTGTGCCAAATTCTGGGTCCACCAACTCATCCGCCACAATCGGAATTTCTCGATTCATCAACGGCAACGTCAGGGTTTTGCCAATCATCGACTTGTAGCGATCGTCCTTGGGATTGACCGCCACCCCTGTATCCCCCAGCATTGTCTCTGGTCGCGTCGTTGCCACTTCCATAAAGCCGGAGCCATCCGTTAGCGGATAACGAAAATGCCACAGATGCCCATCTACTTCCTTACTTTCCGTTTCCACATCGGACACTGCCGATTGGCTAGCTGGACACCAATTCACCAGATAGTTGCCCCGGTAAATCAGATCTTTTTCGTAGAGGGTTTTGAATGCTTTGACTACCGCACTGGATAGCCCCTTGTCCATCGTGAACCGTTCCCGGCTCCAGTCCGCCGATACACCCAGTCGCCGCAACTGATTGACAATGGTGCCACCGGATTCCGCCTTCCATTCCCAAGCCCGTTCCAGAAACTTGTCCCGGCCAATCTCATCGCGGGTTTTGCCTTCTGCTCGCAGTTGCTTTTCTAGAATCGTCTGCACTGCAATGCTGGCGTGATCCGTTCCCGGCAACCACAGGGTATTGCGTCCTTGCATTCGGTGGTAGCGCACCAGTAAATCAATCAGGGCACTCTCAAACGCATGACCCATGTGTAGACTACCCGTGACATTGGGAGGGGGAATCACCACACAGTAGGGTTCCCCCGGATGGTCGGGGTCCGCCTTAAACACCTCATTCTCTTCCCAATAAGCTTGCCACTTCGCTTCGGTGGTGGAGGGGTCATATTGGCTGGGGAGAGTGGGAGTGCTGACGTTCATGAGGTCAAAGTTGTCAATTTGATAAATTTACTGCGCGATTCACGCGATTCAAAACAAGGTTTGCTGAGTTGAATGAAAAAGACATCCAATGCTAGCAGCAGTCTTATACAAGGCCAAAGCAGCAATCCATAATACTCTAATGCTGGGCAATGCGGGGACAGTGTTGCGACTTTGCATCATTATCATTGCGGAGCTAGCAGCCATCATGCCATAACTCCAGGATTCACCCCAATCGTAACAGTGATTTCTGCATCCGTGGACAGGCACAAAGGGAGGCTGCTATAGATCCTATCATGAGGTCATTGGCGCAGCATGGCCTTGAATGCGATAACCCAATCGCTCTGATGAAAAAACTCGATAGCGTTGGGAAAATTGCCCGGATAGAGCGATCGCCCCAATGGATGGCAATGCGTTGTAAACAACTCTATAGCTGTCAACAGAACTAGACAAAGTTTAACAATACATTTCAGGACACTTTTGCAACATAACTCTGTAGTTTACGCCTGTCCTTTTCTGGTCATCCCAATGCCAGAGAGATAAAGATCTGGCACCTTGTATCGTTCCACTCTTTCCTCCGTCCCTTCGTAGATTGCGATTAGCCCGACTTCCCTGGCCAAATTTAATTCATCATCTAACTCAGGAACATCCGTTACCTTGAACGGAGAATAACCAATGTCTCCAAGACGGGCAACGAGCGGCTGTAATTCTGAAAACTCCTCGCTAATAAGGGCATCCAATGCCCGCCCGGACACCTCTTCTAACGACGTAGTTAAGGCTCTAGGACGAATAATTGTTTTCAAATACGCACTTTGCTGGTGTTCATTGGTTTCCCACTCTTTCGCTTCAGAAAATAGTTGCAGTAAGTGCCGAGGACTATAATTCCCCCCACCATCGGCTAAACGCTTCCATACCCAAGTACGAGTGAATGTAGATTTTCCTCCCCTCATGCGTTCACCCACCAATAGATTCCAAATTTCAAACACCACTGCCTCATCCAGATTGCTATCAAGATTCTCAGTCGTGAAGAGTGAACGTTGCGTTGAAGACGATTGAACTAGCTGTGTGAACTGTTCGGACTTCAATGCCTGTTTAATAGCTACTTTGAAGAAATCTGTGGTGTCACGCCATGCCAGAGACACAGAGCGGCCAAAAAAATGACTTTTATTGTCAAATTTTAGCTCTCGCCAGATATCTTCTCTCAAGACAACCTTAAACTTTAGAGACTGGAGCAGATCCCCCAAATCTGTTAGGAGTGATAGTAATCCTTCAATGGCGGCTGTGCGTCTGGCTCGATCGGTAGGGGCATTGCCAAACCCAGTGTCTAATCCGTCAAACAGCAAAAAAACAGTACTTTCTGATGCTTGATCAAATCGCATTAACCAATCTCGACTCAACAGACCTATTTGGGGATGGCTGAGTAAGTTTTCAAGCCATCTCACGACTTCTAATTCGTTGCTAGGATCGTCTCCCAACACTTGTTCAAGCGCAGAATCAGGGTGAGGTGGTGAATCGGACCAAGAGAGATAACAGGCAAGGCAGGTTTGTAAAAGCCAAAAATCTCGCCAGGTTTTTCCCGCAGTTTGCAGTCGCTGGTCGATGGCGCTAAAACTTTCAGAATTGAGTATCCAAGAGCGATCGCCCCCCAATGGACTCGGAGACAAAACTGCAATGGATGGATAGCGATCGCCCTCCAACAACCGCCGAAAAATGGCCGTTTTCCCAGTCCCTTTACGTCCCAGAATTAATGGATATCGAGGGTCAAGGGCTTTGTTAACCGTTTCCGTTTCAACAAATGTTTCTAAGAAATTATCTTGATATTCTGCTGTCCCCGTTGAAAACCCTAACTCCTGTAATATCTGTGCTTTACTATCAGCCAAATTAATCGGTAATCGCTCCTCACTCGCTGTAGGCAAAAACCGTTCTAGCCATTCGGCCACAGGTTCAAAGTCCCGCCACGTATCATGATTTGTCAGTGTCTCATCTGATGTGGCAATTTCTTCTCGGTACGGAATAAAGTGGGTAATCTCTGAGATGGTGATGGGTTCCACCTGCGATCGCCGCTCCTGTAAATCCTCTAGCCAGACACTAATCCACTCAACGGATCGGTTTTCGTAACGCTTGATCACCTCTGGCGCTCGACTCGCAGGAACCGGAGAGACAATAAACCTGGGTTCTGGTGTTAGTGGTTGGCCTGAGCGCCGAGTCGTCGTAGCAAGTAAGGCACGAACCAAGGCTTGGGTGCCCATTTGAGCCTGGGGATGGGGAAAAAAGGTGATGATGGCAAGGTCGGCTAAGTCAAACAACAACGGCGCATTGAGGGGAGTGATCCCTGTACGAGCGTCTAACAAAATCACATCAGGCTGAAAAGGTAATTCTGTACTCAAAAGGTTGATCAGATCCCGTAGTGGATTTTGATCTTCCCGATACCACATTTCCGGATCAACAAAGCTTAAAAGGCGGGCATAGTTGGCATTGGGCAAACCAGCAGGTAAGCAATATAGTTCATCCGTTTCAGATACTCGTAAAATATGATTAGCAATCTTGGGTTTTTCGCCTTGGTCAAGGGTGAGCAATACATAAACCAGCCCTTGGTTATCGGTCATGTCCTTTTCTTGACCAAAGAGAGCCGCTAATCCGGGGGCCTCAAAGTCCATGTCTACACAGAGAATCGTGCGGCCCCGGCTAGCTAAAATCCGAGCCGTATAGGCCAGTGCGGTCGAACGCCCCACGCCACCCCGCAAGGAATAGAAGGTGGCGACGATGGGCTTTTCCAGATCCTCATCTAAGTCGGATGGGAACACAATAGTCTCAGGATGGGGCGATCGCGCTAGTGCCTCCGGCCAGAGCGGAAGATCGTCCAAGGGTGAATCCAAAGGAAGCGCACCCGCCCATTCTTGTTCCTCCGGCGTGAGCAGTTCTAACCACTGAATGGTCAAAGTATCTAGGCCATTCAACACAATCTTTCTACGTTCATCGGCAGATTTACCTTGAAAGGCAGGAGATACCACAACAATCTGCCAACCTGTAAAGGCATCCGGTTGAACCCGCAAATCCACTACTTCACAGTTGGCAGTGGACATATTCGTTTGTACCGCTTCCTTAATTTCTGTGTACTTCATTGACGTTTTCGCCCTTTTTTACGAATTTGTCTTTGAATCCAACCTGTAAGTTGTTTTGCCCCGTCAACCAGTTCTTCTGGACTCAGACTACTCTCCAGACTCTTCTCGTACCGTAACGACGTACTCCACTGATCGATAAAAAATGCTTTTGTCCCTTTAGAGTCAGATATGTCTGAGAGGCAAAACCCGGAGGATCGCCACAGGTTACGGAGATTGTGACCTTGTTCTCCATGTTTTGGAAATGGTTGGTTCTTGGCTTGTAATAGTGCCTTAAGGCTACACTCGATCGCATAGCCTGCTAAGTAAATACTGCCAATCGACGTGTTTCCACTTTTTATGATCGCATCCGCATCGGCTCCCCTCTCTGTTGCAATACACAGCCATTCTTCAGCCGTTGAAGGAATTGTCATACGATTAGCTACACAAAAATATTGTTTTTACTTAACCATCCCACAGATTTTCTAAAGTGTAAGGGCCATTCTCCACTACCCAGATCGTGCCATCCACGTAGCGACGGGCGCGATCGCAACCCTTAATCACTTTCAAATCTGCCTCGGTCAATGCCACATCTGCTGCCGCCAGGTTCTGGGCAATCCGAACCGGATTCACCGACTTAGGAATTACTGCGATGCCACAGTGGATCGCCCAGCTAATCAACACTTGGGCCGGAGAACAGTTGTGATGCTGGGCAATGGTGGCGATCGCCTCATCCTCCATCAACACTGGCTCGTCCTCTGCTTTCAATCCCGCAGGACGATCAGGCGAGCCGAGAGGCGAGTACGCGGTTACATGCACCCCATTGCTCTGACAAAACTCCAATAATTCAGGCTGTTGCAAATAAGGATGGCGCTCCACCTGGTTCATTTCCGGTTTGATCCGGGCAGATTGTAGCAGTGCTGCCACCTTGGCCTGACTAAAGTTGGACACCCCAATATGACGACATTGGCCCTGATCCACCAGGGTTTCCATCGCGGCCCAGGTTGTGGCAATGGGCACCTCTTCCAAAGAGACCAATTTATCAGCATTTAGCGGAAACCCCTCGCCCTTTTTGATGCACACAGGCCAGTGAATCAGGTACAAATACAGGTAGTCTAGCTGAAGATTGGTCAGCGTCGTGTCCAGGGCAGGAGCTACGTCCTCAGGGGCGTGGGAATCATTCCACAGCTTTGAGGTGATCCACAGTTGGTCACGGGTAACAGTGCCGGATGCGATGGATTCGGCGATCGCTCGTCCCACTTCCGCCTCATTCCCGTAGATGTGGGCACAGTCGATGTGTCGATAGCCTGCCCGAATGGCTTCTTTTACGGCCTCATAGACTTCACCAGGTTGCGATTTCCAGGTTCCCAGACCCAAGATCGGCATCTGATCCCCATTCCCAAATTGCAGCGTTTTCATTCCGTTTCCTCCCTGGCATCTCATCCACAGTATATGCTTTCCAGCATAGGAAGGGTCTGCCCTATTCAACATTGCAGTATAGGCCCCGCATGTCACAACCAACTGTGCATCAAGTTAAGTGATGGCGATTTAAGTGATGGCGATCGCCCCCTTCCCTGAAACTCACACTGCCATTTTTCCTCTGGGCGATCGCTCCCACTCCCATCTCAATCATTGTCAAGCCATCATCCGGGATGCCACTAAACCATTGTGGTCTCTCTGGATGAGGTTGCTATCGGGGTCTCTGGGCCAACGAGTAAGGAGGACACCCCAGAGATGGTGTCTTGTGCCCGTGACCGCTGGGTTTTGAGCAGGCCAATGTTGCTGGTGAGCAAAAAGCTGGTGAAGCTGGCGATCGCAATGATGGGCAAAATTGAGGTATCGGATAGTACGGTCAAAATAATGGAGGTGCTGACTGGGGTTTTGGTAATAGCCACATTGATCGCGGCCATACAGCACAGCATCGCGATGGTGGGATGAACATGGGGCACACCGTAGGCGATCGCCAACCCCAAACTAGCCCCGGTGAAAAAGAGGGGAAAAATAAAGCCACCTCGGAAACCGCCATGAATCGTGAAGGCGATCGCCACCATCTTGGCCAAGCAAATGCCCAGCAGCATCAACACGGTGAGACTCGCCGCAGGCTCAATCAACTGGGTTTCAATTTGCTGTTCACTGAAGAAAAGGGTTTGGGGAAACAATACGGCAATCCAGCCAATGCCCAAACCACCGAGAATAGCTAGCCAAATCGTTTGATGCTCGATGTGACGAATCAGCCACTTTACAAACCGAAAAATACTGATGAACAAAATACCAGCCAAACCGCCGACTAATCCCAGGGCCGCGCCTTCCAGCAGGTGAACCCAACTCAACGTTGGGACTGCTTCAAACAGATCAAAATGATAGATTCCTCCCACCTCTAAGCCAGTGCCAAAACGGAATACCCCGAAACTAAAGATCCCCGCGATCGCGGCCGGAATGATGGCTTCATAGTATTCAATCCCCCGGCGGTGAGGAATTTCCAAGGCAAATAATGGTCCCCCAATGGGATCGCCAAAAAACGCAGCGAGGGCAGCCCCCATCCCACAAAAGGTCATGATGCGAGTGGCGGCTACATTCAATCTCAATTTGTCAGCAATCCAACTGCCCGTGCTGCCATTAATTTGTACCAAGGGAGCTTCTGGTCCCAAGCTTCCACCAGCAGTAATGGAGACCAGCGAAGTTGCTACCATTCCTGGTGTTTGCCCCGGCTCCAATCGTCCGGCATCGTGGACCTTGTCAATCACAATGGCCATCTCTCCCGGTTGACCCAAAAAGTAGAGGCAGAGACCGACCCCCAAACCGCCAACTGTGGCCACAATCCAGGTATAGTGCCACTCTGGCAGCCACGCAGGGAATAGGGATGTAAGGTGGGTTCGGCCTTCATGCCAGACCCATTCCATGCAATGTTCCAAGACGAAATAGTACACCGTTGCCACAATGCCGCCCACAACGCCGACTAAACTCGCCGAGACTAACATTTTCCAGTAAGGAACAGTGGCAGGGAAATGGAGCGGATCGGCCCCAGGCTCATCGGATCTGGGCGGCATGTCGGGAGGATGGAACATAGTCATTATGGTTTAATAATCCTAGGAGAACAGGATATGGAATGAAGTGCAACTCGCTGATGTATCCCATCTCACAGCTAGCTGGCACCTATGATAGGTGGGCGATCGCCATGACTCATGATTGCAGGCACTCACGGTCACAAGGTTGATCGATAGAATACTGCGATCGCCCACCAAACAATGCTTTCAAATCGCATGGGAGAGACGCTGACAACACGTTACTGGGCTGCACAGCGTTGATAATAGATAAGAAATTATCATGGTTTTTGATAAATCAGCTACACTTTTATTCCTTCACATGCGAAAGATGCACCCTATTTATGCGTTATACCCATTTGGAATCAGAAACTAAGACTTAAACAGCAAAGCGATCGCTTTCGTTCCATGAATCCATGCCACCTCATACCCAGCCCTGAAGAGTCAAGGTGTTCAATGTCGTGCTTATTCGGCGGTTCAAAATTCTATTTCGTTAACAATAAAAGCACAAGAGGCACGATGGTCAATGAACGTTTGCTCATCTTCCATCAGCACTTGCCCCAGGTTAGACATCTCTTCTGTGCCCATCACCTCCATTAACTCTAACTCTGACTCAAACCAGACCTCTGCTACTCCGTCATATTCATCCATCATTCCCCGCGATGCCTTCATCCCTTCGTTGAGTGGGCTTGTGATCGTATGAGATTGGACATATTTTTTGGTTCGCATGATGTGAGCATTTCTCATAAATAGAGGAGCGTGATGATTCTTCCAGTAATCTTGGAATTCCTCACGAGATAGTATGGGATTTCTCTTTAGGCACATCACTAACTTAATCATGGTCTATTTCCTTCTCCTTACTATCAAAGATTAAAAAAATAAGTTTTTTGAGGGAGTGTGGCGTAGCTCCGCACAAGAGCTTTTATATCTTATTGAATTCTCATTCCTTAGTATCAAGTTCCAAGGTTTTTGTAAAACCTTGGAACTGCTTTATTTATCTTGAAGATGACTTCAGATAGGCTGGACCAATCACATCAAGCCCTAGAGAGGTACTCAAGCATGATGATGGAAATGCTTCCGGAAGTGCAGAATGCCCCAAACAAGCTTATTTGATTTGCCCGCATCAATCCAGTGGTTTAAACCTACTTTCATCCGCTCCAAATAATCTTCTCCGCTTAACTCTTTGAGACTGTCATAGTTCTGATTCAGTGCTTCAAGTACAGCGCTGTAATGGTTAATCAACTGTTTGGACAAGTCTACAACCTGAACTTCATCCAACCCCATCGACTCAGCCGCCTTACGATAGAATCCTAAAGACCCCATTGAATCTAAGTGAATCCGATCAAGGACAGCCTGCAATTCACCTGGTAGACAGTCGTCATATTGCATTGGGTCAGTGAAGATGAACTCTCCACCCGGCTTAAGCACACGCTCTACTTCCCGAAAAACTCGGACCCGGTTACCACTGTGCAAAATCGCATCTTGTGACCAGATAATATCAAAGGACTCATCCTCTTCAGGGATGTCCTCAAAGTTTCCACTGATAATCTTGATCTTATTGTCTAATCCTTGTTCTTGGGTCAGGGCTTTGTTGCGCTCGTTCTGGGCATCACTCAGGTTAAGACAGGTAACAGAGCAACCAAACTCTTTGGCTAAATAGCGAGCTGCCCCACCATACCCGGCACCGATATCTAGAACACGATGCTCTGGCGAAATATTCAGTAATGAGGCAATTTTTTCGACCGTATTCCGACTGGCTTCAGTAATTGAGATACCAGGTCGGTCATAAACGCCAATATGAATGTCTTCTCCACCCCAAACATGGGCGTAAAAGGCATCTGCACTCTGGCTATTGTAATAGTCTTTGGCAATTTTGACCGTACTGCCTGAATTCATCAGGTCACGTCTCTTCTGCTGGTCTGCCTCAGTTAATTTATTGGCGACATGAATGAAGAAGTCCTGCTCTTCGTGGTGATAGGTTTCCTGGAAGTCACCATAGGTCCGGGTGCTCACAAAGCCGACTTCCTTCATCAGGCGACGGGTATAGTCCTTACGCAAAGGAAACATATTGAGGTGATAAACGGAGCGATCGGGAAACTCATAGCGGAACCGAGCAAGGCCATCATCAATGTGCTCAGGTTCAGCCTTCACATTATCCCCACAGTAGTAGTAAATGTGCTTGGATGAGAACCCTTGTTCTAAAATAGAGTCATAGTTGCGCTGATCAAGAATCAGAATTCCATCATAGTTGAGGACTGAATAGAATTCTGCCAAGGCTTTGCGGCGATCGCTTTCCTCAAACAAATGGGTAAACGAGTTGCCCAAACAAATGACGGCATCAAACTTTTCATGGATATCGCGTCCCAGACAACGCCAGTCCGCCTGAACGGTTCTCAAAATCAGGCCGTACTGACAACCGTTTTGAAACGCCTTGGCCAGCATTTCGGCACTACCATCGGCGCTAACGACATCAAACCCAGCCTGAAGCAGCCGAATGGAATGAAAACCAGTGCCTGTAGACACATCCAGAACCCGCTTCGCCCCATGTTCCCGCAAGATATCAATAAAGAAGTTTCCTTCTGTTTGAGTTCGTAAATCCCAGCCAACTAATTCATCCCATTTCTCCACAAAACTTTTGACATATTCAACACGATACTGATCGGTCTCTCTCACCTTCAAGGGTTCAGAACCATAGTCCTGGTATGCAGGTCGCTGGCTTAGATTAAAAGAGGATGCTTGCATTTTATTTCAAACGTAACAACAACAAACTTCACCTAGTTCTTTGGGGTCAAGTCGTAGAACTAGGCAAAGTCAAGTGCCGAAATATAATACACTTCTAACGTTTATGACTGGGCTTAAGTAATGCGTGTATCCGTGACTAAGCCTACATTTCGGCGATATCATTTAGTCTTCCCCAGGCTACCAAAACCAATCGGGGGATAGCGTCCACGCACACTTGATCCAGATTATCAGCGCTACCAAAGCCCAGACATAAACCTGTACAAGTGACATACGGCTTCCGACAAAAGGACCGCTCAGCGAAAAAACCATAAAGCCGCTCTAATGGGCCAGACATGAAGCAGGAAAGACAAGTGAGCCATCTATACAGGAGATGACTAGGGTAAAAGCACCTCAGCAAAAGGGTCCAACCGACTTTGCGACTTCTTTAACAACTGTGAGTCAAGTGGCCCATGTACTCATGGCTTTTTTACTGTCGGTTGCCACACAAGGTTACTATCTATTTCGCGGTAAATGCCTTAGCTTTAAGAAAGTATACAATTCTCAATGTTTTATGTTGAGAATTCTCCCTCACTGAGCCGCTATTCTGGATCAAGGTCGCCAAGTCTTCTCGAGTCTTCTTAGAATACGTGGCGTACAAAGTAGGTGCCTTGTGGGAGGGTAAGAGGATGGTAGCGATGAACGATGTAATCGAAGCTCTAAAACGCGATTATCAAAATTTTCCCAAGGACCAAACGTTTTCGCTCTATGCCGAGAATGTTTATTTCAAAGACCCGATGAATGAGTTTCGGGGGCAGGAGCGCTACCGCACCATGATCGGCTTTATTGACCAGTGGTTTACTCACCCTCGCCTCGAACTACACGATATCCAGCAACGCGATCGCCAGATTCGCACAGATTGGACTTTGAGTTGGACGACTCCTGTACCGTGGCAGCCCCGCATCAGTATCAGCGGCTGGAGTGAACTGCTACTCAATCAGGATAATCTGATTGTTTCCCATATTGACTACTGGCACTGTTCTCGGATTGATGTCCTGAAGCAACACCTTCCGGGTATGTCTATGGCCCGTTAGGAAGAGGCCAAATTTTTAGGGGCCAACCTTAGGGGCTAATGGGAGTCTTAAATTCAGGTTTGGGGTTGAAGATCTGCCCTGGCTGATTTACTGCTCCGTTGGCCGTTGGCTCATCGTCTTCTACCAAATAGACTGACTGCACTTGATCGCCCTCATTCGGTAGGGCAACAAATCGGCCTTCATCAATGAGATAGGTAATGACCTCACCTTGGATGCTGTTGCCGTCCTGCAAAATGAATACATCACCGTTCAGAACGATGCGGCGTTCACGGCTATAGTACTGGGCTTGAACGGCGGTTGCTTGCATATTACGAGCGGGGTAGAAGATCTGTACATTGCCCCGTGCTGTGACGACTCCTGTGACGGCATTCGCTTCCTGAACATCCGCTAGCAGTGTCATAGGCTGACCGGGCACGACTAGATCCTCTGCTGTCGCCTGCCGGGATAAAATGGAGGTTAATGTTGTCACCAGCGCGATTCCCCCCATCAAACCACCGATTAGAAGGGAGAATCGGCGTTGGGAACGAACAGAATGATGCTTGGTCATGGGCAGAAGCAGGCTCCAGTGCTTTAGGCAATTCATGGATCTTGAGCTAGGGAAGTTGGGCTAGGAGAGTTATGAGGACTACTATACGCTGATATTGATTGAATAACCGGATGGTTGGAACAACATGGATCAATCGGCTATGTAGCCTACAAATAAAACTTAAGATAGAGTCATCTAAGCATAACAATTTTGCCTGGTTTTCTCCACATGATTGAGTCCTTGGGGCGGGGAAAAATGATTGCTCTAGGTTGCGATCGCGTCCCCTGGGTTGATGATACGGGTGAGTTGGGGCGATCGCCATTCTCCCTGTGGCACTTCTCCCTGTGGCACGCCTGTTTGGGATGCCTTTGCTGGGGGGGAACCGACTGTGGAGTCGGCAGTGGAAGTGACAGATTCGAGAGATGCAGTGGTTTCCGGATAGTGAGCATAAACATGTTGAGCGATCGCTTCTACAGACTCCGGTCCAGCTTGCTGTAACTGGTGCAACAATGTTTGCGCCTCTTCTAAAAAGGGGGTGACAGCGATCGCCCCATAGTCAGGTTGGTAAGGCTGTAACCGTCGAGTTCCTTCTCCTAGCAAGGTGACACATCCTTGCCAGTTGTGATTGCCTAGGTGATATAGTCCCACTGCAATTTGTAAAATCCCTTGATAAAAGGTGCGGTGGGGTTCCATGGCCTCCATCCAAATCTCTTCCAAGGTGTCGTGGCAAGCATAAAACTCACCCTGGTTAAATTGCTCTACTCCGACCCAAAATTCAGCAGGCATTGCTTGATCGTCGATTGTTTGATCACTGATTGCCTGATCACTGATTACCTGATCACTGATTGCCTGATCATCGTCGAGTGCCATTCCCTTCACCCTTGTCCCAAAATTCCTAGACCCAGAATAAGCTAAAACTATCTTAGTTTGCGTATTTTGGTGGGGGGGCCCCCCCCCCCCCCGGGGGGGGCCCCCCCCAAAAAAAAGCCAACAAAATAAACACGCAACAAAAACAAAACCACCCACAAAAATAAAACACCCACCCCCCCACCCCCCCCCC
>JBFRWC010000236.1:0-5935 GCA_051439365.1 Leptolyngbyaceae cyanobacterium
GCTTGATCTGGGTTGCGGTAAACGTCTATGACTCTGAGGGTGTAGGGTTCCTGTAAGTTCGTTTCTAGAATCTGATGCAGCTTTTGCAGGATGATTTCCGTGGCTGCACCATAGCCTGATACAAAGAGACGCAGCACTAGGCCCGATGGTGGGTCTTGAGTGGGCTCGTCTTCTGGTAGTGGGCGATCGCTCAAGTCCTTGCTATAGCTACCTTTAAGCCGATTGAGTGGAACCACAAGGTTATGATTGAGCCAGAGTTGAGGAAATTGGCTCTGGTGGGTTTCCAACAAGGCTGGATCGCATAACTCATTGGAACAAGGAATGTAGGACCACTGGATCTGCGATAACCCAAACACCACATTCAGTAACGGCTCATATCGCATCAGACGCGGTGAGGCTTCTGCCACCGTTTGCAACGTTTGGGTCCGAACATCCCACCACCGATCCACCGTCGCCGTATAACAGGGCACCAAAAAATGGGGGATCTCCGGTAAGCCAATTAAATCCTGCAACGCTGTACACAGTTGCAAATGCCAGCGGCGATGCTTTTGGGGATCGATGCAATAAATTAAATCTCCTCCAGGGGTGAACAGAGCAATGCCCTTAAACACATCTGGAGGAGGAGTGGGTGATACTTGATTCACGGGTTGATCGTGGGAAACTGTCACGCCTATTATGCCACTAAGCCTAGACTCGCCCACGCAGCATTTGGGCCATCTCATTGGGCGTTGGCGATTGCTCTAGAGCCGTCTCCTCAGTAATACGCCCCGCTTCATATAGTGCATAAAGCGACTGATTCATGGTACACATGCCATCAAATCCACATTTCGGGATCAGTTCTTGAATCTTGTCCAAATCACCTCGATGAATGTAGTCTTTGATCGCATCACTGTTGATCATAATATCGTGATAGGCCGCCCGTTTGCCATCGGTTGTCCGGCATAAGCCCTGAGCGATGACCGCCACGAGAGATTCCGCCAACGCAGTCCGCATGGGGGGTTGCTGCTCTGGCTCAAACAGGTTGAGTACCCGTTCAATGGTCTTCACCGCACTGTTGGTGTGCAGGGTTCCCATGACCAAGTGACCGGTTTGAGCCGCTTTCAAGGCAATGTTGACGGTTTCTTTGTCCCGCATTTCCCCCACCAGAATCAAGTCTGGATCTTCCCGGAGTGCAGCTTTCAGCGCATTGGCAAACTTCTTGGTATGCTGACCCACTTCCCGGTGCTTGATCAAGGATTTGCGGCTAGTGTGGACAAATTCAATCGGGTCTTCAATGGTGATGATGTGTTTGGGCATCTCCCGATTCATATAGTCGATCATTGCCGCCATTGTGGTGGATTTACCAGAACCCGTAGGTCCAGTAATCAAGATTAAGCCTTTGTGGTAATGGCAAATATCTTTGAAGACAGCGGGAGATTTCAGTTGCTCCATCGTCAGGATCTTTTTGGGGATCAAACGCAGGACCATCGATGGTCCCAGCATTGAATCAAAAATATTGATCCGGATACGGGCAAAGGGGTAGTCAGCGGCTCCGTCAAAGTCCAGGGTGTCCTGAAACTGCTGAATTTCTTGGTCTGTTAACACTTCCATCAGCCAACTCATGAAAGTGTCTTTGTCGGTGACGGGCCATTCGGTGGGCTGGATTTCACCGCGATCGCGAAACCGAGGAATTTCTCCTACCCCCAAGTGAATATCAGAGTAGCCCTCTTCGTTAGCATAAACAACGATCTCTTGCAAGCTAGGCGCACCGGGTGCTCGCTTAAATCGCCCCCCACTAGGTGCTGCTGGCGTGGCAGGAGGCCGACCCACAGGTGGAGGCGTACTGGGAGGTTTGGCGGCAGCTCTAGCAGGCATCGGCGGTGGCGGGGCCGCAGACGTTTTCATCCCCCCATTAGCGGGGGGTCTGACAACCGTCTCCATGGAGGTTGCCATTGCCTGAGTTGTTGAAGCACTGGCACCTGCTGAACGCCCCGGTGGTGGCGGTGGCATTCGATTCATCGGCATCGGTGGTGCAGGCGGTCGGTGTCCGTTATTCATAGCTCACTCTGGTCCTAAAGGTTTTGGCACAATCATCGCAAAACGTGTGTTGTTCGTTCAGGTTAAAAGCGGTTGCCCAGGAACACACACAATTTGAACTGCATAAGTAAATTTTTGAACAGGTTTAGGCCGGGTCACACCCTGAGAATTACGCAATCCTTACCCGTAGAAAAACTGATATCTGCGCAAGAAGCACCCGGCGATTGTCTGATCCTGGTAGTTACACCGAAGCCATTACTCATCTGAAGTGTAACGGCCTATCTCATTGTCAGCTAGCTGGTATGGTACACCCAGGGCTAGTGTAACTTATTCCCAAGAGTCTAGTTCCGTGCGCCAATAGCTCAGCATGGCATTGACTTGATTGCGACGAGCTTCAAAGGTGGCGGCGACCCAGATAAAGCCCAGCCCCAGAATGATGCCGACTGCCCAAATTTGGAGGGGGTGCTGGCCGATAAAGCGGCGGGTGTAGCGCAACACCTCGAACAATAGGGTTCCAGTACCAACATAGAGATAGGCACGGGTACGAAGGCCAATGCCAGCGAGTAGGAGACCCAGACTCAATACCAGGGTAAAAATGCCTATCCAGGGATTGTTCAAGGATTCGGCGACACTGACGTAGCCGATGATCCCTGTGGTAATCAGGCGAAGATTGTGGCGGATGTTGCGTTGGTCGGGCGATCGCAATTGGGGGTCAACTTGAATCACGTAGAGCACCGCGCCGCCAATATCGAGGGCCATCCAAATCACCTGTTCCCACTGTTGCCGTTGCAAGAACCAAAGAACCGCCCAGCCGATGCAGAATACGCTAAGGTAGCTGAGACGAATGCGATCGGTCTGATAGGCGAACCAAGCGTAGAAGGCGGCAACGAGCAAGATACTGGGAATATTAGTGGCCCAGGCACTGAGGAGCAACGTGCCAATGGGCAGGACCGATGCAGTCCGATGGCCGGGACGGGGGCACCAGCCCCAGGGTTCCCAAGGAAAGAGTTTCAACCCGACCGCAGTGAGGGTGGCGATCGCTCCCAGCCAATGGCCCCAAACTACGGCATGGGGGGCGAGTTGGTAGGTGCCATAGGCAATCGTGGCCAGGAGTTCGAGGAGACCGAGGGTAGTCCAAGCGCGATGGGTGGGGGGATGGTCGGGGGGATGGGTGAGAAAGTGGAAATGGGTGTTGCCGAGGGTGAGGGCGTAGGTGGCCAGTCCGGCAAAGAGGGCGATGCCAAGGGTGTGTCCAGTGGGACTGCGAGGTAGGAAGAGGGCAAGGAACAAAAATCCGTTACTCAGGAACCAGTGGAGGTGACCGAGGGCCGCTAGTTCTGAGGTGGTGAGGCAGAGATAGGCCCGGAATCCGCTCCCTAGACGTTCCAGGGTGGTGACGACGTAAACAATCGCAAGGGCGATCGCCAATCCTCCTAGCAGCATCATGCCGTCTCCAGCTTGGCCACCGCTGGCCTGTTGCATTTGGTAGAACAGGAGTTGATAGGCGGCGAGGGATGTGCCTGCTAGGGAAAAAACAGTGAGGGGTTTGAAATTCAATTGGCGACGACCCACCCCAATGCCGATGAGAGATACCGCCAAGGTGTAGACTCCGGTGGTAGCCGTGAAGTCCACTTGGGACAAGAGCCAACCGATACTGCCATAGGCGAGGGGAATGAGGTGAAAACTGAGGCGGTAGGGGCGATGCCATTGTCGGACAAGCCAGTCTCCTAGAAGTTGAGTCAACAGGCCAAGAATGAGCAGGGCGATCGCCAAGTCCATTCGTCCCCCACCCAGCCAGGGAATGACCCCGGCCACCAGTAAGCCAACGGTGGCTGCGAGTCCGATGGTTCCTACTTCGGTAGACTGCTGCCGTTGACGGAAGGCGATCGCGCCCAGCAGCAACAGCATCAATCCCCCAAAGGAAATTAAGGTAGGGGTGGGCACGGCTTCGTCCACATACCACCAAGCGATCGCATCCAGCACAATTACCCCGTTGAGGGTGATCAGGCCAATAGCGGCTCCATCCGTAGTAACGGCGAACCAGCGGTAGGCGGACTGCTTCCCGGACCACCATCGCATTCCCCATAGGACGAGGATGGCAGCAGTGGGGTACCACAGGGGGGCTAAATCGGTAATAGGAGGGGTGAGAGAAGTGCTGTTGAACTTGGCTAAGATGAGGACACTTCCTAATATCCCATAGAGGAGTGAAATCAGATGGCGACTAGGGTCCAAGGAAAATCGCTCAGGAATGAGGGGTTTCACCACTAAAAATACCAGTCCCCAGCCCAGCAAGGCTAAGCCGAGATTGGGAGTTAAGGGATGGGGAATGGGTAGCTGCAAGGTGACAGCGTGAGGCAGTAAGGGATAGAAGGCCATGATGCCTTGGGCTGTGAGCACAGCTAAACCTGTGGCCAACCCCCACAAGCCTAGGTGAGTGGGATGCCAGAGAAACCGATAGGCGATCGCCCCGGTTACGAGCAAGGTGTAGCCGATCCCATTCTCCCAGCCGCCGCTCAGGATCACAGGATAGCTGTACAAGACGAGGGTATAGAGGATGAACCCGATCATGAACAAGCCGCTGAGGGCGATCGCCCAGCCATTCAGGGCACGGGTGTAGAGCCGGACTAGAGGGGATGACCGAGATTGTAAGGGAGTCCACCCCAGCCACAACAGGGCAGGCGTAGCCATGATCCAGTAGAACAACGGTGTATCAGCCAACCAGCCTAGCTGATAGGGCAACAGCCAACTGGTTAGAACCGCAAATCCCACGCCTAATCCTGCGGACCCAATGGAACGAGTTAATCCCGTGGCCCACAGCATCAGTACGGCACATCCCCCCAATCCCCAAGCTTGCTCAGGGCTGGGAGCCAAAATAATAAAGGTTTGGCCCAGGAAAACTGCGAAGACTGCCAACCAGCCTGCCAGGGGAGCCGACAGCCGGGAACTGCGCTGCCCAACTGCAATCATGGCGGTGGGTAAGGCAAACCAAGCCGCACACCCAGAATGAGCGGGGGTGAGGGCAAATAGGGGATAGGCGATCGCGCCCAAGCCCAAGCCGCCATACCAGACACTTTTGGCTAGCACCTCATTCTTTAACCGGAGATGCAACAACCACTCGGCGATCGCCAACCCAGTCAGAATCAAGGCCCACTGAAGCGAAGTTAACGTGGGGAAAATCGTGTTGATCCAAGATAGAAGAGCCGCGATCGCCAAGCCATGAAACAGGTGCAGATACCCCGGTCGGATAATCTGCCGATGGCGAAAGACCCAGGCGAGGGTGAGGGTAGATATCGTGATATTGAGCGATCGCGTTACTGGATTGAGCAAACTCACGGTCATCAAGCACACCCCCAGCCACAGAGCCAACCAATCCGCCCAACGACCCAAGGAAAATTGATCTTGTCGGTGTAAATAGGTGGCCACTGCCAACGTGAGCAGGACGTAGGGGAAAACAGTCAAGCTCCAAATAGCCACGGGCATTCCCTGATCCCCCGATACCTGGATGCACCAGTCCAGTAAGATTTGGCGCAATCGGCCCGGAACGATGCGCTGCACCAGCCACAGGCTTTGCAACCCAATGATAAATAAGAGCGTCAGGTCATTACGAGTCCAAGAACGGCGGAAGCGATCGCCCACCATCCACAGCCCTAGCCCACTGACCATCAACGATTGCCACGGTGGGGCAGTCCCCAAAGGGGCTAACCAACCCAGAATCAATAATGTGGCCCCACTTTTCATCCACAACTCTTGGTTCTCATGGGTGCGAGAAATCCAGCTAATCACCCAACCACAGAGGCCGATGGCCAGCCCTAGCTGACTCCAGGTAACATTGGCAGCAACGTTGGCACGGATGACGAGGAGGAAGGTGGCGAAGGCGACGGTGATTAGGGGGATGGGGAGTGGGGGAGTGGGGGAGTGG
>JBFRWC010000237.1:0-4419 GCA_051439365.1 Leptolyngbyaceae cyanobacterium
TCATTTTGAAGTCCAAAACTCGGCTTTACCCCCCTTAGTCCCCCCTTGCAAAGGGGGGAAACTCCGGTCCTCCCCCTTTGCAAGGGGGAGTTAGAGGGGGTGGTTCGACTTGTGTGTACACGGTAGAACCCAAGGCAGGGCCAAGGTTTTAGGCAGTTGTGTCAGTCAATCAGTGGATCAACTCAGCCAGGTCTGCCAACACCTCTTGAGCATGGGGTTCCGGCTTCACCTTGGGATAGATTTTAGCGATGTTGCCATTCGGGTCAATGATAAACGTGCGGCGGGTAATGCCCACGTATTCCTTGCCCATGAATTTTTTAGGGCCATAGCTTTCGTATTGGGTACACACCGCTCCATCCGCGTCAGTCAGTAGTGGAAACGGCAAGTTGTGCTTGGTGGCAAATTTGGTGTGAGCTTTCGCATCATCCGTGCTAACCCCCAGAACCACTACCTGGTTAGCGGTGTAGTCATCGTAAGCATCCCGAAACCCACAGGCTTCTTTGGTACATCCCGGCGTGTTGTCACGGGGATAAAAGTACAGCACCACATATTGTCCCCGGTAGTCGGCCAGATTGACCCTGTTGCCATTCCCGTCAGGCAGACTAAATTCAGGCGCGATCGCCCCCACCTTTAATTCCATCGAGTTTCTCCCCGTGAGATCCGCTTGCTTACGCTTACCCATACTTACTAAGCTAAAACTATTTTAGTTTGCGTATTTTGGTGGCTGAACCCCGCCGCTGGCAGGGTTCAGCCATGCAAATTAAATGGCAATCAGCTTAATACTAAATGGTGTAAAAGTTTGTTATTATCGTCGTCTATTTGTGTCGAAATGTAAACAGAGGTGACTATCTCTCAGATTTAGTCGTTGGCAAGCGCCCAGTCAGTGGCATGATATTGAATGGAAGGTTAGCGTTACCCAGGCTGCCTGTTCGACTACTGAGCGATTACTGTTTAGGGAGAACCATGCTGAAACGGTCTATTTTATTGGTGGCGATCGCAGCCACGTTTGTATTTCAAGTGTTTATCCAGAGTGCAACGGCGCTTGAGCTGAGTGTGGAAACACGTACTGTCAAGCTAAATGAGGGGGGCGACACTGTGACCCTGACCCTGGAACAAGCGGCTAATGGCAAGAAAAAATTTAACGACACCTGTGCTATCTGCCACTTAGTTGGTGGGACCAAGACGAATCCTAATGTCAACCTAAGTGCCCAGGCATTAGAGTTTGCCTATCCTCCTCGGAACAACGTTGAATCACTGGTAGACTTCATGAAGTATCCCACGACCTATGACGGTCTGATTGACCTGACCGAACTTCACCCAGCAACTCGATCAGCGGATCTGTTTCCCAAAATGCGGAACTTGTCAGAGAAAGATCTAGCAGATATTGCGGGTCACATTTTGATGCAACCCGTGATTAACCCCGCTAGTTGGGCGGGTGGCAAAACGAAGTTCTAGTTTGTTTGAGTCGGCTTGATAACCCTCAACTCTTCTAATCACTGAGTCTCAGGGTTTGGAAAAGTTGAGGTTCCGACTTCCATCACTTTATCAATGAGGTTAGAGATGAGGGTGGTGCGATCGCGCCACCCTTTTTGCTGATGGAAGTCCTGTGCATCACTCATTGTTTCTCAATAATATTCTAGATTTATCAACGCCACAGGATAAGCATCAGTGCTAGGATCGCCACAGAGAAAACAAAAGGATAGCATAGAGGAAGTATCGCTTCATGTTTGAAGAAGTAGAGAAGGTGATATCCGCAGATGGGCGGGATATTCGCCTTCGGTTAGGATTGTTGGCTCCCCAAGCAGGTGGAGCAGTGTTGATTCAGTCAGAAGATACGATTGTTTCTATCACTGCTACCCGTGCAGGGGGACGGGAAGGCATTGATTTCCTTCCTCTCCTCGTGGACTACGAGGAACGGCTGTATGCTGCAGGTCGGATTCCGGGAGGATTCTTACGCCGGGAAGGGCGACCTCCCGAAAAAGCGGTGTTGACTAGTCGCTTGATTGACCGTCCCCTCCGCCCCCTCTTTCCCAATTGGATCCGGGACGATATTCAAATTGTGGCTACCACCATCTCGATGGATGAGCGAGTTCCCCCGGATATTTTGGCGGTAACGGGAGCATCTGTGGCGACGTTACTGGCCAAGATTCCGTTTTATGGCCCGATGGCAGCGGTGCGCGTGGGCTTGGTGGGCGATGACTTTATTATCAATCCCACCTATACTGAGATTGAAACAGGTGATCTCGATCTCGTGGTGGCCGGATCACCCAACGGCGTGATTATGGTGGAAGCCGGAGCCAACCAACTGCCGGAGCAGGATATCATTGAGGCCATCGACTTCGGCTATGAGGTCGTGCAGGAACTGATCAGGGGGCAGTTACAAGTCATGGAAGACTTGGGGATTGAGCGAGTTACCCTAGAACCCCCAACCCCCAATACAGCAGTTGAAGAATTTTTGAGCGATCGCTGCACCAGCGGCATTAAAACCATCCTCACCCAGTTTGACCTGGATAAAACAGCGCGGGATGCCAAGCTAGATGAAGTGAAAGCTGAGGCTGTGGCAGAGTTGGAGCAGCGTTCGGAAGATGATGAGGTCCGGGTGGCGATCGCGGCAAACTCCAAAGTCCTCGGCAATTCTTTCAAATCCCTCACGAAAAAGCTGATGCGCAGTCAGATTGTGGAAGATGGGGTCCGGGTGGACGGTCGCAAGCTGGATGAGGTGCGTCCAATTAAATGCGCCACGGGTATCCTTTCTCCCCGGATTCATGGCACGGGATTATTCCAGCGAGGGCTAACTCAGGTGATGTCGGTGGTGACGTTGGGAACATCCGGTGATGCCCAGGAAATGGATGATCTTCATCCCGACGACTCCAAACGCTACATGCACCACTACAACTTTCCGCCCTATTCCGTGGGTGAAACTAGGCCGATGCGATCGCCCGGTCGGCGAGAAATTGGTCACGGTGCCCTCGCGGAACGAGCCTTGATTCCCGTACTCCCGACTAAAGAAGAGTTTCCCTACGTCATGCGAGTGGTCTCAGAGGTTCTGTCTTCTAACGGCTCCACCTCAATGGGATCGGTTTGCGGCTCCACGTTGGCTCTGATGGATGCCGGAGTCCCAATCGCCAAGCCCGTCAGCGGTGCCGCGATGGGGTTGATTAAAGAAGGGGAAGAAGTGCGGATTCTCACGGACATTCAAGGGATTGAGGACTTTCTTGGGGATATGGACTTTAAGGTCGCTGGAACTGAGAGCGGCATCACGGCCCTCCAGATGGACATGAAAATCACCGGATTATCCATGAAAACCATTGCCGAAGCCATCAACCAAGCTAGACCTGCCCGGATTCACATTCTGGAAAAAATGTTGGCCACCATTGACAAGCCCCGTGAGGAAATGTCGCCCTTTGCCCCCCGATTGCTCACCTTAAAGATTGACCCCGACCTTATCGGTATGGTGATTGGTCCTGGTGGTAAGACCATTAAGGGAATTACCGAGCAGACGGGAGCCAAGGTTGATATCGAAGACAGTGGCTTTGTGACGGTTTCCTCTTTGGATAGCATCCAAGCAAAGAAAGCAAAGGCTATCATTGAAGGAATGACCAAAAAGCTAACCGCTGGCGATGTTTACCTGGGCAAAGTCACCCGAATTATCCAAATTGGCGCATTTGTAGAGTTTTTGCCCGGAAAAGAAGGCATGATCCACATTTCCCAGTTGGCCGATTATCGGGTGGGCAAAGTGGAGGACGAAGTTGGTTTGGGTGATGAGGTGATTGTCAAGATCCGGGAGATCGACAGCAAGGGCCGCATCAACCTGACCCGCTTGGGCATTCATCCCGATGAAGCCGAAAAAGCACGAGATGCCGCTTCTGCCTAGATCAATAGGCCCCCGATTTCCCCAAGAAACCGGGGGTTTGAGTTACGGCCTCCACCTGATTCCTGAGCCACTCAGACAACCCTAGTGCCCAGCCTCTGGCTGGGTACCAATCTGGAGCCTCTGGCTCCAAACTAACTAACTGCCGCTGGCAAAAACTCTCACCAACGTCACTGCCGCCACAAACCAAAGGTAAGGAGCAAACCATTTGAACTGACCTTTTTTTAACAGCGAAAAGAGCCAGAGCAATGATAGGTAGCCCGTGATAAATGACGCAACGGTCATACCGATGAGAGGACCGATCGCAAGTCCTTCCTCAATCGCGTCTGTGATTCCTAGCAGGCTGACCCCAAAGGATACGATTAAGTACATCAGAAATGAAAAACGGGGCGCAAGGTCCGAAGAGGCTCCCCGCCAGAGCATGGCTGAAATTGTTGACCCAGAGCGAGAGATTCCGGGCATGACCGCAATACCCTGAGCAATACCACCTACTAGGGCATCCCACCAACTCATTTCCTTCGCTGTAGTTTTGGCACCGGACTTAGGCA
>JBFRWC010000238.1:0-6115 GCA_051439365.1 Leptolyngbyaceae cyanobacterium
TCTTCATTTTTTAAAACACTAAATCAAATTTGGTGGACAAACAGTACCCACCTGTTGGACACTAGGCTAAATCTATTTTTGTTTGCTTATTTTGGTGGCTTACCCCGGCCGCTGGGGGGGTACAGCCACGCAAATTAAATGGCAATCAGCTTATTCAGGAGTCAATGAGTTAAGCAACGAGTTGAGTCTTGCCCCCAACCATTGCCCCCAAAGAGCAATTTAGCAGTCCACTTGATGCGTCAACGCCACAATCTGATTGGCTGACCATTATCCCGCCAAATTGCGTAGGTGATACCAATCCCCTGGGAGTTAACAAAGAGGAAACGGCCATCAGGAGAGAAGCAAGCCCCACAGAATTCGCTAGTGTCACCAGGGATGACATTACGGGCAAACTCATACAACCCGCCATTGGGAGTAACTACTACAATCCGCTGACTGTAGTTAGGATCACCAATCTCACCGCTGCTACCATCTTCACAGAGCCAGAGGCTCCCATCGGTAGGAGCAATCGTAATGTTATCGGGACCATCCAACAAGTTCTCATCAGTAGACTCAACCACCATCGTTACGGTGTCGGTCTTGGGGTCATAGCACCAAACCTGACCTTCTGCCTCGTCACCAGCACCACTACAGACAAAGTAGTGCTTACCATCACGACGACCGCTGTACCAAGCGCCTTCACCCCGCCAGAAGATAGTTCCACCTTTGGACTGAGCCTCAAAACGGAGGGTATCTTCCGCCGGATCAACGTCTTCAATCGTAACCCACTCAACTTCCAACTTCTGACCCAAGAAAGGCAGCATACTACCGGGGCCGCCACGACCCAAACCACGAGTATCTACAACTTCTACTCCCGGAGTCCGACCACTCTCGGCATCAAAGACAGTCGTCGGTAAAGGCGCACCGTTACAGTCAGATGATTGGTTCTTCTTGATGACCATTGCTTGCAGCACACCCCCTTGCTGCAAATCGCCAAACTTAGTAGGACGACCAACCTTGGGAATAAAGCGATAGTAGCAGCTATCACCCCGGTCTTCGGTGCAGTAAATATAACCATTCCGAGCGTCCGTACTGATAGCCTCATGGTTCATCCGACCCATCGCAATCAAAGGAATCGGCTCAACGGCTTCCTTCAGGTCAGCAGGAACTTCAAAGTTATAACCGTGCTTGAGTGTCACCTCATCGCTAAAACGAGAGCTAGTGGTAGGACTCGGAATGGACACGTTCTCCTCGCAGGAAATCCAGGAGCGCCAGTAGGTCGGACCCCCCGCACAGTTACGAATGGTTCCACCCAAGGAGATGTAATCCTCCTTCAGGCGACCTTGGCGGTCAATCACCAGCGTCGTGGTTCCACCCCCACCAAAACCAGCAGCCGTTCCCTGAAAGAAGTCACGCTGGTTCCCATTAGGGGCTAAACACCCGATTTGGCTTCCGGCCTCAGTTTCAGAAGGGCTTAGCTCGTGGTTACGAACCAGAATCATGTCACCGTTGGGATTACCCCCAAAGCAAGCCATCCCATCATGGTCGCCAGGGACAACGACTCCATCACTCATGATGTCACCACGGATGGAAAGAGCGGTGTATTTGAAGCCACGGGGCAAGGTCAACAAGGGAACCTCCCGTAGGTCTGCAATTTCAGCCGATCCGTCATCGGCGGTTCCGACCAAGACGTTGGCTAGAGCAGCAGTGTTAACGGGCAGTTTGGCGGAAACCGGACCCAAACCTGCAACAGAGAAGCTAGCAGGGGAACAGGAACCACTGGCAACTGCACGACGAGCATTCAAGAAACCCATCGGAGCAACAGCAGAACCCGCAGCAGCAGCAGATGCCAACATGACAAATTGGCGACGAGAAAGCTTAGACATAGCACTCCTACTTGAACAAAAACTAACGGACTCCATTGCCACAGATGTGAGGACGTTGACCTCTGCAATCCGTGGCGAAAAATGCGTCTCTCAACCAGTTTCAACACCAAAAACAGAGATTAGAGTAATCAGTATCCTCAACCTCTCCGCATCTTTTATGCAGCAGATAGACAGATCACCTAATGCATAGCCGAAAATCGCCCTATCAAACGCAATTCGACAGAGTAAATTTATGTATATATCTGTCAAGTTTATGGTCGCATTCTGTCAATAACATTGGACAAAGACTGAGTAAAGAAGTAGTTAAGATCAAGTTTTCTTAGGCAATTGTTGCTAGGGCTTCATGTCAGGGCTCCATGTCAGGCTGATTGACTGACAAAACTGCCTAAAACCTTGTCCCTGCCTTGGGTCAGGAGACCTGACCCCTACATTGTCCCAATCCCTTGTAGGGGAGCAGTTTCCGCGCCCAAGCCCCAATTTTTGTCAGTCAACCAGGCATGTAAGGACTGCATGTAAGTAAGTATCATCTCTTGACCAGCAGTCTAGCGTGTTTCATTTCACTACATCTTCTACTCTATTTCTAATTAGATGAAGTTATTCATCTAGCTGTAATTAATAGCCTATATGCATAAGATTAGGCAATAATTAAGAATTGAACATCTAGCAATTTTGTGTGATGTCGAAGTAATAAATTCAGGAGGAATCTGTCTCTCAGGTCAATCAGATTTGAGACAAGAAAATATTACTGGGTTTGGGTTGGGGCGATCGCTAACACACTGAATTTTTCATCAGATCTGCCCCTTGCCAAGCCAGGAAATTCCCCAGATGACTTAACTTAGGGATGAACTCAACCCTTCCTGAATCCCTAATCCAACTCATCCACCAGTTCCTCGAACTCATCTCTACTCAAACGGCCTTCTTGGAAAGCTTGCTCAACTTGAATAACAGGATCATTGAAAACAGTAGACGGTGAAAAACTGGGTGCAACTGATCCAGGAGAAGTGGGAATCATGCCATTATCTTCATCATTACGGTGTAGCAAGGTGTAGGACAAACTATTGTAACGAGTCCAAACAGCAATCTGAGGATTTTCCAACCACTGGCTACGAGAGACCGCTGTTGTAATCACGGGAATGATCTCCCCATTTCGCACACCCAAAATCACAACTTCTAGCATTGATCGGTTCAAATCTTGGCTAAATTGTCGCTCAATCTCGCTAGCCGCTAGTCGCTCTGCTTCTGCGATAAAATCTCGGTTCAGCACTCGCCCATAAATGGGTAGCTCCACCACGACCCTGTTCGGGTTTGCCCTAGCAACCAAAAACAGATTGCTCAGGCAAGCAAGCCCAACCAAGGAAAGAACTACACATTGACGAAGCAACATTCTCATCGTGAACCCAGATGAACCCAGACTAGACATCAAAACAGCAAATAGGGCGGCGATCGCTTCGGCCAGAATCCAGATTAGCGAATTTGCATACAGCTTATAGGAGGAGATCAGAGTAACGTGTCGCAGTATTCTGCAACAATGACCGGATCAGCTCATAGCAACTGAGTAGTTTCAATTAGGTATAGTCCCATAGGTTTATTAACTTTGGGTAAAGTCAAGACTGACATAAGGTTAACAATGCCTTGAAGCGAAAAAAGAGCTTCGAAACTCGTTAGGGTTTGGTTCCCAAATTTGGCCTCGCTTGTCGTGTTGACTCGCGGGGCGGCTGTGCTTACTGACCATACAAGGCATTGTAACTGGCAGCCATCGCTTGTAACACCCAGGCTGGATCGACCCAATTGGTCTGATATTTCAGCCCCCAATGGAGATGGGGACCCGTGGTGCGCCCGGTCATCCCCACACGGCCAATGCGATCGCCTGCGGCAATAGGTTGACCTTGGCGTAATTCCACACCGCCTGCTGGGTCCATCAAATACCGATTTCCGCCTCGGCTTTCCACATAGCCTTCCATGTGGCAGTAGATATGGGTCCACTGACCGGACTGAATCACTGCTGAGGTTCCACAATTGGTATGGTCAGAGACTTCTACCACCGTCCCGGCCCACCAGTTGCGGATATAGCTACGTCGGGGAGCGGCAATGTCAAGGCCGTAGTGAAATTCCCGACGGTAGCCCCCTGTGGGGGAAGAACGATAGCCAAAGGGAGAGGTATATGCCTGAAACCCTTCGACGGGGAAGGATGCACTGGCCCAGATTTGAGCCGCCATCTGGACCTGATCCATTTCCACCACGTTGGGCATGTTCCCTCCGGCATCGGGAGAAGCATCAATAGCAATGGTTTTATGGCCATACTCCCCATGACTCGCTTTTGGCTCGGAGGCATCGGCATCAGCATGAGAGCCAGAAGCCATTTCAGCCGCATGGTCAAGGTCCACTGAAGAGAGTTGATCGACCTGCACAATCCATTCGGGTAGAGGGGCAGGGGGAGAAATGGCGATCGCCACATTGGCAGAACCGGGCTGCGAAAAAAGGATAGGACGTTGGAATCGGAGCGAGGTGAAGCCTAAGACCAACAATAATCCCAGGGTAAAGGAGAGAAAAATTCGCTTAAGCGTAGCCAATGACATCAACATGGGGGTACATCGCGGATAAACTTCTAAACCTGACGTAGAAATGAATCATGTGAAACTGAAATAATGTGAAACTGAATCACCTAGAAAATCAGCTAGAAAAACAGACAAGACAAACCCATCGCCCTGAAACGACTGCCAAGACATGATCTCGCCTGAAGTTGCAACACCTGAATCTGACGCGAATTTTACCCACAAATGCCACTCAATGTACAGCGGAGAATGTGAATTTTTATGTGTCTGGCCTACTCAGATGACTGAGATGACGGTAGAGACATCTGATGGGGATAGGCCACTTGGTAGCCATTCCGACCCTGATCCTTCGCCTCGTAAAGAGCCAGATCTGCTTGCTGAATCAGGGTTTCATAGGATGCTGTCGCTTGAGGAACGGTGGTGGCAATGCCAAAACAAAGGGTAACGCGATCGCTCGTCGGGGAGGCCGCATGGGCAATATTGAGCTGTTCCACTTGCGCTTGAATCCGTTGTATGACCTGAACGGCACCTTCACTGTGCGTATGGGGCAGTAACACAATAAATTCTTCCCCACCATAGCGAGCCACCAAGTCTCGCGAACGGCAGACGCTGTCCTGGAGGGCTTGGGCCACTTGCTTGAGGCATTCGTCCCCGCCCTGATGGCCATAGTGATCGTTGTACGCCTTGAAGTGATCGACATCGGCTAGGATGACCGAAAGCACAACTTGTTCCTGGCTCAACTGTTGCCAAGTGCGATGAATGGTGGCGTTGAAATGACGGCGATTGGCAATTTGAGTCAGCTCATCGATGGTGGCAATGTTAGCAAGCGTATGGTTTGCTTCCACCAAGTCATGGTTCGTCTGATTCAGATCGACTAGGAGTTGCCGCCGTTCTGCTTGAAAGCGAAAGACATAAAAGACCGTTAGCCCCAGTAAGATCACAAACAGCGACAATCCCACCCAGATGATCGTGAACATGCCAGATTGAGATTGAACAATGTTGGCATGAAGGACAGCCCATTGATTTTCCTGTTCTCGGATGACCAGATTGAGTTCCAACTCGATCTGGGCTAGTTGACCAATCACCTGCTGTCGGGTGGCACCATCAGGCCAAGCCTCCCAATCGCCTAGGTTTCGTTCAATCGCTAGCCAGTGGGCGTAGAGCTCGTCTAAGGTTTGCCGACTATGGGAATCAATCAGCTCACTGGCAGGTAAATTGGTCGCGAGGTGCTGACGTTGGGTGATTTGGGCGCGACTATGCACCAAATCAATCTGTAGCTGAAACGTGTCGGCAGGGCAACTGGAACCATAGAGTAGCGCTTTCAGGCGCAGCAGTTCTCGCTGCCACTTGTACAAGACGTGGCGTGAACGCATGGACCCGATCCCAATCAAACGGTGCTGATCGCTGATGTACCAGCCCAGACCCACACCTGCCACACAAAGCCCAACAAATACCCCAATGGTAATCATCAAACTGACGATGGCTTTAATCCGAACAGGGCGTTGCTTAATAAATGTAACAATGCTGCATATGGGAAACTGACTACCTGGGGAAAGTCTCATCTCACTAATACTGATTATTAAAGTAATAAAGATTATTAAAGTAATAAAGATTATTAAAGTAATAAAGATTATTAAAGTAATAAAGATTATTAAAGTAATAAAGATTATTAAAGTAATAAAGATTATTAAAGTAATA
>JBFRWC010000239.1:0-6481 GCA_051439365.1 Leptolyngbyaceae cyanobacterium
ACAAGGGATTGGGACAATGTAGGGGTAGGTCTCCTAACCCAAGGCAGGGTTAAGGTTTTAGGCAGTTTTTTCAGGCAATCAGGAGTGAATGATAGCGGGGAGATTGTGGAGCAGATTGAAAGAGGATTTAATTCGACAGCGAAAACCCCACCACATCGGCGCGGCTAATTTGGTTCGGTTGAACCCCCTTAATTCGAGCTAACGTTTGCGTCGAACCCAGGCTGACAATCGTATCATCACCACTGGCACCAAACGTGAGGCGGCGAAATTTCAGATCGCCCAAAAGCGTTAGCTGATCTTCCCCCACTTGGAAATCAGTGATGAGGAGCAGTCCTGGTTCATCCTCAATGCCAAAGCGATCGCGCCCACTATTTCCAGTCGCGCGATCGCGTCCTGCCCCACCAATCAACAGATCATCCCCAGTGCCGCCCACTAGACTATCGTTGCCCCGATTGCCCAGCAGCCGATCATCGCCCCGCCCTCCATCCAGTTGATCCTGACCACTGCTGCCGTAGAGAGTGTCATGGCCCTGATTCCCTTGTAAGCGATCGTTCCCCTGCATCCCCACCAGCAAATCCTGGCCCTGATTGCCCTCCAGAGTAT
The DNA here is from genome assembly GCA_051439365.1 of Leptolyngbyaceae cyanobacterium. Taxonomy (GTDB): domain Bacteria; phylum Cyanobacteriota; class Cyanobacteriia; order CAKZMO01; family CAKZMO01; genus JAAHGY01. The sequence continues at coordinate 604 of JBFRWC010000239.1, forward strand.
CATCACCTGCCTCTCCCGCAAGAAAATCATTGCCCCGTTGGCCCAAGAGGCGATCATCCTGGTCCGACCCCACCAAATTTTCGGACACGGCCCGACCGTTCAAGCGCGTTTGCCCCGGAGGCATCAACCGGGTTTTGACCGCATTCACCACCGCTCGATCTGCTTGAACAAAGCCCTGTCCCGTAGCGCGATCGGGTCCATCAAACGGGCCTGCATCCAAGGTAGACGACAGCAAAATCGCGCGGAGCCGCTGAGGGGATAAGCGTCTCCTGCCACCCGCCCGTTGCAGCACCAAAGCCGCCACTGCCGCCAAATGAGGTGCTGCCGCAGAGGTTCCAGCAAAGATTTCAAAGTCCCTCACACTGGTGGACACTCCATCTGGGGCCGCTAGTTCAGGTTTGGCCCGGATGATGGGAGACTCCAGCGGCTCTCCATTATCATCAAACAAAATGGGAATGCCGCCCCAACTCGTAAAAAAACGGGGAGATAAGGTGTTGTTGTCAAATGCTGCCGTTTGGCGAACATCAATGGCGGCAACCGCGATCGCCCCTGCTGCGTTGGGATGTCCATAGATCGTCCCTACGATCGGTCGTCCTGCCTGATCGTTGACATATTCATAAATCGAACTGCCGCTCCAATCCACCCACTTGATCAAATCGGGGGAGGGCTGATCGGTGTCACGGAGGCGATCGCGCCGTTGGCCAATCACCAGATAAGACCGAAACGGGACAGAGCGGGTGAGAAAGAGAAACTCCAGGGGATCGTTGCCCTCGTTATCAAAAAATCGGGCCGCAATCAGGTCGGGGTCAATGAAGCTTTCGGGCAGGCGCGGTTCTGCCATTAAAAACAGGTCGAGGTTGGTGTCTGCTCCTGGGCCTAAATTGGATGATCGGAAAGGTTCACTCCACTGGAGGGTCATCCCCAGACGAAAGCCCCTGGGTTGGCGAATGGGCTGGGTTTCCAGAAGGGTTACCATGTCTTGAAACAGATCGACCTCAGGAGCCGGGTCAAAATCATGGGCCTCATAGATGAAGTTGCCCAAGGAAAACGATCGCTCTCCCAGAGTGAAATTTCCCGATACCGTAAACACCTCACCGGACGGTCGAAAGGGACTTTCATAGGAGGCAGGGGTGAAATTACCCGCCGCAGAGATGTAGCTCACGCCCCGATCGGTAACCCGATTGACCGCTTGGGCCACGGGACCATCCTGAAAAAAGGGCTGATTCGAGAAGCGGAGATCGTCCACAATAATATCCGCTCCCGCAGCGGCCAATGCCTCAATGCCGTTGGCAAAATCAGTCACCGATGAGGGGCTGTAAAAGAGCAATTCCGCCCCCGGAGCCACATCATGGATAATCTGAGCCATTGCCCGTCCCTCATCAATGTCCGATGAGAAGCGACCCTCCCCTTCTTTCAGCACCTTAACGGGAGTACTGTAGCCGTTAGGATTGCCATCCCCAGGCAGTTCACCAGCAGCCACCTCGACACCAGTTTTGCGCACCGCACCCCGATTATCAAAACTGTCGGAAATGATGCCAATTTTGATGCCACTCCCATCCAAGCTATGGTTAAAACGGGCGAGGTCAGACTGCATGGCGCGATCGCCTTCGGTCACAACGGTTCCAGGCATAATGTTAATTAGAGATAGCGGCGATTGGGTTCGCGCTAATCTTAATCTTCATTTTCAATCACGACTCCGAGTCTTATCATTTTTTTAACGGATTTCGTCGTTTAAGTCTCGTCGTTTAAGTCTCGTCGTTTAAGTTTCACAGTTCAAGGCTCATGGTCCAAGCTTCACCAACATCCTGTCCCTGCGGTAGCGGTCTCTCCCTGGCAGACTGTTGTGCTCCTTACATTCGGGGTCAAGCAACCGCTCCCACCGCAGAAGCATTGATGCGATCGCGCTACACAGCCTACTGCCTGGGGAATATTGACTACCTGATCCAAACCCATCACCCGACTCGCCGCTCTCCCGACAGCCGCCGCACCCTCACGGTTAACGTCAATCACATAACTTGGCTCAGCCTCACGGTGCTCAAGACTGAAGCCGGAACATCGGCGGACAAAACGGGAGTCGTTGAGTTTGTCGCGGTGTATCAGGAAAATGGAGAGATGGCCCAACTGCATGAGCGATCGCGTTTTCTCCAGCAGCGGGGGCGTTGGTTCTATCTGGATGGCAACCTGCTCCCGCCCATCCAGCCCAAGCGCAACGAACCGTGTTGGTGTGGCAGTCACAAGAAATTTAAGCAGTGTCATGGCCGAAAAATCTAGTAAGCTGCTCCATATTCGTCCTCACTCCCCTTTTAAAAGAAGCCCTTGAGCACTCAAGTATTTCTACGGAAGGCATCAAACTGAACGAAATGATACTTTGCGGAGAGAAGGATAAGCCTCTGCAACAAGACTCCGTAATTTTTCCAGCCCATTAATCAGGGAATGAACGCGCAACATGATGACAGCCACCATAACAACCGATCAATCTGAATTTTACGCCTTTGAATCCAATGCCCAAGGCTATAGTCCAAACAATGCCTGGGCTTTGGCAAAAGCATCTCAGCTTGCCTACAAACAGGACAAAGAAAGCGATGAAGCCTGGATCGGTCGAGTTCATGCAACAACCAAACAATGGGGCTTTAGTACTAGCTATTGTTTTGATGTCGGCGGCTCACAAGCCATTCTATTTTTCAATGATGAGACCGTGATTTTAGCCTTTCGGGGAACTGAGGAGCTGATCGATTGGCTAGATGATCTGGACTTTCGGGGGGATGATTTTTATGGGATGACCGTTCACCAGGGATTTAATCGGTATTTCCAAAAACTGTGGTCGCCAACCCAAGAACCTACGCCTGAAGGTAGCGAAACCCAGGGCATTTATGCCATTCTCCAACAAGCGATGCAGGAGAAGCCGAGAAATCTCTGGATTGCAGGCCATAGCCTAGGAGCAGCGGCAGCGACTCTGGCAGCGGCGACCTGTTGTGCCATTGAGTCGCCCATTCCGATTTGTGGAGTCTATACCTATGGATCACCCAGAGTGGGGATGAAGAAATTTGCGAGGTGGTACGATAAGCAGTTAAAGCAGAAAACGTTCCGATTTGTGAATAATAACGATATTGTGACTAGAGTGCCGACAGGTGGCATCCTCATTCCATACCGACATGTAGGTCAGTACAAGTATTTTAATAATTCGGGGCAATTGTTTGATGGCTATGAGCTTTCCTGGCTGACCCATCTGTTAGATAGAATGCAGGGCCGTCTCAAAGATGTCGGCAAAAAGGGGTTGGATGCGATTAAGGATCACAACCTAGGGGAATTTTATGTCTCCCTGACCGATAATGCTCGCAAAGGTTCATAACCTTGGGAACCCCGGCTTCTTGAAGAAGCTGGGGTTCTGAGCGATCGCCAATGCTTAAGTGAAGCTGACTAGTGCCGCCTATCGACGCAGCTTGTAGGTGGTGACTCCAGCCGCAATGCCTAAACCGATGATCGCGGCCAGTTCTGCCCAGGAATAATGTTGGGCGATCGCCCCTCTCTCATCAACGCCCATGACAATATTATTGAAATCGATGCCTGTAGAATTCACGGGCACCGTCCAGAAATCCTGGTGGCCAATTCCCTTCTCGATGTGAATTTCCCACTCTCCGGGAATAGACTGGTCAGGAGTGAAAGAAAAGCGGCCTTGGTCATCGGTGATAAGTTCTAGCCATGGTTCCTCCAAGTTATCGGGCGCGTAAATCGAGACACTTGCCTCTGGTACAGGCTCCCCAGTGCTAAAGGTTGAAGTGAACTCTAGGGACTGATCCAACTCCAACAAATTATAATCCGTTTCAATCATATGGGCCGTGGCCTGTTGTCCCAGATCAAATGGGCCATGCCCTGCGGCTCCCGCACCGACGAGGGTCAGTGCAGTCATCAAAAATGCGAGTTGTCGTTTCATGGTCACCTCATACCTAGTCGTTGGCTGACGCTGGAAAAATTTCAGTTTGTGGGACTGACTACACGGGACTCAAGGGTTTATGATGACGGGTTCCCCGCAAAATGTCGAGCCTTGCAATAGTTAGTCACAAATCACTCAGTTGATTCTGGAGATGTGTCCTCAGGATTTATCGGTTCGCCATCTGTGTTTTCAGGAGGTTCAAGATCAGATGATTCAGCGTCGGTAGCCTCTGGATCAGGGTCGGGTTCTTCGCGCTGCAACCAGTCCTCTAATGGACGATTAATCGCGGTTTCAATGCTGGGAGACACAATAAATACGTCTACGGTAGCGGCGGGATCAGCCTTATCGTTTTCCACATCTGGATGACTGCCGTCGGCGCTACTTTCAGTCTGATCGTCTGAGTCTTCGGAGGACGGTGGGGCGATCGCGCTGACCGTTTGAGCATAGATGTGGCTGCGGTTAAAGTCGTAGGCTCCCAAGATCAACTGATGAGTATCGTCGTTTTCTAGTTCCACTTCAATGGTTGCCAAAGGGGGACTGAAGCCAAATTCTGACAGGTTTTCGGACTCAACCTCAAAGACGCGATCGCTCTCGGCACTAGCCATCAAGTTCACCAAGAAGATAACGGTGGCTTCATCCGCTGGGGCAGTAGAAGGAGACTGCATTTGCCACTGGTCTTCGTCTTTCTCAAACTGGAGTTGCTGATCCGAGACCGTCACCGTTAGCTGCTCTACCTCGGCCTCGGTGAAATCAAACAGAGCTTGGCGATCGCCCACTGGAGCACCATCATTATTGCTCTGGAATAGCTCCAAGGCCGCGACGAAGCCACCGAGGGCGATCGCGACCAACACCAAAATGAGGGTAGGGGACTGGAGTTTCATGGTGTAACTTTAGTCAGACTCTACAGCAAATCTTGAATCGCAACGATGTACATCAATTCAGCCACCCCCTCTCGCTCCCCCTTGCCAAGGCTACGGTGTACACACATCTCTACTCAAAGTCCAAAACCCAGCTTTACCCGCCTTAGTCCCCCCTTGCAAAGGGAGGAAACTCCGGTCCTCCCCCTTTGCTTTAGCGAAGCGTGTCCGGAGCGTAGGGGAGTTAGAGGGGGTGGTTCGACTTGTGTGTACACGGTAGTGCCAAGGGAGAGAACCCAAGGTTTCACAGGCTTGTAATCACTAGGCTGGAAGGTTGGCTCAAATCTCCCTTCAAGGAAAGACTGCGTTGATTGGCGGACAAATGCCGGACAATATTGTACACACTCTCAAATTTCTCGGGACATTGCATCGTCTCCACCAATTGCATCAAGGTCATCTCCTTGTGGTTGGAGGATGCAAACGCGGCTATAATTTGCCGCTGCAACTCCAGAATCGACGCTGCAGCCTTCTTCCCAGCTTCCACCCCCGGCTGATGATAAGCATTGATATTCACCAACGAGGCATAAAAACTCACCGCCCGTTCATATAAGGCAATCAATGCGCCCACGTTATAGGCATTAACGACCGGAATTGTCACCGTCACTGATTCTCGCTGATTTTCAAACAAGGCTTGGCGGGTTCCTTGCAACAGCCCAGATAGATAGTCCCCGCTAGTGACTCCATTTTCTACTTGAAAGGACTCACCCTCGCGATCGCGCAGCACCTCAATAAAGGTCATGAAGAAGTTATTCACCCCTTCCCGCAACTGCTGCACATAGGCATGTTGATCGGTGGACCCCTTGTTTCCATACACCGCAATCCCCTGGTAAACCGTCTTGCCATCCAGATCTTTTTCTTTACCCAGGGACTCCATTACCAATTGTTGGAGATAACGACTAAACAAGAGCAGACTATCTTTGTACGGCAGAATCACCATATCTTTCAAACCTTGGCCCTGACCGCTGGTATACCAAGCCAGAGTTAGGAGGGCCGCCGGGTTTTCCTTTAAAGAGGACACACGGGTCAGACC
>JBFRWC010000240.1:0-6272 GCA_051439365.1 Leptolyngbyaceae cyanobacterium
CTCTAGCCGCCAAAAGACTAACTCTCCCATGGCGGGTTCACATAAGGCCTGAATTTCCCACCAACTGTTGTTTGCCAATGTTTTCACCAACTGGTGCTCAGTAACAGAACTCGTTATATCTTTTATATTTTATCGCGACAGAGAAGGGCCAGAACGTTGGTTGCCCCACCTATTAAAAACTGGAGCATTACTTGTCAGCAATACTCCAGCGTCTCACAAATTGATCAAAGCAGAGGAAAAATCTTATTGGGGTAAGGTGACAACGTAGGCATCCTCAATACCCTCTACCTTGGTGATTTCCTCTAGGATCCCATCCGGCAGCGGATCATCCATATTGAGGACCATGACTGCATCACCCCGGACAATCTTGCGGCCCACCTGCATACTGGCAATGTTCACGTTAAAGCTCCCCAGCAATGAGCCGATTTTGCCAATAATCCCCGGCATATCACGGTGTAAGGTAAAGAGCATATAGCCACTGGGGGGCACATTAATTGGAAATCCATCAATATTGGTGACTCGAACTTCATCATCCCCCAAAATGGCCCCCGTAACCGAGTGGCTACCGAGAGAACCCTCTGCCGTCAGGTGCAGTGACCCAGAGTAATCCTTGATGCTGGCATCACGGGTTTCCGTTAACCGAATCCCGCGCTCCTTCGCTTCAATCGTGGCGTTGACATAGTTAACCCGCTCCTGCAACGCATCGAAGAGTAATCCTTTCAGTGCTGCAATCACAATGGGTTGGCTTTCGTTGCTGGCTAAATCTCCCTGCAATTTGACATCGAGAGACTGAATCCGCCCCCCTGTCACTTGACTCACCAAATTCCCTAACGTCTCAGCCAGTTGCAAGTAAGGACGCAATCGCTCCAAGATTTCAGGCCGCAAACCTGGGATATTGACCGCAGACCGAGCAGGCAACCCTAGCAGGACATCGCGAATTTGCTCGGCCACGTCAATTGCCACATTGACTTGGGCTTCTGCTGTAGACGCGCCCAAGTGGGGGGTCAACACCAGTTCCTTGCCCAGTTCCGTCAAGGGTGACTCGCCCAGTGGCTCAGATTCGTAAACATCGATCGCAGCTCCAGCAATCTTTCCGGCTTTGAGCGCCTCCGCCAAGGCAGCCTCGTCAATGATGCCTCCCCTTGCACTTGATCAACCGAGCCGTTGGCTTCATTTTGTCAAAAGCAGCCGCATCGATCATGTGCAATGTTTCCGCTGTTTTGGGAAGATGGAGGGAAATATAATCGGCCTCTCGCAGCAGAATATCCATCTCAACCAGTTGACACCCAATCTGCTCAGCCCGTTCGCTGGACAAGAACGGGTCATAAGCCAAAAGCTTCATGCCCATCGATCGGGCAATGGTGGCAACATGGGCACCAATTTTACCCAAGCCCACAATCCCTAAGGTTTTCTTATAAACCTCAACTCCGGTGAACTTCTTCCGATCCCACTGGCCTCCCTTGACCGACTGATTAGCGTCTGGGATGTGGCGAGAGATCGACAGCATCATGGCGATCGCGTGTTCCGCAGCCGCTACCGTATTTCCTTCTGGCGAATTGACCACCAAGACTCCCTGCCGAGTCGCCGTTTGCACATCAACATTATCCACACCAACGCCAGCACGGCCAATGATTTTGAGAGCCTTTCCAGCTTCAAGGACTGCCTTCGTCACTTGGGTGCCAGAGCGAATCATCAACGCATCGTACTCCGGAATGAGTTTCACCAACTCTTCCTCAGACAGCTTGGTTTGAACATCAACGTGGGCAACTTGAGAAAGGATGTCAATCCCTTCCTGAGCAATGGGGTCAGAGACAAGAACCTTAGACATAGCAGTAAGAATTAGTAGATTCAGCGTCGTTTTTTACTGAGACTTCATCTTAACTGCAAAGCCACCGTGACCCGGAATGACGATGGGAAGTCTTAAGAGATCAGTCTAAAATCGAAACGTCCCCTCACACCGAAGAACGAAGAAACCATTCCTCCACCCCCCAGCGCTCCATCTCCCGAACGCCCGAACGTCTATTTATCCAACAACCACTCCGCCCCACGGCCACTAGGCACAATTGGAATACTAACCGCCACCCCCACCCGAGGGCGATCGCTCGTCTGCTCTAGAAACTCCTGCACCTGTTGATCCCCCTCCCAAGCGCTGATGTATCCACCCACAGCATCCAGGTGTTCCAAATACTCTTGCTCCGTCATAGGAAAAGACTGTTGCTCCAAATAGCGCCACATCACTTGCAGCCAAAACTTACCGTGCGATCGCTTCAACTGCACATCAAAGGAAACTCCCCACTTATCGATCAACAGTCGTTGTAATTCCTCACCCGTCATGCCCGATTGCCCCCAAACACCTCTGTTGTATTCATCGTTTTCGTGTCGTTACAGTACATGTCGTTCACTCATGCTGTTGTTGTCATACCATTACGGCCATGCTTCGCTCATCCCTTCGCCCATTATCTTACGCATCCCCCTACCAACTTAATATTTGTTCATCTCGCTGACGTGAAGCCTCCCACTCCATACCGATTGCTAGCTACTGTGCTAGTGAGTCGCTCACAATTAATCCAGTAGTGAGTTCGCTCCCATGATTCCCTGCCCCCCAAAAGGTCGTTAATGGTTCCCCAGTAGCGCAACGTCACTCCAAAAGGAGTATTGCCCTTCACTGAAGCTCGATCCAAAAGATCATTGTCACATTTTGTAATATTAGCAAGTTTCTTAAGATCTTTAGTCATCCTGATTCTCATCAATGTAATAATACTTCTAGAAAAACTGTTAACAGGCAGTCATAACATCAACGTATAGACAGGCAAGCTTAATAGTGGAACAGGTAGGCTCTCAGTAGCTACCCTGCACTAGCCATTGAAGTTAGTTGTGCCCATGTACTTGGTTGACAATGCTCAGTTAGTCTAGCTTTCAAGCTCCAGCGTTGTTTTTGATATCGTTGCGATTGGTAACTGGTTGCTGTAGTAGGTGTTTTCTACTGTAGTCCCAAGTTCCAACAGCGCTACGATGACGCGGCGCTTGGGTCTGAGCAACCCGAAATGCCTGGAGATGCTTATCTGTAGAGAGGATCGTCTGTTTAAACTTATGACTCAAGCTTCTGGAACTCCTGATGTCCCCGATTTAGGGCGACGCCAATTCATGAACCTCCTGACTTTCGGGACTATCACAGGCACAGCCTTAGGTGCCCTTTATCCCGTAGTCAAATACTTTTTACCCGCTTCCAGCGGCGGAGCCAGTGGTGGCTTGCTCGCCAAAGATGCGGTTGGCGAAGACATCGTCGTGAGTGATTTTTTGGCCTCCCATGCAGTGGGTGAGCGAGTGCTAGCTCAGGGTCTCAAAGGAGATCCCACCTACATTGTCGTGGAGAGCGAGACAGAAATTGCTGGCTACGGGATTAATGCTGTTTGTACTCATCTGGGTTGTGTTGTGCCTTGGAATAGTGCAGAGAACAAGTTCAAATGTCCCTGCCATGGGTCTCAGTACGATGCTCAGGGTAAAGTCGTTCGAGGACCCGCCCCTCTGTCTTTGGCCCTAGCCCATGCTGATGTGACCGAGGATGATACGATTTCCTTGACAACTTGGACTGAAACTGACTTCCGTACAGGGGAAGCACCTTGGTGGTCCTAGGGATTACCCCCGCACAACCGTGGGAGGGTTAGATCCAATCTATTTACTTTGAGTTTGCTGTCGCCTCTTTAGAAATTTACTTTTTTTATCCATGAACGTTGAAGTTTGGTCAACTCTATTGGCTAGAGTTCGTCACATTGTGTTTGCCTCCTGTCTCGCTCTGGTCGCCACGACTTCTCTCTTTGTGATGAGCGATGTTGTGACTCCCCAGACCGCTGCGGCCTATCCGTTTTGGGCACAGGAGAACTATGAAAGTCCTCGTGAAGCAACTGGACGAATTGTTTGTGCCAACTGCCATCTGGGTGCGAAACCCACTGAAGTGGAGGTTCCTCAGTCAGTCTTACCTGACACTGTCTTCAAGGCTGTGGTCAACATTCCCTATGACCATGACATCGAGCAGGTGCAAGGGGATGGCACTCTAGGTCCATTGAATGTGGGAGCGGTTGTTGTTCTGCCGGAAGGGTTTACGCTGGCTCCGGACGAGCGCATCTCCGAGGAAATGGAAGAAGAGGTTACGCCCACTTACTGGTTTGAAACCTACAGTGAAGAGCAACCCAATATTTTGATTGCGGGTCCGCTGCCAGGAGATGAGTACGAAGAGTTAGTGATCCCCGTTCTTGCCCCCGATCCGGCCAAAGGCGAGGCGTACTTTGGCAAGTACCAGATTCACGTTGGCGGTAATCGTGGTCGGGGCCAGTTGTATCCCACGGGTGATCCGAGCAACAATGCCGCAGCCACTGCTTCTACCTCTGGAATCATTGAGGAAATTGAGGAAGATGAGGATGGCAATTACCTAGTCTCTATCAAGGCTGATGATGGCGAGATTGTGTCTGACTTTATTGTGGCTGGTCCCAAGATGATTGTTTCTGTGGGAGATACAGTTGAGGCAGGTGCCCCCATTACGAATGATCCCAATGTTGGTGGTTTCGGCCAAATTGACACTGAGATTGTTTTACAAAGTCCTAACCGCATCAAAGGCTTGGTACTCTTCGTGTCTGCGATCATGCTATCTCAGATCTTCTTAGTACTGAAGAAGAAACAGGTTGAGAAGATCCAAGCGGCTGAAATGGACTTTTAGTCCAGCTCTCGAATATCTCAGCATCCTGTCGCGTTCAGCCAAGGTGGGTTGACGGCTAGCCAAGCTGGGTATCCCCAAGGCTCTGTCGGAGTCTTGGGGTTTGTTGTATGAGGTCTTTCATAGGGTGTTGGTTAGTCAGTGCGATCGCCACTAGCTGGTTCTGGAGGAATGCTAAAGTCTGCCGCTGAGGTTGGACGGATCTGAATGTTCCAGGTTTCGAGGGTATGGCCAAGTTGCTGATCGAGGCTAACCAGGGCATTCTGATACCCAATCTGTGCGCTCAGTTCACGATTTTGGGCATCCACCAATCTGTCTTGGGCATCCAGGACATCTAAGAACGTTCTATCTCCTCCTCGGCGTAGTTGCTCCTGGGTGTTCTCAAGTTGTTGTTGGGCGAGTTGAGTGGCTCGTTGTGCTTGTTCGACCTGGGTTTGCTGAAATGACACATCCCGTAGGGCATTCCGAATTCTAATTTCCAGATTTTCTCGATTTTCAGTGCGGGTGTTTTCGAGAATCTGGATACGGGTGCGTTGTTGAATGACTTGTTGTTTGAGAGAGCGATCGCCAAACTCCCGACTCAATTGAATTCCTGCTCGCACATCTGATCGTTCTGCCGCTTGATTATCTAGAGCATTGACGTAGGCTAACTCTAGATCTAAATCCCAACGGAGCGCATTTTCGGCCTGAAGTAAGGCGATCGCTGCGAGGTCCAGGTCCAGTAGTTGCGCCTGATAATCGGGATTATTGGCAAAGGCATACTCCACCAACGTATCATCATCGGCAAACTGAATGTCACTGGCAACCAATCCAGCCATTTCAGTGGCTTCGGGCGCAAGATTTTGGTCAATATCCAAGGCTTGGATCAACTCCAGTTGGGCACTACGGAGATCATCTGCGGCATCCAGTACCCCCACCTGAAAATCCGCCACATTGGCTTCGGGTTGCACTCGCTCAATTGCCGCCCGTCGTCCAGCCTCAATGAACACGTCAATCCGGTTCAGCGCTTCTTCCGCTCGACTTAAACTAGCTTCCTGAATTTCTAGTTGCTGTTGTGCTAACAACAATCGATAGTAAATCCGGATAGCGGCAGTAATGGTATCAGTTAGGGTTGATTGCAAGCTGAATTGGGTTTGTTGATCCTGGAGACGGGCGATATGAATAGGGGCACGATTAATGGCTTGCCCTGCGTTACGCCACAGAGGTTGGCGGATGGTAATAGCAACGTTTTGCCCCAAGCGATCGCTGCTGCCAGGAGTAAGACCAATGGTATCTGTGGCCACACCATCGCTGCGCCAGATCACAGAAAACTGAGTTCCAGTGGGGAGACGAACATCCATTTCTGCCCCCAATTCTATATCCACGCCTGTGGTCGTACTCAATCCTTGGTCATTGCGGGATGCGCCTAATCGCAGTCGCGGGGTAACGTTGGGGGTAAACTGATCTTCGATTACCGCTAGGCTTTCTAGTTGAATAATGCGATCGAGATAGGCATTTTTGATATCACGATTGTTTTCTAGGGCGAGGAAGACGACATCTTGGAGGGTGAGAGTGAGTTGGGGAG
>JBFRWC010000241.1:0-5218 GCA_051439365.1 Leptolyngbyaceae cyanobacterium
ACTATAAACTGACCGTGTCCCACCACAAGTTAAAAATAGTCATCCTTATCCTACCTTCACCCTATCCCATGGGAAACTGCCCAAATCCCCTCTCTTCAATGATTTAGGCCGATCACTTCTTTAAAGGTGACCGTAACATCGACAAGATTCTAGCTAAAGTGTTCCGAAATCTGATGGCGAGACTATACTTGACGAAAAGGTGTAATCCTTGTCACTTACTGCCCTATTACGCCTGCTTGCTTAGGGATGCATGAGAGGAATACTATGACGGTCAAGCCGCTCTTAGGTGGACGATATCAATTTATCAAAACCCTTGGTTCCGAAACCAATGATGCAACTTACCTGGTGGGGGATACCCAACTTCAGGGACATCCCAAATGTGTGATCAAGCGGCTCTCTTTTTCGGGGAAAGGTCCGCGAACGCAGCGGTTTATTTTGGTGTTGCTGCGACGCAAAGCCGAATCGCTACAACGCATTGGCAAGCACGACCAAATCCCTCGAATCTTAGACTTTTTTGAAGAGCAAGATCATTTCTGTCTGGTGGAAGAATTTATTCCTGGTCGGCCCCTCAGTGCCATTCTTAAACCCAAGCAGCCTCTTCCGGAATCTGTGGCCATTCAACTGCTGAAAGCCATTCTCAAGATTTTAACGGTAGTTCACAGTTGGGGTGTAATTCACCGCTGCATCACCCCTGCCAACATTATCCAACGGCAATCCGATGGCAAGCTCGTGCTAACAGGTTTCGGCATTTTTCGCGAAATTAGCGCTCAGGGCCGTCCCAAGCCACCTTCCGTCCCATCCACCCCAGATCACCGCCAAGTCTATGTTTCCTTAAATCACATCAATGGGGAACGACACTTCAACGGAGATATCTATGCGGTTGGCATGATTGGCATCCAAGCCTTAACCGGCTCAAGTACGTTAGAGCTAGCAAAACTGAGACGTAGCTGGCGACGCAATGGCACCGCTGCATCCACCCACCCCCATTGGTCCCAATCTGTGTCTGTTAGCCTAGGGTTACGGCTTGTATTAGACCGAATGATTCATGAAGATTCGGAACAACGCTATCAGACAGTTACCGAAGTATTGGAGGATCTGCGCCAGATCAGTGGGGAGCCATCTTCCTCGCAAGCGGAAGCCAAGGCTGAGACTCCACCATCTGGCCCACAGCCTCAATCACAGCCTAGGCCAAAGTCTCCACCACAATTGAGTAGACCCAAATTCATTGGCTTTAAGCCAAGGGAATCAAAGCCAAATGCAGCACTCCCTACTCCTCTTGCTTCCCCTGTCCAAGAATCGTCTGCATATCAGGCAACACATCAGGCAACACATCAGGCAACGCGAGGGACGAATGAGGCTAAGCTGCCAGGGGCAGCCGTTGATCTCAGGGTCGATGGCTCAGAACAGGTGGAGCCGAAGACCTCCAGACTTGATCGACGGTTATGGTTGGCGATCGCGGCGATTGCGGTCATCTTGGGTCTGGGCAGTTTGATGATGCTAACTCGCCTGCCCCAGCGATCGCTCGCAGCCTTTTATCAACACCAAGGGCAAGAAGATTTTGACCAAGGTCATTATGGTGAGGCGATCGCTCATTACTCCGATGCTCTCAGCCAGCACCAAACAGGTCAGACCTATCTGCAACGGGGGAAAGCTTATCATAAGCAAGAGCAATGGCGCGAAGCCCAAGCTGATTTGTCCCAGGCAATTCAATTGAATCCTGCCCTGGGAGTGGCCTATTATTATCGGGGAGACACTCGGTACCGGTTGGGCAATCGCCAGGATGCTCTAGATGACTGGCGCGAAGCCCAGACTGATTTTTCCCAAGTGATTCAACTGAATCCTGAACTGGGAGAGGTTTACTTTTATCGGGGTGCGACTCGGTATCGGTTGGGCGATCGCCAAGGAGCATTAGATGATTACACCGAAGCCATTACGCGGCTCCCTCAAAATTCCCCCCAATTTACTCGGGCCTATGTGAACCGGGGAACCATTCGGGGAGAATTGGGGGATGAAACGGGGGCGATCGAGGACTATTCCATTGCCATCCAAACCGATCCTAGTCTGGCCGCTGCCTATCTCAATCGCTGTTTGTCCCACTCGAATTTGGATGACCATAACCGAGCGATCGCTGACTGCTCCCAAGCCATCAGAATTGAACCGAATTCAAGCCTAGCGTACCAAAACCGTGCCCTGGTCCGCCGTCGTTTAGGGGACATTACCGGAGCGCTCGAAGATCTTAAAATTGCTATCAACCTTGACCCGGATGATCCGGAGCCTTACTACAACCGAGGGTTGATTCGGCAAGAACTAGGGGACAATGTAGGAGCGATTGATGACTTTAGTTCAGTGATTAGCCGTGACCCCGACCATGCCTACGTCTACTACGATCGCGGTTTGGTGCGGGCCGATATTGGTGACAATGCAGGGGCGATCGCCGACCTCCGCACCTCAGCCAAGCTCTGCCTGGATGCGGGCCGTCAAGGATGCTACGAGGATGCCCAATACCAAATTAGTCAGATCCAACCAGATATAGACCCTGTAGTCACTGAAACGCCTCTTGCCGCCACAGGCCAAGATGCTGCACCTATTGATAGGCTGGGGCTAATTCTGCGCGAGGATAACGCCAGCAATCGCAGTGACGATAGGGTCAATTGAAGCACTTTAACTTTCTGAAAGAGGGGATGAAAAGGGGGAAAGGTATTGAACCCTGAACTGGGGGAAGACTAGCCAGAACGATGTCTACGGCCTGCTAGTCCTCAGGTGATGGCGCTCTAGCAACATGAGCAAGACGCTCACGCTAACGAACGATCAAACCAGCCTGCCAGAGCAGTTGGGGATAAACCGTGATACCTTATCCCGCAGGGTCGATCTTTATAGTGTGGCTTGAGCCACTATGGCATGGGCTAGCACTTGACGACGACCCGTCTCACGACCACTCCCACGACGAGCGGTGCCGTTGGCCGCATCGGAGGCATTAATCGTGATGGAGGATTCAGTGGACTCTGATACCGCACTGCTGCTCGCTGTGAGCCCTGAGGTAAAAGGGGTTGCACCCAAAGTCAAAAAGCACGGTAAAACTAGAAAGGGAAGAAACTTCATGTGGGTTAATCCTTTTGAGTGTGTACTCCACTTTTCTGAATTTGGACCTTGCATCCGGATGGAACTGGTGGGACGCACGCAAAGGTACCCGTTTGGGGGAAGACGGAAGTCGGGAAAACGGAGGGCGGAAGAGAGAGGACGGAAGTCGGGAAAACGGAGGGCGGAAGAGAGAGGACGGAAGAGTTAGGGTTTTGTGTTGTTGAATCAGTACATGTTGTTGGTGAGGGATTGAGAAATTTATGGGTGAGTCGTCTTCCTATGCCATTGATTTTGGGACGAGTAATACGGTGATTACTCGCTGGAACCCGGTGACGCAGGTTGCTGAAACGCTGGCCTTACCCCAGTGGTCTGTGCAACTGGGGAGTAACCCACCTCTGATTCCTAGCTTGGTTTATGTCGATGATGCGGTGACGGGGCAAGTGACTGCCGGACAACAGGTGCGCGATCGCGGCCTTGATCTCAGCACTGATCCACGCTTCTTCCGCAATATTAAGCGCGGCATCGGGACATCAGTACAGGGATTTACCCCTGAAATCGATGGCCAACAGGTGGCCTTTGATCAGGTGGGGCAGTGGTTGCTCACGGATTTGATCCAAACCTTGGTTCAGACCGAAGGATCAATCGACTCCCTCGTGTTTACCGTGCCCGTAGACAGCTTTGAAACCTACCGCAATTGGTTGGGCCAAATCAGTCAATCCCTTGATGTCGCTAAGATTCGGATGTTGGACGAACCCACCGCCGCTGCATTGGGCTACGGAGCGGAAGACAATGGTGTCCTCTTAGTGGTCGATTTTGGTGGAGGGACGCTGGATTTTTCGTTGGTGCGACGGGAGAGTGCCACCACACCTCGCACGGAAAACCGTCCCTCCTCCAATCCCTTGGGCTTCATTCTCAAATGGGGACAGGCAAATATGGCGGACAATACGGCTCAGCGGAATCAAACGGCCCAGGTGTTGGCCAAGGCGGGACAAAATTTAGGCGGGGCTGACGTGGATCAATGGTTAGTGCAGTATTTTGCTGATACTCAAGACCTGCCATTGTCATCCCTGACGTTGCGGTTGTCAGAACGACTAAAAATTCAGCTATCGGAGCAAGAAGAGGCCACGGAGGTTTACTTTAATGACGAAACCTTTGAAAGCTATGAACTGAAGCTGGATCGCGATCGCTTCCAGCAAATTCTCACCGACAATCAGTTTTTTGAGCAACTGGACGAATCCATGAGCGCGGTGTTACGGCAGGGACAACAGCAGGGCATCTTCCGAGACGATATTGATGCAGTGCTATTAGTCGGCGGCACGGCCCGGATTCCGGCGGTGAACACTTGGCTCCAAGAGTATTTTCCTCCAGAAAAAATTAAGTCAGAACGTCCCTTTGATGCGATCGCCGCTGGTGCCCTGCAACTGAACCAGGGCATTGAGGTGAAGGATTTCTTGTATCACGGCTATGGCATCCGCTACTGGAACCGCCGCAGCAAGAGCCATGACTGGCATCCGATTATCCGCCCTGGGCAATATTACCCAATGGATAACCCAGTGGAGTTGCTGCTGGGGGCATCCGTAGACAATCAACCCAGCATTGAATTGATCATCGGTGAGTTGGGTGAAACCACCAGCCGCACCGAGGTTTATTTTGACGGGGATCAACTGATTACTAAAACGACCAATAGTGAGGCCACCATCCAACCCTTGAATGATCGAGACGGTGCCCGAAGCTTGGCTACCCTCAATCCCCCTGGCTCTCCGGGAAGCGATCGCATCAAGCTCTTGTTCCAGGTAGATGGCGATCGCTATCTCCGAGTCACAGTGGAGGATTTGCTGACTCAGGCCACTCTGCAAGATAATCAAGCGCTGGTCCAATTGCAGTGAGGTTATGGCCGATTTAGCGACCAGCCGTAATCGAGTCCGTAGGATGGGTTCGCGACAGCGTAACCCATCACCCAAAATGCCGCTTTTAAGAACTACTGCTGATTCACCGACCAATCGTAATCCAAATATTTGAGATCATACTCTCCCTGCCGGAGATAATCGGCTTCCTCCGGGTCCAGATAAGCACTAATAAAGTTCAGCACCGCCTTCTGGTTCTCTGATCCAGTGAAGCCAGATTCAGGACTGTAGGTGGC
>JBFRWC010000242.1:0-2945 GCA_051439365.1 Leptolyngbyaceae cyanobacterium
ATAAGAGACAGGTCGGGGTTTGGCCGCCTTACCCAGCCAAATCGTTGATGCGTCTCGCCTGGTAGCCCAAAGCTGCGCGGCGGGGGCGATCGCCCAAACTTCCAATGAATTTGTCATCGTTGGGCAAGGCGGCATCAGTCCTGCTCCCGGCAACACATCTATCCCCAATCTTTGGGAAGATATTCGGGTTCCCGCCAGTTTAAACGCGATCGTGCCTTCGGACCAAGTACAAGAGCTAAGCTCCCCAGCACAACGGGATGAGACAGAAGACTCTTCTACGATGACAGCCATCGTTCCCTCCTCCGTGCCCCAGGACTTGCAAGCTGCGGTTCAACCTGTTAGGCAAGCTGAAGTCACTTCTGCATCAGCACCAACCGAAAGTCAGGGATGGCTTCGCGATCAGCAGGGCAATATCATTTTAATTACCGAACTGACAACAATGATGGCATCTACCGAGTCTGACTGGCTGCCCCGTCTGGCGTGTGGGCTAGAATAGCAACAGATATCCGTTCCAGGTACTTGAAGACGCTAAACATATACAGCGCACGCGACCCACATCACCGTTTTGAGACTTAATACATTTAGCTGCGCCATGCCTTTGGCCAATGCACGCTGCTACATAACGATAAATAAGTTTGAAACAGTGCCAACTTTTAGGCTGAAAGTGGGTGTACAAGTTAGTAAATTGGAACTTTAGGGGTATTTTAATTTTAGATCTAGTGCAGGGCTAACCAGTTAATGGTGCAAAGGCATGATGAATGAGATGATTCAACGGCAAATCCGAGGAAAACCGATCTCGATGTGGGTGGCAGTGATGTTGCTGTCGATTGCGGTGATGGCGATCGCCCCCAACTACATCACCGGACAATGGACTTGGGTCAAACCAGCCGCTCTGCCTGGGAACAAAGTGCTCCAATCGGTAAAAACATCGGGGTTAGAGTTGCCGGGATGGACGGTGATCGATCAGCACACGCAGGAAATTGGGAACAAAAAATGGTCACTGCAAGCGTTGACGACGGATGCCTGGCCTACCTTGTATCCTGACGTGACAATTTCCGATCGGCAAGCTGATGTCTTACAGGAAAACTCGGTTTCGCTCTTTTTGCGACCTCAAACCAGCGTTGGCGATGATCCCCTAGTGGAGTGGATCGACATTGGTACTTTTTTAAGCAATTTCCAAAGTTGGACGGTAGACGATCAACGAGTGGTTAAAGTGTCTACTTCTTTGGGCGATTCTAGCGGAGAGCAAAATACTGGTAACAAGACAACTAAAAGCATATCCACTCGGTATTTTCGAGGCTGGCAGCGGATTCAGGGGGATGACGGATTGCTCACCACCTACACCTACGCGGTGATGCAGTGGTATGCATGGCCAACGGGGGGAGGTCCCAAGATCTCCGATTGGTTCTGGGCTGATCAGTGGCAACAGTGGCGCGATCGCCAACGAGTGCCGTGGGTTGCCGTGACGCTGATGGTGCCAATAGAGCCACTGGGAGATATTGCAGAGGTGCAACCGCTAGTGGAGGCGATCGCTCAAACCGTTCAAACGACCCTCGCCAATCAAATCAGTGGAGACAATTCCAACACTAGGTAGCCTGGAACAAGGAATCAGAATATTCAAGATTGGCTAACCTAGAAATGGGGCTAGCCCATAGCACTTAACCTTATGTAACTCATATTTGTCTAGTGCCGCTGATCTAAGTCAAAATTCAGGAGGCTGCATCTATTTCACGATAGTTCGAATTCATCTCGTTTTCCCCAGCACTTATCATGGCGTATTTTCCCATCAGTCCCCGTTTGTTGAAAGCAGATGGCCCTATAATTTCCAAACTTTTTCGATATCTCCTGCTTAGTGGTGTCTTCGGAAGTATTGTTATTTTGACTTCTCCAGAAACAGCTAAGGGGGTTGAAAGCAATACGATTTCCCAAAAAACGACCGCACGTCAGCTACTGGATGAGGCTCGTGAACAATTACTGGAGTCCGGACAGCTACAGGAATCGCCAACCACCCCTGAACAGCCGATGCTGGATACGACTATTGAATCGCTGCCTGCTGAGTCGTCTTTCGAGACTTTTTCCCTGCCCCAGTTGTCTCCATCTGCCATACCAGACCTGGATCGTCTACCAGT
Source organism: Leptolyngbyaceae cyanobacterium (assembly GCA_051439365.1). Classification (GTDB taxonomy): domain Bacteria; phylum Cyanobacteriota; class Cyanobacteriia; order CAKZMO01; family CAKZMO01; genus JAAHGY01. The sequence goes on from JBFRWC010000242.1 coordinate 2,130, forward strand.
AATGGATTTTGATGCCTACCGTTTGGGTCCTGGAGATTCCTTTTTCGTTAATGTTGAGGGCTTTCCAGAGGCCAGCTTCCAGGCAACCCTTGACCTCCAAGGTAATGTGTTGGTTCCGTTAGTAGGCATTCGCCCGCTTCAGGGCATGACCCTCGATGAAGCTAAAGCCTTTTTGCAGGGACAAATGGATCGGTTCTTCGTAGACCCGTTGGTGGACTTGACCCTGGTAGCTCGGCGACCGGTGAGCGTAACACTTTTAGGCGAAGTGGTACGACCTGGATTTTATCCCCTAGCCGATCCCACCCTAGCGACTGCTTTGCTATCGGCGGGGGGGGTGAGCCGATTGGCAAACTTGACAACTGTCCAGATTCGTCGTTCCCTACGCGATCGCACGGGTGAAACCACTGAGGTACTGGAACAAAATATTGACCTGTTCCATCCCTTAGCCCAAGGGGAAGATTTACCGAATGTGCGGCTAGAAGATGGGGACGTGGTGATTATCCCAGCTTTGACTGCGAGCGAAGCGGCTGAATACGATCGTGCCCTCATCGCCCAGTCCAATCTGGCTCAACCCGTGATTAATGTGCGTGTTCTTGGCTATTCTACCCGCATTGGCAGTATTAGCTTGGCCAATGGCAGCACCTTTTTGGATGCCGTAACCACCATTGGTCCAGTCCAGTCAGAAACCAACATCCGGAAAGTTGGTCTAATTCGCTTTGACCCGATCGCAGAAGATGTGACCACCATTGAGCTGGATGCCAAAGCAGCCTTGCTGGGCGATTTGTCTCAAAATGTTGTGCTAGAGCACAATGATGT
>JBFRWC010000243.1:0-10965 GCA_051439365.1 Leptolyngbyaceae cyanobacterium
GTATATTTTTTCTCGGAAATCACCTTAAGAGTACATTCAGTCCGTCTTGTCTGGGCCACTGAGTTACAGCCCCAAAGTTCCAGCCCCAAAGTTCCAGCCCCAAAGTTACAGCCCCAAATCAACGCCAACTCGGTGGGCGCAGGCAAATCCAGAAAAAGCAACCGCATTCAATCCCTGACCCGGAAAGGTGCTGTCACCTACACAATACAGCCCCGGTACTGCTGTGCGATTGAAAGGCATTCCCAATAGGCCCATCAACTGACGCGATGGAATCGGGCCATAGGTTCCGTCTACACGACCAAGAAAACGGCGGTGGGTACGGGGAGTGCCAATTTCTTGGTAATCGATTGCGGTGCTAAATCCAGGAAAAGTGAAGTCAAGCCGATGGATGATCTGAGAGGCGATCGCTTTTTTCTTCTCTTCGTACTCACGGGCTGAAACTCCCTGCCAATCCGCCATCCAACTGGGAGTAAATACATGAAAAATATGGCGATTGTCTGGTGCTAAATCTGGATCTAATCGCGTGGGAATAGAGACAAAGAGCGTCCCATAGGCCGCTTCCATCTTGGCCCAATCTTCCAAAATAATGTGATGACACTCCGTATCAGGTGGAATGACATCGGCTTTCACCCCTAGGTGGAGGCTGAAAAAACTGGGAGATTTCTGATAGCGCGATCGCCATTTTCGTTCTCTTTGGGGTAAGAACTTGCCGCCTAATTTTTGTGATTCAGACGTTTGGTCAGACGTTTGATTGTTTGAGTTTTGGGTTGAGTTTTGGGTTGAATTTTGGCTTGAGTTTTGATTTGAGCTTTGGTCAATCAAGGTATCAAACGTGTCCCAGCGGGTGGCATTGGAGATAATTCGCTGGGCAAAATATTCCTGACCATTGGCTAGCTGGACTCCTATTGCCCGTCCTCGGTTCGTCAGAATTTTTGTGACTCGCGCCTTGTACTGAATCTGGCCACCACACTGCTCCAACCCCTGTGCCAAAGTCTCCGCAATCTTACCGACGCCCCCTTTGGGATAGCGGACTCCACCGTAATGGCGATCGCTAAACACCATTCCGGCGTTGATCATCGGGGTTTTGGCCGCAGGCACCACCGACCAGCAGTAGCATTCGATGTCAATAAACCGCAGGAGTTCGGGATCTGAAATAAACCGACGGGCGATCGCTCCCACGTTTTTCGGCAAATAACCCGCCAGTTTCAAACAAGACAGGGGATGCTGTACAAACATACGAGTGAGGTAGCCCACTTCTTCCAGGGATAGCAATTCCATCCGATTGAGACAGTCAAACACCCGCCAACACTCATTGTAAAATCGTCGAATTCCTACTGCCTCCTGGGGAAATCGAGCGATGAGTTCTTGCAAAAAATGCTCATAATCCTGGTGGACTTTGAGGGTAAGATTCTGGGGCAAATGATAGTGAATTTGAACCGGATCAGGGATTGTCTCCAGGGCCATGCCCACCGCATCTAGGGCGCGAGTGAGGAGATTGGTGGTGCCGCGATCGCCAAAGCCGAAAATCATGGACGCACCGACATCAAACCGATAGCCCTGCCGCTCAAACCAGCCCGCACTGCCTCCCGGAATCAGGTAGCGCTCTAGCACTAGCACCCTAGCCCCCTTGGTCGCTAGCTGAGTCGCCGTCACCAACCCACCAATGCCTGCCCCAATCACAATGGCATCAAATTGTTGCTGTGGCGATGGCTCTCCGCAACCATCAGCATTTGAACAGGCAGCCAAGCGAGAATCAATCACCATCAGGGAATTTTAGCCTTGAAACAGAATGGACGGTAAGAATGCACCCTTCCAGTGTAGCGGAGTGGGGGAATGCACCTCTGAATTGACGCTCTAGATTGACGCTCTAGATTGACGCTCTAGATTGACGCAAAGTAGGCATTCAGGGCTTTCTCCACAGAGGCTTGATCGGGTTTACGACCTTCGTGTCGTTGAATAAATTTTTTCACATAGCAGCGTCGAACTGCATCCAAATCTCTCGCTCTCCGCTTGGTAATCGCAATGGTGCTTTGCTGACTCTGGAACTTACGCCAAATTGTCTTAGCAATCTCGGCTTTTTCACTCTTGCTCAATACAATCATTTTTGTTTCTGTCTACTTCACAACATCAGACAGATGCACTCTGATGACGCAGACATCATCGCCAGGTTGTTTGCCAGATTGATAATACTACAGATGCTTAGGGGGGTGAGCATCTTAAACTTTTCCAAACTGAATACCTGCCTTGTGCGACTGTTACACAGACCGTCGCACCCTGGTCTAATAACTCATTTCCAGCGCTGTAAGCATCAAGACGCTGCTCCAGTGCGAAACTAGAAACATACTCAAACAGATCGCCTGCGTAACGCATCCCTTGACACACGCCATCATTCCAATAGGCAAATTGGATGACAGCTTCCTCATAAACGAGTAAGAACCTCATTAATCGCTCATCCTTAGCCCAACAACACAGCGTAATCAGCGAATTGAAAGAGGTATTGATATTTCTTTATTGTTACGATTTATTAACTGATCTCAGAATATCCTGTTTACATTGATTCACACATGCGTGGAACTACTGGTATCTAGAGGAAATCTGTCAGTAGAACTTGCAACAGGTCTGTCATTAGTCCAGAGTCCCTAAACGTGATTGACCCAACGATCACCCAGGCAAGTAAAAAGGGACTGGGCTATGTCTGCCAGTCCCCTTGTGCCTATCTCTTGAGAGGAGTAGGAGTCGATAAAATTAATATAGTCTTATTGAAATTGAATGTCAACTAAAATGCAAAAAATTCTCAACTAAGGCCAAAACAGGGCTAAAGACGGATTCGGTATATTAGGGGAGGTGTGACTGTACACTGGATTGAACACTAGATTTGAGATCGGGACGGGGGAGGCGATCGCCCAGCTCACCCCATATTTCTAGATATGCAACCATCAGACTCATTACGACAGCTATTGGAAGCCGTAGCGGCAGGAACCACTTCCCCAGACATGGCTCTGGCTAAGCTCAAACACTTTGGGGTTGAATCCGTGGAAGAGTTTGCCCGGATCGACCACCATCGCCGGATGCGAACAGGATTCCCCGAATTTGTTTGGGGGGCGGGTAAAACCCCAGACCAAATTGCCAAAATTATGACGGTGATGCAGCGCAACAATGCCACGATTGATCCCACTCTCCCGGTGGTGGCAACGCTGATTGAACCGGAGGTCTTTCCCCAACTCCAGCAGCAGCTCCCAGAGTTGGTGTACTATCCTACAGCCCGAATTTGTGCCTTGGTGCCTGAACCTGTTGCCCCTAAATATCCGGGGTGTATTACGCTTCTCACTGCTGGAACCTCTGATTTACCCGTCGCGGAAGAAGCGGCGGTGATTGCGGAATTGTCGGGTTTCCAGGTGCAGCGACTCTGGGATGTGGGCGTGGCTGGTATTCAGCGCTTGCTCAATAATCTGCCTATTCTGGAGGCAGCAGATGTCGTTATTGTGGTGGCAGGTATGGAAGGGGCGTTGCCCAGTGTGGTCGGCGGCTTGGTGGCTTGTCCCGTGATTGCTGTGCCGACGAGTATTGGCTATGGCGCAAATTTAGGTGGGGTGTCGGCGCTACTGACGATGATCAATTCCTGTGCTGCGGGGATTGGGGTGATGAATATTGACAATGGTTTTGGGGCCGCAATTTTGGCCGGGAAGATCCTGATGATGGCTGCGAATTTATCCCGTGATGCTGATGACAAGAGGGGAAAGGGATAGGGCGATCGCCCCACATATCCCTCTAGACACTCAAGCAAAGCATTTGCCATCGGGCATAATAGCGTTATTTAACTGGGCTTCGTGGAGTAAGGCTCCGGTTAAATCGGCTCCGGTTAAATTGGCGTTTTCTAAGTTGACTCCAGTCAAGTCTGCATAGCTCAAGTCCGCCCCTTGTAAGTTGGCTCCTTGTAAGTCTGTGGCAAACGGGCCAGACCGATAATGTCGCCCCAACTTGGCTCGACACAAAATAGCGTGGGCCAAGTTAGCTTGTTGGAGCATCGCCCCGCTCAAAATGGCATAGCTGAGATCGGCCTTGCTGAAATCAACTTGGCCCAAATCAGTGCGCTGATCTGTCGTGGAGCGGCAATCCACCTCCAGCAACGTGGCCCCCGCTAACGTGGCTCCGGTCACGTTGGCACCGCACAAACTGGCTTTGGTCAAGTTTGCTTGGGCCAAGCAGGTATGAACCAACACCGCACCACTCAGGTCCGCTTCCCGTAACCGTGCCTGGGTCAAGTTGGCAGCACTCAGATCGGTACCCCATAAGATAGATTCGCTGAGATCGCATTGGGTCAAGTTGGCCCGACAAAAGCGAGTGCGTCCGAGCCGGGACTGGCGCAGGTCAGTTTGGCTAAAGTCGATATCAGGCAAGTCGAGGTTGAGTAGCTCCAGTTCTTGGAAAGTGAGTCCTGAAAAGTTGCGTTCTCCACGCTGATATCGCTGTTGTAGTTCCTGACTGTCCATAAGCTCTTGGGTGCTGATACACGACGGGTGAAAGTCCTAGGCTGGATATCGGACCCAGCTATGGGTTTTTGCCTCAATTTCCTGGGCAAATTCTTCCACAATAGTATTACTGATGCAATTGAGCGATCGCAACACATCTGGTTCTTCCACCACCACATGGTTGCCCCTGGCATCGAGCCGCCGTTCCAAGACACGGGGCCGACGGGGAATATTCAGTTGGACCTCGGTTGGCCGTAATTCCCGCACCAGTTGGATGTAGCGCGATCGCTCCACCTCCGTCCAGGGAGCCAGCAGCATCGTTTGCAGTGCCCACTTCCCTTGGTGGGTCGCGGCAAAGGAGCGAATCCCCGCCATAATCGTATCGAAGTTAATTCCCGTACAAGGTTGATTCACCCGACGCAAATGATCAGCAGACACGGCATCCAGCTTTACTACCACCAGATCTGCTTGCCGCAAATCGGCTTGCACGTCTGTATCCCCCAACAAGGTGCCATTGGTTAATACCACCACAGGACAAGGAATCTGTTGTCGCAATGCAGCCAAAATTTCGCCCAAGTTGAGCGCGAGGGTAGGTTCACCGCTGCCACTAAGGGTGACAACATCCAAGGCTGGAATGGGGGCAAGGGTGTCTAACTCCTGCAAGAGTCGTTCAGTGGACACAAACACTTGTCGCTGATGGGTTTGGTGTTGAATGTTTCCCAGTTGGCAATAGGCACAGTTGAAAGAACAGGTGGAGACCGCACCAATGGGATCAATGCCAAGGGAGTACCCAAACCGCCAAGACTTCACCGGACCATAGATGACGGGGCAGGGAGTGGGAGCGGTCGTGAGCGTATGAGTCATCAGTACCTCCAGATCAATCATCAGGGTGGGTTAGCCAGGATCATCGCACCGCCCACGCTCTAAACGAGTGGAGCTTAAACGAGTGGGGCTTAAACGAGTGGGGCATTTAACGAGTGGGGCATTTAACGAGTGGGAATCGGCGACGGTTCTCCATTCCTGAATCAGCTTGGGGGAGAGGGGGAGGATGCGGTCAGGGGCATCTCGCAAGGGCAGCGTCAACCGAGCGGGAATCGCGGGGGCCAACTGAGACAGGGCAATTTGAAGGTCATACTGGCCAATGTGGGGTTGAGGGGCCGCATCGGCACTAAAGGCAGCACTGGAGGTATCAGGGGCGGCGATCGCGGGGCCGAGGGTGGGGGAAATCAGCAGCGATCGCTCCCGATCAATCTGGGCCGATCCAGGAAAGCCAACAATCCGCAGTTCCATACTGGTATGCCCATCAGTCCGGACCCGGTTAAACGCGATCAATTGCCAGCGATCGCCCATTTGATCCTTCAGAGCCTGCCGGGATTGGTAGACCACTTGTCCGGGTGCTTCTTCCAACTGCCGCACCGCAGCGGTGGCATCAGCTATCGGCAACATGGCACAAAGACTGCACCAACCCATCATTACCGTTACCACTAGAAATGAGGTTCTTAAAATTAATGCAGTAGCTGGATGGGGAACGAGACGGGGGGAACGAATCATCGCTGGATCTCCACCGGACGAGGTGAAGGGGGACAATATGGTGTGAAAACGTCTGTACAACTTCAGCATATCGCTTCTCTCTGATGGTTTGGACAAGGGAGTTACAAAGATTTAGTTAGGCGTAGTCCGGGTCAGATCTTTCTGATCAAGATCCCAGCATGAGGAACATTTGTTTCGCTTCGCTGGCTTTACAACTCTATTTTTATAATTGCTTATATTATCATTTAGTTGTATTTGTGGTGCGGACTGCCTGTGAGACTGTTATCTTGTACTTGGGAGTGGGCGATCGCAGTGAGCGAAGTGTAGGCTGGGCTGGGAATAGGAATTAAAAAGCTTAAGCTTGCAAGCTATTCGTTTAATGCCACTACAAGCGGTATGTTCTATGTTCTTACCTATTTTTGAGCAGACTGGTAAGCTCGCCAGCCTCCGTGATCGGTAATGTCCAATTGCCCGACGACCGTTAAGGGTTCGCCAACAACACCCAGGACCACTTCCCCATCGGCTAATGTCACTTTGCCAATCGCCAGCCCAGGGGGCTCCTGCATCAGAATCATCCCTAATCCCGCTGGGGGAACCCGCCACACTTCCAGCGCGATCGCCCGTCCTCCTTCTTTGACTCGAATCATGGCGGGATAGCGATCGCCAATGGACCAGAGGCGATAGGTCGGTTCAGTTTTGGCTTCGCGCTCAAATGTAGCCCCGACCTGAATTAGATTAGGATTGAGTGCCAGACCCCGCATGAGGGTGCCGTTGACTGCGAGCTTGAGAGTGTCAGGCATAGGATTTTGGATTTTAGATTTTGGATTTTGGATTTTAGATTTGGATTTTGGGTTTTGGGTTTGGAGAGTTGATGCGCAATCGTTGGCGGCAAACGGGGGCGATCGCAGCCTGGATGAACCATAAACCCGTTTCTTGATGAGGGTCAATCAAAATCGGGCTGTGATTTCTGGGTATCCTGGGAACAAGTGAGCCTTCCCATGCTCTGCGCCCATCCTGTTCCTCTCACTCACCACCCATTATGAGCTACTGCCTCAATCTTCGTTGCCAGCATCCGACAAACCCGGACACGGCCCAGTATTGCCAAAGCTGTGGCGATCGCCTCCGCCTCAAGGAACGGTATCGCCCCCTCAAAGTACTGGGCAAGGGCGGATTTGGGCGTACCTTTCTGGCCGTGGACGACGATATCCCGTCCCAACCAACCTGTGTTGTCAAACAGTTATATTTCAGCAATGAGGACGCAAATCATCGCCAGAAAGCCATCGATCTATTTCAGCAAGAAGCGGTCAGACTCGATGAACTGGGTCGTCATCCCCAAATTCCCCAATTGCTGGCCCACTTCACCCAGGACGACACCCTGTATTTGGTGCAAGAATTTGTCGATGGCCCCACTCTGAGCCAAGCCAAACGGGAACATGGTTGCTTTGGCGAAGCACAAATTTGGCAATTGTTACTGGACTTACTGCCCGTTTTGGATTTTATTCATCAGCGTCGGGTGATTCATCGAGATATTAAACCGGATAACATTATCTACAGTCGCCATAGTCAACAGTATGTCTTGATTGATTTTGGCGTTGCGAAGTGGGTGAGTGGAACCAACTGGATGCAAACGGGAACAGTGATCGGTAGTCCGGAGTACATGGCCCCGGAGCAAACCAGAGGGAAAACAGTTCCAGCCACAGATCTCTACAGCTTAGGGGTAACCTGTCTGGCGATGATGACCACGGTGTCCCCCATCGACATGTTTGACATTATTGATAATCGCTGGGTGTGGCGCGACTTTATCGTGGGGACGCAACAGGTGAGCGATCGCCTTGGCACCATCCTGGATAAATTGCTGGAAAGTGCCCTCAGCCAGCGCTATCAGTCGGCCCAGGAGGTGTTGGAGGCGATCGCCGATCAGTCCCCCTCAACTGGGGCAGAGGCTTCCACCCCAGCTTCGACCCCAAGCTCCAATTTCTCCGCCCCCCAGCCTCCTGCTCCTATCCTCACCACTTCTCCACTAAAGTCAGGCATAGGGGTTATGGGAACATCCCCCTCAATACCGGTAGCTCCCTCCTTTCCCCCAAATTTAGGGGAAGCCGCACCCACCCATATTGCCTTATCCGTTCCGACCGTCCCTCCTGCACCGTCCTTCCCTACCAACCTGGGTCAAATTAGTGGGGACACTGGGGTAGAAAATCGATCAGTCCCAGCGACTCCAACCCCAGTAATACCTGGTAAAACACCGATAGCTGTACCGCTTCCCCCCCCATCTTCTGGGCCTAAAGCCGAATCCCCCCAGTTATTGCAGCGGGTTTGGAACCGCTTCGCCTCCCCCCAACGGCAAAAAAGTATCGTTTCCCAGCAAGGAGTAGACTACACGTCACTACATCGGTTGTTGGGGCGATCGCAGTGGCTCAAAGCCGATCAATGCAGCCGGGAACTAATGTGTCAGGCTGTCGGCAAATCCCACTATAGCCATCTCTATAAAAGCGATATTCAACGTCTACCCTGTGATGACTTCGCCATCCTCGATCAACTGTGGCGTGGCGCTAGTCGAGGTCGCTTTGGGTTCGTGGTCCAACTCCAACTCTACCTGGCTGTTGAGTCCGACTACGGCACATTTTGCCACCAAGTCGGTTGGCCCGTCCATCCAACTTCTGGGAACTATCTAAAGTCAACCCTCAAAGCTCCGCCCGGTCATTTTCCGTCGCGGGATTGGGCCGGCGGCTCAAACTGGTGGCACCACTTAGAATGGCTACAAGAACGCTGGCAGAGTTGCCATCCAGTGTAGAAATTTCACGGACGGTCTACAGGAATCACCCAAGCATGAAGATTAGATAAATCTGTTGCCCAACTACCTTGTCGAAGAAGAAGCTTTCGTCTTTGCTAAGAGGAGTAGATCTCTACTCGCTCATGACGTTGTAATCGCAAATCTAATGAGACACATGCGATCTTCTGAACTATCTAAGTCTTTCAAATCTACTTGAAAAGACAGGGAATCCTATGGTAATCATTGGAACGGTTGGTCATTTATCATACCATCGGGCTGCGTATAGGCTCCTGGCAAGGGTCGATGATACCGTTCCCCACAGTCATTACTAGAACTAAACCCACTATATTAGGTCAACTATATTAGGTATATATGTCTTTATCTTTAAAGAGATTAGCAATTCGAGGGGCAACATGGACCTTTGTCGGTTTTGGGACAGCTCAGGTTCTCCGATTTGGTAGCAACCTGGTCCTTACCCGATTGTTGGTACCAGAGATGTTTGGGCTGATGACCCTCGTCAATTCCATTATGCTGGGCTTGCGGATGTTTTCTGATGTTGGCATTGGTCCCAGTATTGTCCAAGACAAGCGGGGGGAAGATCCGGCCTTTTTGAACACCGCCTGGACGATGCAGGTGATTCGGGGAGCAGGCATCTGGGGCACAGCTTGTCTACTGTCATGGCCTGTAGCCCAATTTTATGGCGAACCAATGCTGACGGCGATCCTGCCTGTGTCGGCGTTCACCGTCTTGATTGACAGCTTAAGTTCCACTAGTTTGTTTACGGGCGAACGGCATCTAGATGTGAAGCGCCTGACCGTGATCGAAGTTTTACGACAACTGGTCAGTGTGATTGCCATGATTAGCTTTGCCTCTGTTTACAGGTCTGTTTGGGCGTTGGTAGCAGGAGGATTATTTGGTTCAGCCACAAAAGCCATCATCAGCCATGTGTGGGGATCAAACGTTCGCAATCGTTTCATGTGGGATAAAGAATCGGCTCAGGCTCTTGTGAAGTTTGGCCGCTGGATTTTTATCAGCACCATCATGGCGTTTTTGTTGAAATATGGCGATCGCCTTGTCATGGGTAAATTTCTGACCACCAGTGATCTTGGCATTTACTCCATTGCTGCCATGATGGCAGGGGTGATCGAACAAATCCTGGGGCGGATTACTAATAAGGTACTCTTTCCCCTGTACTCCAAGCTCAATCACCTCCCAATGGAGAAATTGCGGCCTCGGATCAAAAAAGTCCGCCTTGCTCTGATGGGAGCCTTACTGCCTCCGTTGTGGATTATGGTCATCTTTGGCACTGATTTAGTCAAACTTTTGTTTGACCCTCGGTATCATTCTGGTGGGTGGATTCTGCAAGTGCTCTCGGCTGGAATGATTGTCCTGGTAGCATCAGTGATTGGTCCTTTCTACATGGCTTACGGCAACTCTTTTCTGATGATGCAACTTCAAGCCGTACAATCTGTTTTGTTGATTGCCGCCATGATTGTTGGTGGCATGGTATGGGGACCTAATGGTGTCATTGTTGGCATCGCTGCTAAACGTTTATTGTTTTATCCCATTCAAACGAGTGTCTACCACAAATATTCCCTCTGGATACCAGAACTGGATGCTCTGGGCCTCTTAGGGTCCGCCGCTATCATTGGTCTAGGGCTGTGGCTGCGCTCAACTTTTTTAGTTTAGGTGATGTCTTGCAAAGAAATTACCAACCTGCGGTGCGTTACGCTGGCGCTTTTCTGGTATGCCCTTTGGGCTATACAGCACCCTACAGCGGTATATTCTTGCTCAAAAATCACCTTAGCGTTGTTCCCAGGCACACGAGCGTGGCAGGGTTATAGCTTAGCGAGGAAACTAGGCTAAGGCTAATAGTCGCTCAGTTAATATCAGTTAAAATTATATTTATCGGAACAGTGTAGATATGTCAGTATCCTCCAGTCCAACCGTATCTGTACTCATGCCCGTTTTCAATGGCGAACAGTATCTAGAACAGGCCGTTAACAGCATCCTGACTCAAACCTTCAAAGATTTTGAGTGTATTTTGATCAATGATGGTTCAACCGATCGCTCTGCTGAGATATTAGCTAGATTCCAGGCAAAAGATGAGCGGGTTCGCCTGATCAGCCACGAAAACAAGGGGCTAATTTCCGTGTTGAATGAGGGGCTTGCTTGTGCCAAAGGCGACTATAT
>JBFRWC010000244.1:0-8308 GCA_051439365.1 Leptolyngbyaceae cyanobacterium
GGTGTGCCCATGAACGTGGGGTTAAATCTAATACATTTATTTCCGCAACACTAGCCAGTACCGGAGTTTCTTGGCAAAGTATTATTCACTCAATTTATGAAATCCTAACGCTGATCAAAAGATTTGACAGGACGTAACCCTATCCCACCGCTTAGAAATTCTTAATGTGTTCGCCTGATGCCAATAGTTCCGTTCCTATCCCTTGTAGGTTCAGGTCTACGTGGGATGTCACTCTATTCAAGCTGGAGCGACATCCCTGGGCCAGAGTTGACAAGATAGGTCAAGGCTCTCGATAATAGCTGTTTGTGAAAACTTGACACCCTATGAATAATCTTGGCTAACGTAATTGTGATTGGTGCCCAGTGGGGCGATGAAGGAAAAGGTAAGATTACTGACTTGTTGAGTAACTCAGCCGATATGGTTGTTCGATACCAAGGCGGGGTTAACGCAGGCCACACAGTCGTTGTTCAAGGCCAAACCTTTAAGCTGCACTTGATTCCATCGGGGATTCTCTACCCCGATACGGTCTGCATTATCGGTAGCGGGACCGTCATTGATCCCAAAGAACTGCTGGCGGAAATTGACCGCTTAAAGGCATTGAACGTCTCTGTGGATAATCTGGTGATTTCAGCCGCCGCCCATGTCACCATGCCCTATCATCGGATGATCGATACAGCCTCGGAGAAGCAACGGGGCGATCGCAAAATTGGAACCACGGGACGCGGCATCGGCCCCACCTATGCAGATAAGTCCGAGCGCACAGGGATTCGTGTTGTGAACCTGATGGACCCAGACGGACTGCGGGACCAACTTTCCTGGACCATTCCAGCCAAGAATGTCATTTTAGAAAAACTATATGGTCTATCGCCTCTCGATCCTGATGCGGTCATTGACGAATATTTAGACTATGCGGAGCGCCTGCGTCCCTATGTCACAGATGCCTCATTACGCATTTACGATGCGGTGAAGCAAAAGCAAAATATCCTGTTTGAAGGTGCCCAGGGAACGCTGCTGGATCTGGATCATGGCACCTATCACTATGTCACGTCGTCTAATCCGGTGGCAGGTGGGGCTTGTATTGGGGCTGGAGTTGGGCCTACAATCATAGACCGGGTCATTGGTGTGGCGAAAGCTTACACGACTCGTGTGGGCGAAGGGCCATTCCCAACAGAGTTGACAGATTCTGTGGGGCAATTGTTGGGCGATCGCGGGGCAGAATTTGGGACCACTACGGGCCGAGCACGGCGATGTGGCTGGTTTGATGCGGTGATTGGTCGCTATGCTGTTCGCATCAATGGGATTGATTGCTTAGCCATCACCAAGCTAGACGTGTTGGATGAGCTAGATGACATCAACATTTGTGTGGCCTACGAACTAGACGGGGAAACCTGTCACGATCTGCCAGGAGATGCCAGAGCCTTTGCGCGGTGTCAGCCGATTTATCGCACAGTCCCTGGGTGGAAAACATCCACGGAAGATTGTCGCAAACTGGAGGATTTACCCAAGCAAGCCCTGGACTATCTCCGATTGTTGGCCGAACTGATGGAAGTCCCCATTGCCATTGTCTCCTTGGGAGCCAGTCGTGACCAGACCATCATTGTGGAAGATCCCATTCATGGTCCAAAACGGGCACTTCTGGCGGAAACGACCGCGTTTTCCGCCCTGTCTGTCTAGGTTGGGCAGCTCAGTACGACGCGGTGATCGTAAGCCACTGGGCAATAGTCAGTGTGTATTAAGGGTATAGACGTTAAATTGGTGGGTATTTTATGGAATTAGCGATTGAAGGAAAAAAACGGGAAGAGAATAGCAAAGCAAAGGCATTGCGGCGAGATGGATTGTTACCTGCCTCTTTGTATGGTCACGATGGGGCTAACTCCGTGTCATTGACCCTAGATGCGAAGGAAGCGTCCATGCTGATGCGCAACGTGAGGGTCAACGATACTCAATTGGACTTGAATGTGCCAGATATGCCGTGGAGCGGGCCTGTGGTTATCAAGGAGGCTCACAAGCACCCGTGGCGTGGTTATTTGTATCACCTTAGCTTTTATTCCATTGGGGGTAAAGCCCAAGCTTCAGATAGTGCGCCAGACAGTGCGCCAGATAGTGCGCCAGATAGTGCGCCAGACAGTGCGCCAGACAGCACGCCAGATAGTGCGCCAGCAGAAACGGATGATTAATGCAATGCGGACGGCACTGAGTTCGAGATTAAGCAGCCGAGAGCTTGACTGATCCCAACAAGCGATCGTTCAAGGTGATTTCCGAGAAAAAATATACCGCTGTAGGGTGCTGTATAGCCCAAAGGGCATACCAGAAAAGCGCCAGCGTAACGCACCGCAGATTGGTAATCTTTTTACAAGAAATGGCCCAAGTATTCGTCACAGATAAACAAACAGACGTGAAATAAAGGGGGCGAGGGTCATCTAGGCTGCGCCCTCTTTTGTATTAATGGGAAGTGAGCCAAGATTTTCAATTCATAATTTTTACTTATAACAAGAATTGGATATTACAGCTTAAGTTAGGACCATTCACGTCTCATCTTTGGGACGTTTATGTATAGAATTATTTATATGCAGAGGTCGTTATAGATAGATTTTATCCTATGGATTGATCCGAATGGCGATCGCCCTTGCATCTGTGTTCAGGAGTTGGCCACTCTGAATCACCAGTATCAGGAGAAACAGTGTGGGGGTAAAGCGCTTGCCCCCACTTTTTCATTGAAACGAACTGTGTTGCCGTGCCCCTGAGCCATCGCATTATCTAGCTTTACCAGGTGCATTTTTGCTGAATCGCTTGGGCTAGCAGGGATTGATATTCTTGATCAGAAACAGTGTACGCGCCAAAACGCTCTAGGTGGGGATTGGTCATTTGGGCATCAAAGAGGAGAAACTGGTGCGATCGCAACCATTCCACTAGTTTGACCATCGCCACCTTTGAGCCTTCAGGGATGCGGTAAAACATCGATTCCCCGATAAAGGCCCCCCCAATGATGAGGCCCAAAATGCCCCCCGCAAGCTGATCCCCTTGCCAAGTTTCAAAACTGAGAGCGTATCCAGTGAGGTGCAGCTCATGGTACAACTGACGCAGTTCCGGGGAAATCCAAGTGGTGTCCCGATCGGCACACCCCTCTACCACTGCCTCAAAGGCACGATTGATGCCTACTTCAAACCGATTTTGGTTGAGCATGCGCTGGAGCGATCGCGGATAGCGAAACCGATCATCCAGGGGAATTAAAGCCCGTTCCCGGCTAGAGTACCAACTGAGAGAATCTGGCCCGTCATTCGCCATCAAAAAGTAGCCGTTGGCATAGCCGTCAATTATGGCGGGAATGTTAAACTGCATACAACCAATTTACTTTACGTTAGATTTCTTGAGCCACTGTTCCAGTTCCACTGTTTTGGTTCCACTGTTATTAGTTCCACTGTTATTAGTTCTACTATCTCAGTTCTACTATTTCAGTTCCACTGCTTCAGTGCTCCTGTTCTACCTTAGCAACTCAACTGTGCCCATGTCTGAACCCATGTCTGAACCCATTTCACCCATTATCCTACCGCCCCCCCAAGATGTGATCCGAGAAGGGCAGTGGCTATATCGATCCCTGCTGGTCTGGTTGGATGAAGAGTTTTTACCGGAGCCGATCAACCAAGATATCGCCCAACAAGCGACGCGAGTCTTTACTCGTCAACGGCTGGAAGGAGAAAATGACCTTGGTTCCCTCGTGATTGCCATTGTGACGGAATTGCAAGCCTTTGACTTTTCCAGAAGCTTCTACAGCGAATTTGCCGTGGCCAATGCGGTCAGCGATTTGCTCTTGGATAGTCTGGGTATTGAGCGTTGTTGCGGTAATTAGGAGGTCTGGATGTCATCAACGGGTTTCCCCCAGCCCATCCCCCAAATGCGGGTGGATGAGTTTGAAGAACGGCGGCAAGTGATGGTCGCGCCGCTGCAACTAATTGATGTACGGGAGTTGGATGAGTGGGACATTGTCCATCTCGATAATTTTATTCTCTGTCCCCTTAGTCAGTTTGATCAGTGGTCTGCCTCTTTGCTAGAGCAACTCGATCCTGCGATGGAAACCATTGTCATGTGCCACCATGGGGTCCGGTCTGCCCATATGTGTCAGTGGCTTCAGGACCAAGGGTTTACCAATGTGAAAAATCTGGTGGGGGGAATTGATGCCTATGCGATCGCCATCGATCCCACGTTACGGCGCTACTAGACCGACAGAATGCAAGGGACAGTATTAAAGACTACTGTTTAATGATTATAGAATTCTGTAATGATAGGGAAGGATTCGCTTGTCCTGGAAACCCAGGAGCTTGTCGCTTGCCTTTAGGTTCAGCAATTTTGATCGGATTGATCGTTTGCGACTCGTTCCCACCACTCGCCATATCATAATGCAGCTTAAACTCAGCGATCGCCATCGTCATATTCTCTGGGCCACTGTGCGTCAATATGTGGCAACGGCTCGGCCTGTGGGGTCTAGCACTCTGTTGGCCGAGTATGAGTTAAACGTGAGTTCGGCCACCGTTCGTAACGCGATGGGGCGACTCGAAAAAGTGGGCTTGCTGTATCAGCCCCATACCTCTGCCGGACGGGTACCCTCTGACTCTGGTTATCGCATTTACGTAGACCAGTTACTAACCCCCGGCGGATCAGCACAGACGATCGCCCAGCAATTGAGTCAGGAACTCCCCCTAACCGACATTAGCTTGGACCCCTTATTGCGGGATGCCGCCCAAATCTTATCTAGTTTAAGTGGCTATATTGCTCTGATTACTTACCCCAGTGCTACCGTGACCGCTCTGCGCCATATTCAACTGGCTTCGGTGGATGAGCAGCACATTATGCTGATGGTGTTGTTTGAATCTTACGAAACTGACTCGGTGCTGATTACATTGCCTGGGGAAACTCGGTCTGAGTCTAGAGAGACGGAAACTCTGGAGCAAGAATTGCAAATCTTGTCCAATTTTCTCAACTACCATTTGCGGGGGCGATCGCTCTCCGATATCAGCACCTTGGACTGGCAAGAACTCGGTCAAGAGTTTGAGCAGTATGCCACCGTCTTACAACTTTCCCTCAAGGGGTTAGAGCGGCGGCTCCAAAGCCAGCCCAGTTCGGCCCCAATGGTGATTAGTGGCATGGCTGAAGTGTTAAAGCGCCATCCCGAATTCTCGGAACTCCAGCAGGTGCAATCGATTATTCATCTCCTCGAAGAAGAACAAGAGCAACTGGTGCCACTGCTGCTAAATCGGGACGAGCGAGACGAGGTAACGGGGACTCAAGCCGATGATCTGCCGTCCTTGCAAACGGTGCTGAATCCCAACATTACCATTCGCATTGGGACAGAAATTCCGTTGGAGCCGATTCAAGCCTGTACGTTGGTGTCTACGACCTACCAGCGAGGGGAAAGTTGTACGGGTAGCGTGGGAGTATTGGGGCCAACCCGGATGTTGTACGAAAATGCGATCGCCCTGGTGGAAGCGACCGCGAATCATTTATCCGATGCCCTCGCCTGAACGCGATCGACCCTTTTCTAGTTCTGGATGGTGAGAGGGCGATCGCACTTCACCTAGTCTCAATTCAAATCCAGGGGCGATCGCTCCTTTTCTATGCTGGATGGTGGGATGGCGATCGCTTTTATCTAAGAGAGGCGATCGCTCCTTTTCTAGTGCTGGGTGATAGGAGGGCGATCGCTCATCACTGAACTGGCTATACTATATACACAGTTTTTAAGTTGTGGTGGTCAAAAGCACAGATGGAACGCTCGTTAATAGAGAACGTTTTACAGCTCAGTCCTCCTGAGCGAATGAGGCTCCTAAACATTATTTACTCAAGCCTTGAGAGACCGAATGAAGCGGTTGATGACATTTGGTACGATGAGGCGGAACGTAGATTAGCTGCGTTTGAAGCTGGCCAAGTTCAGGGAGTGGCAGCTAAGGAGGTACTTGGTCAACGACCATGAATCTGATATTCGACCCCCTTGCGGTTAAAGAATTTGATGATGCGTTTGAGTATTATGAGGCGCAGGACGTTGGACTGGGAGAACGATTTAGGCAAGAGGTTTGGTCAGCATTGAGCATCCTTGAACGTTATCCTGAGTCTGGTCAGGAGGTAAGGCCACGAATACGCAAAATCCTTGTCCGACGCTTTCCATACAAGCTAATCTACTCATTTAGCGATAATGTAATTTATATCATTGCAGTCGCTCACGGATATCGTGAACCGGACTACTGGGTTGAACGGACACAATCTTGATAAATGCGATGGCGATCGCTCCTCTTCTAATTTTGGGTTGTGAGAGGGCGATACTCCTTTCGGAGTGGCGTTGCGCGATCGCACTAAATCTTGAGTTGGGGGAATGAGAGGGGCGATCGCGCACACATTTACAGCTTTTGAATCATTTGACCGTCGATATATTCGCTGGCGGGTTCTGTTTCTGGTCGTTGCAAAAACTCCGTTAAGGTTAGGGGTTGGGAGGGTACTTGTACCATTGGCCTCATTCCTATGGGCGATTCATTCTATGGTAGGCGATCGCTTTTGATCAGTTTTAGGGGGCGATCGAGTAAACAGATTAAATCTCTAATCTATCTCATCACTATCATCAAGCCGCTCCATTTCCTCTGCAACTAGATTTTGTAACTCTTCATTGCAATGGGTACTGAGATGAATTGTAGAAGCTAACAGTTCGGCTAAAATTTCAGCCTTTTGTTGTTCCGATAAATGAGGTGATTGGAGTTGATGCAGATAGGCTAGGACTGACTGGCAGTCATCCCCTAGTTCACGGAGCAAAATATTTAAGGTAGAATTTGTGATGGGGAGCGATCGCTCACGAATTTGCATCTTATCTTCCTAATCGTTTTCTTGCTTGTTCAATTCCTTTTTCAAAGGCTCGTATTTCCATTTCCCAGTGATGAATTAATCCTTCATCAGGTATTTCTCTCTCAGATTCTATGCGAATTTTTTCTTGATGTTCGTCGATTCGGTTTTGCAAGGAGCGAATGGCTTTTTTGTGATTTTTCTTACCCATTCTGCTCCCAGTTATCCTGAGTTAATGTCAGTTTAGCTTCTATCACCTGATGCAGCGCCATTAAAAAGTTAGCGAACCCATCGTCTAATGCTTCTTCAAGATAAAATCGAACGAATGCAGGGTCTTGAAAATCCTGTTTAAAGGTCTCTTCAAGATCGATTAGCTGCATCTTTTTCATTATCCCACCTTACTTAACTCTGGTTCTTCCAACGCGGCTTCCATCTTGCCCAACCAGTCAATCAGGTTTTCCAGTTGCTTATCGGCTTTCAATACGCCCAAACCTCGCACCGTTACCTTGCCTGCAGAATACACAAAACGGGTTTGCAAATGGCTGGGCAGTTTTTCCCGCAGCAGATTCCAGGCGGGTTTTTCCATTGGGGTTTCCAGGATGACGTGCTGTTTGCCTTCCGGTTTGATCCGGGAGAAGCTGAGGCGCTTGCCGATTTGCTTCAGCTCCATCACCCGCAGGAGTTGGAGAGCAGCGGAAGGGATGGGGCCAAAGCGATCGCTCCAATCCGCCGCAATTTCTGTCAACTCTCGCTTGGACTCCGCCACCGCCACCACCCGGTAGGCACTCATCTTGTGGTCCAGATCGGGGATGTAGTCGGCGGGGATAAATGCGGTGAGACTGAGATCCACCTGGGTGTCGTCCACCTGAGGGATGTCCTGACCGCGAATTTCCTTGATGGCATCCTCCAGCATCTCCATGTAGAGGTCGAACCCGATCGCGTCCATTTGGCCCGACTGCTCCGCACCAAGAAGATTACCCACACCCCGAATTTCCATGTCCCGCATAGCTAACTGGTAACCAGAGCCAAGTTGGGTAAATTCCTGAATCGCCCGGAGTCGCTTGCGGGCAGGTTCCGACAGGGTTTCCTGTTTGGGGTAGAACAACCAGGCATGGGCTTGAAGTCCGGCCCGACCCACCCGACCCCGCAACTGGTACAACTGGGAGAGACCAAACTTTTGGGCATCTTCGATCAGAATGGTGTTGACGCGGGGAATATCGAGGCCGGACTCGATAATGGTGGTACAGACCATCAGATCGGCATCGCCATTGCTGAAGGTGAGCATGGTGGCTTCCAGTTCACCCTCCTGCATCTGACCGTGGGCGATCGCTATCCGCAAACTAGGTACCATTTCCCTCAAGCGTCCTGCAATTTCCTCAATCCCTTCCACACGGGGCACCACATAGAATATCTGACCACCTCGATCAAGTTCCTGGCGAATGGCCGACTGCACCATCTCCGGTTTGTAGGGGGACAGGTGGGTTTTGATCGG
>JBFRWC010000245.1:0-6622 GCA_051439365.1 Leptolyngbyaceae cyanobacterium
TTTTTCAACCGCATCGATCATGTGGTCGTTTTTCGTTCTCTCAGCTTTGAGGCAATGGGTCGCATCACCCGGCGAGAATTAGACAAACTCCTAGAGCGGGAAGGCATCCAAAAGCGTAATTTACTGGTAGAAATTGACGATGCTATCATTGGCCAGTTACTCGCTCAAGGCTTTCATCCCAAGTACGGTGCCCGTCCCCTCAAACGAGAGATTGAAAAAAGCGTCATTGTTCCCCTAGCGTCCCTGCTCATTCACCAAGAACCCAACGCGAACCATATTCTCCGATTTCAGGTGCGCTCCGACAAAGTCCATCTTGATTTGATCCCGATCGTCGCCCCCGTAGAAATGCCCCCCAAGCCTGTCCCTACGATAAAGCAGGCGAAGGCGATCGCAGCTCTACTGATAGATCTAACGAACCAGCAAGAGATTCTCCTGGAAATCGAAACTTCCTCCATGTTCAGGACTCTCCGCACCACCATGAACCGCCTCCTCACTCAAAGCTACGCCCCTCACTTTTGGGACGACCCCACCACTGCCCGTCAAACCCTTAGCCGCATCTATCATCTCGATCGCGTCATCAATCGCTGGGGGACCCTCTTGGAGCGTTCTGATCGCCTCATCGTGAAAGGGGAAGCGATGCAGCGCAGTTCCCCTCCGGCCAACGCCCTGATCAAATTAGAAGCCGACACCGATCAGCTAGAATCAGACCTTTCCTATTGGCAATTGGAATGCGCCGGGTTATCGTCAGGCTACCAACACGATCGCGCCCTCATCAGTTTTGTGGCGATCGGAACTGATAGTCAACCTTGGCTGGAACAACTGGTGCAAGTTTACGCCACCTGGGCCAGACGCAAAGGCTACGACTGTGAATTACTGAGGCCAAAGGGCGATCGCCGTGCCTGGGGACTGTACATTAACGGCAGCAACGTGTTCACCATTCTCCAAGGGGAAGCAGGATTGCATAAGCTCAATCGGAATGGAGGGCAAAGTGGGGGAGCAAGTGGAAGCCAGAGTGGGGGCGATCGCCAAAAATTCCTCGTCCGCCTGCGTCTCTTGGCCGTTCCCGAACCCATCGACACACTCGACACCCCTCACGACAATCTCCACCAGCTCATGATGGCGGCCCCCACCTCTGACATGGCTAACACTGATATCCTGGTTCGCGTCTACAACCAAGGTCGCCACGCATCTGTGCGCGATCCCCGAACAGGGGTTAAGGTTAGCAATGTGCGATCAGTTTTGGAACAAGGCGATTTGGATGTATTTTTGTTAGCGACATTGCAGCAAGATACTAAGCGGGAAAACAGCTAAGCAGAGGGTAAATCCACATCCTCTCTTATTCTGCTGACAAGTCGCACATTTTGGCTCTCTGTGGAAAGCGAAAAAATTAACGAGAGCGAGGGCGTGGAGTGCCTCACGCTCTCGCCTTAAGTTGATCCCCCAAATTTTTTGAGGCCGAACGTGAATCGGGGGAAGGTGAAGTGGAAACAGACTACGTGGCATCCCCTCCCACAACGACTCCTCGCACCCTCAAACTAGGCCCACCACAGCCCACCGCCAAACCACTTTGTCCACCTTTTCCACAGCCTCCTGATTCATCCCAGTGAAAATCATCGCCAATAGCCTCGATATCCGCAAGAGTGGTAAAGACATTGCCCGATAGGGTCACATCTCGCACAGGTTCAGCTCGGTGGCCATTGCGGATCATCCAAGCTTCCCCTGCCGTAAACGTAAACATCTCGCCGTTGGTCATGCCACCCAACCAGTTACGGGCATACACTCCTTCCCCAATCTCCGCAAACAAATCAGCCACAGGAGTCTTGCCCCGACCCAGCCAGGTATTGGTCATCCGCACAATCGGAGGATAATGATAGTTAAGACAGCGGGCATTGCCTGTGGGGGCTTCATTCAACTTGCCAGCCGTTTCGCGGGAATGTAACCGTCCCACCAACACTCCATCTTTGATCAACTGGGTGGTACTGGCGGGAACCCCTTCATCATCATAGGCATAGCTACCTCGGTGTCCAGGAGAAGCCGCACCATCGAAGATCTGAAGATCAGCAGGACCAAAGGTGCGCCCCAGTTTCATCACCCTCAGCAAATCCGGGTTTTCGTAAGCCATGTCCGCTTCAGACAAGTGACCGAAGGCTTCATGGACAAACAACCCCGTCAAAATTGGATCAATCACGACCGTATAGGTTCCCCCGCGCACCGGAGGCAGGGTCAAGGCATCCACGGCCCGCTGCGCTGCAGCTTTCACGGGATTATTCAGTTGCTCCAAGTCTTCGTAACCATTACAGGAACCAATGGTTTCCCGGCCTGTTTGCACAGTGGCTCCATCACGGGCTGTGGCAGCAAAGCGCATTTCCATGTCAACCCAGGCTTGTTCAATCAAGGTGCCGTCACTCGTTGCCAGGAGAGTCCGCTGATGGCTATCACTGTAGCGGACCGAGGTCGTGGTGATGCGATCGCTCACACTCCTCAGCAGGTCGGCATAGTGATGACACAAGGCTTTTTTCTGAGCGAGGGGAATGGTGCGGGGATCGGTGCCGACCATACGAACTTTCTGCTGATCCTGAACGGGCTCAACAGGGGCCAAGTAGGTCATGCCATCTCCCACTCGTCGAGCCGCCGCGATCGCCGCCTCCACATGGTCTACCAGATCCTCCAGACTATCAAAACTGGCAAATCCCCAGCCTCCCCGATAACAAGCCCGGACATGCCCACCCAGGGCAAGACCCTCGCTCAAGGTTTCAACGCGATCGCCGCGCAGCAAAATCGAGCTACCTTCTCCCTCCTCCAAACGAATGGCAAGATAATCAACTTGGCTACCATATCGCTTAATCACATCAGTCAGCCAGTTCGGTGCATCAGTAAACCTATTTGACATGGTAAAAATACTTAACAGACTCAACAGACATTACAGGGTGCGGTACAAGCCACGAGACGAACCACAAAACGCTCTAGAGATGCCAAGACCAGCCTCTAGTACCAGGCAGTCGTTTGAGCATTGTATAGAGCATAGCAATATGAAGCAAGCGATATCCATACAATTGAGTGGGTTAGTCTTTCCAGTCCTCTGTGCCATGGCTTGCCATTGCTATCTGCCTCTCTATCATTGCGTTAAGTTTGGCTAGCATTTGGGCATTCTGAAACTACAGGGCTTGTCCCTTCCATGTCGCTTTCACCGCCTCGCTCCTCTAGTCTTGTTTCTCCATTGGTTGCCATGTTCGTATTTTCCGATATTGCCCTCCACCATCGTACAGGCCCCGGCAAAAGTAACAAAATGGGGGGCCAGACTGTTGTGGGTCCGTTGCCAAGGGCTAAAATAATTCAAGCCAATCTGCTTGAGCTTATCTCTAGCCGTTTTCCCTGGGTTAGCATTGTGCCTACAAGCAGCAACTTGTCTCAAGACCATCCCTATGCAGCTTCAATAGCAAGCGTTGAGCGATCGCTCAACGCTTGATGACTCTCAGTGTTCCAGTAAGAGGGCAACTCAATGACCGTTAACTCCAATCCCACCTGTCCCCCAGATACGGCAGCGCCTACGCCTCCCCCTCATTCAGACAACCGGGCTAACCCAAATGAGGGCCGCGTTCTGGCGGATCGTTACGTCTTGGGCGAACAACTGGGGCAAGGGGCAATGGGGCAAGTGTACGCGGCTAAAGACGCGAAGTTCAAATTTAGTGATCACAAGGCTCTCGCAGTCAAATTCCTCGCTCAGTCGTTAATGAATGAGCAGATGAAAAAGCGGTTTGAACTGGAGGCTGACATCTGTGCTGAGTTGGGGCGGCGCAGCATCCATATTATTCGGGTGATTGACCACGGTGTTGATGAGTTTCAAACTCCCTTCTATGTGATGGACTACCTTGAGGGCCAGAGTTTGAATGAAGTTATTCGTGAAAAACCCCTACCTGTACCCCGATTCCTTAACTTTTGCCGTCAAATTTGCTTAGGACTACAAAAAGCCCATCAAGGCATTGAACTGGATGGCGAACTCTACCCCGTTATTCATCGAGATATTAAACCCAGTAATATCTTTATCACATCTGATGAAACTCTAGGGGAACTGGTAAAAATTCTGGACTTTGGGATTGCCAAGACCTTGCAGGATGATGGTGAAAGTGCGACCAAGTGCTTTATGGGAACTCTGGCTTACTCATCACCAGAGCAGATGGAAGGGCGAAATTTGGACCATCGCTCTGACATTTACAGCCTCGGCATCATGCTCTTTCAAATGTTGACGGGGAGAATGCCACTCAATGCGGATACTCGGACCTTTGGCGGTTGGTATCACGCCCATCGGGAAAAAGCTCCCCGTTTGTTGGGAGAGGCGAACCCAGCGATCAAGGTACCCAAATTATTGGAAAGCCTAATTATGAGTTGCCTGGAAAAGAATCCAGACAACCGCCCCCAAAATGTAGCCGATATTATTACTGAGCTAGACCCGTTGTGGAAACGATTTCGTCAGGCGGAGGATATCGGGGGTCGCATTCAAGGTCTGCTGCGGAATATTCCCGTCCAGCCGGGGAAAAACGAGGCCCAAACTCACCCAGACTCCTCCCATCCCAGCCCCCCAAAAAAGGCCAAGACACCGGGCCGCCGTCCAGGAACGGTGTTATCACCCGATGAGATTTGTCGATTGGCCCAATGGCCTAAAAATATGCCCCCAGCAGAGATTGTTTTCCCTAAGGTGTTAGAGACCAGTGAGCGATCGCTGGCTACGTTATGGGCCATGCTGCCGCAAGCAACCATTGATGGCTTACGCCACTGCTTACCCTATAATCAATACCTTTTTACCCCATCACCTTATCCCGTCCTGCTATGGCTGACGGCTCTCTACGCAGCCGACAAAAAGCCCAAGTGGCTTCCCTGTTACCTAGATTTGAAACGATCTGGCCAAGAGATGCTACAGCTTTTAGTTGAGGCCAAGGAATACCGTGTGCTGTTTTTTGCTTTGGAAGCACCACAGAGATGTGCGCTGGTACAAACCTTAACGATTACCGAGCCAGCACCCGATCGCTACGGCTTTGTCGGGTTATCCGGGAGTACCCATACTGAGAAGGTTGAGGCTCAGGCTAAAAAACTAGATGAGTTTAGGATCATGAGCCAGATATTACCCAAAACGTCTCCAGAGCTAGTTAAGTTCAGTAAAGATGAATTGAAGAAAGAGTTGAATAAACTCAAGCCTGTGATTGAGCAAAAGTTGGAAGCGATTCCTTTCATGCGCTGAAGTGGGCAAGGGAGGAGATAGTCTTGATTGTCTCGCACGATCGCAGCGATATAGGTGTTGGGTTCGTCCAGATAGCCAAGCATTAGCTTTTCTCGGTTTTGCAATCTGCTTCTACGGCCTGGGCGATCGCCAATATATTTACACAATCATACCCAGCCGGACGCACCTTAAATATCTCTAGATTGGGGACGATCTTGGTTCACGGGACGAATGCGATCGCTCTCCTGACCCAAAATATCTGTTTCTTGAACCTGATCGGCTTCCATCTCACTGACATAACCGCAATGGGAGTCAGGAAACGCATCGCAGTAGGTGACATAGGGCTTAATATCCAGTACCGGGGTCTGATCCAACAAATCCACTCCGGCCACCGTTAGGGTTAAGCCCTCTATATCGATTAATTGAATCGCACTCAGCCCAATGGGATTAGGGCGATGGGGAGCACGGGTAGCCAAGGTGCCCCGTTTTACTTTGGGGCCACGGGGAGGTTGCACGGTGGGATTCCAGCGTTGGTTGAGGTGAAGCCAGGTGATCACCCAGATCCGATCGAACCCATCTAGGTCTTTGAGGGCGATCGCGGGCACAAGGTCGGAGAATAGTTCGATGTGGGCGATCGCGGGCTGATAACCATTGGGCACCGTTTGTAACGTTGCCTGTCGAGGGGTGCCATGACGCTCTGTATAGGGAGAATGCACCACCCCAATCGGCCGCATACCAATGCTTTCAGGGAAGTCTGTGGCGTGAATGTAATCTTTGGGGGGGAGTTTTGGCATGGGCGATCGCCTTCCATCTAGTCAAGATAAGCAATTGTCTTAAAGGGGTTTACAAAAGTAAACAATACGGTTAATATAACTACATGAGGTGGATAACCTCACCTCAAACATTGTTTTTTCATAAGCGACAAGCACTCATTAACTATGACAACTACTCTACAGCAGCGCCAAAGCGCCAACCTGTGGGAGCAGTTCTGCGGATGGGTCACCAGCACCGAGAACCGCCTCTATGTAGGCTGGTTCGGCGTGTTGATGATTCCCACCCTCCTAACTGCCACCATCTGCTACATCATCGCCTTCGTCGCCGCACCCGTTGTGGACATCGACGGCATCCGCGAGCCCGTTGCTGGCTCCTTGATCTTAGGCAACAACATCATCTCTGGTGCGGTTGTTCCTTCTTCTAACGCCATTGGCTTGCACTTCTACCCCATCTGGGAAGCCGCTTCCTTGGATGAGTGGTTGTACAACGGTGGTCCTTACCAGTTGGTCATCTTCCACTTCTTGATCGGTGTGTTCTGCTACATGGGTCGTGAGTGGGAATTGTCCTACCGTTTGGGCATGCGTCCTTGGATCTGTGTTGCCTACTCTGCCCCTGTTGCAGCCGCAACTGCCGTCT
>JBFRWC010000246.1:0-10372 GCA_051439365.1 Leptolyngbyaceae cyanobacterium
TTGTGTTTTCTTGGCTCACCAAAAAATACGTCTTTGTCCTAACTAGAGTGTCTACAGCTATAAACGGTCTTATGAGCCTATTGGCCCAAATTGACCGTGTGCAATTACTACAAGATATCAACCATGCAATTTCGTGTTTGCCTGTAGAGCCAAGCATTAATACGCACCCTTCCCAAACAAAACTTTAGGCACCGTCAGTAGCAAAATGCTGACATCCTTAAACAGCGTCCAACTTTGTAAATAAGCCAGATCACGACAGGTCACTGCCTCCAAATCTAGCTCATTCGATCGCCCCGACACTTGCCATGCTCCCGTAATCCCCGGCAATGCATTCAACCGCCTCTGCAACTCTGGATTAATCCGAACCGCATCATAAATCGCCCACGGTCTTGGCCCCACTAAACTCATCTCTCCGCGCAATACATTCACCAACTGAGGTAACTCATCCAAGCTAAATCGGCGTAGCCATCGACCTACTTGAGTCATTCGCGGGTCGTTCTTTAGCTTATGCAATCCCTGCTGCTGTCCCATTACCTCATGGTGTCGTGCCTCTGCACCCACATGCATGCTTCGAAACTTATAGATCTTGAAGAGTTGCCCCTGATGGCCAATGCGCCACTGCCGAAACAGCATTGGTCCCCGAGAATCTGCCCGAATCAGACAGGCGATAATTAACAGTAAAGGGCTAAGAACCAACAGCAGCATCAGTGATGCAAACCAGTCAGCTGATCGCTTAATCAACCAAAGTCCTAGTTGCTGACTCTGGGGCAAATCTACTGCTGAGGGAATGTTCAAGTAAACTTTTTTTCCAGTCATCTGGCAAATTTCAGCCCAATCCTTTACAAGTGTCTCATCCATAACAGGGTCCAGATACACTTTTTGTACTGGAGAGCGCAATAGACACTCCCTCAACCACTTTTGATTTTGCAGAGCCGGAATTTGGTAGGTTGTTTTCATTGGTAGCGTTGTCACAAACAAAGAGTCCTGTTCCCATCTCAGGTTACAGTGCTCAAATATCGAACGTGCCTGTGGACTTGCCATTGATGGCAAAAGAGTTGGTGTTTTGAGTAAAATTGTGGATGTGATCATGGAAAGTAATTTGATCTAGACAGGACTAGTAACCAGTAGGTTTTCGGAAATCAATCGATGTTCTAATACCCAATCAATAAAGCTGCATGAGCCTCAATCTCGATAACAAGAGGACTCCCTTTGTTATCTACACCTTCATGGAGAAGGGGATTCATAGAAAAGCTTTCAACAAAAATGGTTCATCACTATGTAGAGTTTGACCATTGAGGAATATGAATAGATGTAACCCCTGCTTCTATAGATGTAACCACAAGTTCCCCAGATTGTTCTTTTCGAGTCAGTGGATAATTGGGCGATTGCTGAGAAGGTTGATGATTCGGTTGGCCTGAGTGCTCAGAATTGGATGATTCCTGAGAGCTCGATTGCTCCTGAGACACTAAGAGCGAGGCCATGCCCAAGATCGTGGATAGGGCAATCGTCCGCTTCCACGGATTGGCTCGATCTAACATGGAACGAAGCGCATGAAGAACCTTTGGAGTTCCAGTTGCCGTTCTTGCAGACTCATCATCGGTGTAGACTCCACCTGAAGACCCATCCCCTCGATAGCCATTGGCGATGATGCCGACGGTATTCACCCGACTCAAAATGGCCATCGCTTGAGATAAGTCTGCCTGAGTAATTCGATCCAGTCGGCTGACCATGACTCCGCCCTCACATAGAGAAGCCAGTTGCAACCCATCGGCTAATCCCAAGATGGCTGGGGCATCCAGGATAACCAGGTCATAACTCTCTTCCGCAAGAGCCAGCATCCGCTGCATTTGGGAAGAACTTAAGAGTCTAACTGGGTCTTCGGGAATCGGTCCTGCCGTTAAGACATCAATTTCGGTCCCCCCTAGGGATAATGACAGAGTGTGTAGCCCATTTTGTTCCAGGATTGTAGGGTGCAACTGTAACTGGGTTGATAAGCCCTCCTCGTTAGACAGACCCAGTTGTTCATGGAGTGAAGGACGGCGAAGATTGGCATCAATTAATAGAACCCGTCGATGTAATCGAGCCGCGCTCAACGCCAAGCCAATGGCAAGCATCGTCTTTCCCTCACCGGGTAAGGCAGAGGACACCATCAAGGAAGGGAGGGGCTGCTCGCTACTGAGTTGAATGGTTTGGTAAATCCAGTCAACCGCATCCCGAAATGGTTGCCAATGGACCAGAGAAAAAGTTTCAGCACTGACCTGCTCAGAATCGAGGGGCATTTGCACAATATTCAGTGCTCCGGTCGTCATTTCTGGAATGACACCCAAGAGAGGGAGAATGGCTTGTCTCTTTAAATCGTCTGAGGTATGAACCACTTTATCAATTGCCTCTCGCCCAAAGGCTAGGGCACCACCGATGAAAAGGCCGGCGATCGCCCCCAAGAGCAAATTTCGTTGGGGAACCGGAGCAATTTGTTGACCCAATTCAGGTACCTTAACAATAGCCCAGCTAAAACCGCCTTGGGCCAGCTCATTACTCAACTCTTGGCGTAACTGGAGCAGTTGTTCTAAGGCTTGCTGCTGAATGCCGATTTCTGGCTGAATCCGATCGTACTCGGCAATGAGGCTAGGAAATGCATTTAACGCTTGCCCTAATTCCCGCTGAGCTTGTTCTAAACCTGACTGGCGTGCTTGCAGACTATCTAAAGCGACTTCGGCTTGAACCAACTCGCTCACCAGATTCAAATCAATGCCACTTAACTGCCCTTCTGTGAGCAGTTCCGTTTCATCAAAACTAATTTGGGCCGGGATGGTACCCAACACCCGCCTGACTTCTTCTTGCAGAAGAGCTAGTTGTCCTGTTCGCTGGCTAATTAAATCTTGTAACCCCGGATCGGCTTCTGCATAAAGAGCACGACGCTGTTCTAGCTGTAGTTCGATCGTCTGGAGTGTATTTAAAAGCTGTTGGTAACGAGACGATTGACTCAATCGGGATTGGACCAGTGCGGTATCAGGGTCGGCTGCCAATTGATCCTGAAGTCCTGAATACCGGGCAAGCACATCCCGATACTGAGTATCTACGTCAATTTGGCGTTGTTCGACCTGAGTCAATGTATTGGCAACTGATAAGGCTTGTTGTGATGGATCAATCAGGTTTTGGCGTTCACGAAACTGCTTCAGTTCTTGGCGAGAAGCCGTGAGTGCTTCGCGGACCTCCTCTATCTGCCGATTGACGAGAGCTAGCCCATCTTCTAATCGCTGCTCCTGCTGTTCGACATTGTAGTTCAGATAGACATCTTTCAAGTTTTCTAAGAATACTCGAATGACAACTGGATCAGTCCCAGTCGCAGTCGCAACAAAAATACGGGTTGCGGTACCATCTTCAGAGAGTTGGGATAGGTTTAAATTTCTTTGAAACGGTCTAGCGCAGGCACTCAGTGTTTCAAACCCTTGGCAAATATTAGGAAACTCTTCCTGAAGTTTTTCAACAGCCTGCTCCGCAAAAATATTACTTCGCATCAAACTGAGCTGAGTGGCATAGTCCGTTTGGGAAAGGCTGGCTCGTTCGTCCTGCGTTCCTGTGATATCGACACGCTGGCGGTAATTTGGCTCGACCAGTAGCTGCATATCGCTACGATAGGTCGGGTCTTCCCGGAGGGTCATCAAAATGGCAAGTCCCACTGATGTGGCGATCGCCCCACTCACCCAGGCTATTCGTCGCACTAAGATACTCAGAAGTTGACCATAGCCAAAATCTGCTTCTTCTGATGTTGGAGTCGATTGAGAACTCATTGGAGGTTTTTGTTCTGTCAACATGCCTGAATAGCTCCGCTCATATGGGGCGTTAACTGATGCGAATCAATTTGACTGGCATCAGCTTGATTGCCACCAGATTGACTTACACCAGATTGATTTACACCAGATTGTTCAAATTACTCGAGTTCATCTCCGTTTGGTTGCCGAGTGGATCAGTGGGGGAACCCAGAGTCGTCTGATCCAAGTTGGGCTGATTGTTGTACGGTATCCGAGCAATGTCTCTTTCCTTTCTACTACAAACCATATTGATAATATCCGTAACTTTTCGGAAAAATACGTCTTCGGTAAAGCGATCAAGAACATGATCTCGGATTTGCCCGTAATTCCACTGGATCGATCGTGCTTTGAGTAAAGCTTGGTGCAGATCCTCAGGAGATTGGCGATTGAAAAAGACACCGGTTTTTCCGGGAACCTGGGTATCTAAAACCCCTCCTGCACCATAAGCAATCACGGGGGTTCCACTGACATTCGCTTCAATGGGAACTAACCCATAATCCTCCAGAGCGGTGACAATCACTCCCTGAGCCCGAGACATTAAGAATTTTCTTTCTTCGTCACTGACATAACCCAAAAAAGAAATATTTGGCAGAGACCTTGCTTCTAAATTCTCCCGCTCGGGGCCATCTCCAGTAATGAGTAACGGCCATCCGAGCCAGTTAAACGCCTCAACCACAATATCAATGCGCTTGTAGCCCAAAAGACGAGATGAGACAAGATAAAAGTCATCTTTCTGAGCAGAAAATTGGAACTTGTCGGCATCAATAGGATAGTTAACGGTGATTGCAGGACGCTGATAGGTATTGTGAATACGCTCCGCGACGACAGTTGAGTTGGCAATATACAAATCAGGTTTTTGAGCATGGGTCAGATCAACCTGTCGAAGCTTTTGAAAAATTGGGTTGATGATAGGCAGGAGGGCCTTGAAATCTTGGTATTGGTTAATGTAGGTCCGTGTATCCCACAGAAATCGAGTGATATTGTGACAGAAGCAAATATGATAGGCATCAGACCGCTTGATGACGGCTTTCGCAAAACTGGTCGTACTGCTGATGACCAAATCATAGGCTTGTAAATCTAATGCTTCAAAGGCCGAAAAATAGAAAGGGGCCAATAATCGAAAATACTGACTCGCTTTCGGGATAGACTGCAACCGAGTTGTATAGACCGGGCGATGCTTGACATCAATCGTGGTGTCTGGCTCGTACAGAGATGTGTAGACATCTGCTTCAGGAAAGTGTTTACACAGAAGCTCAAAAACACGCTCCGCTCCTCCGCGCTGGGTTAAATAATCATGAACTAAGGCTATCTTCATTCTTAATCCTATCCGCAAAAATATTGCTCATGTTCGAAGAATATTGCGGTAGATGTAACCTGTAAAAATCCACAGATAAACGAAAGATTCCTACTTTCATAGTAGGCAATCGCTGCTCAGCGCCCATGCTTGTGCGGCTGCAAGACTATCCCTTCTTCGTGGCAAAGGATGAGTATTCGAACTGCTAGAAACTATCAAAGACGCGCCGGATAATTGAAAACACATTATTAAATGGCGACGCGACCAGATTCAAGGAATCACCAACACGAGCTAATCCTGACCGTCCAACTACGATAATATCGTTGGGCCGTAGGGCAGGATTGGCATCACTATTGATGTCCTGGGAGAAATCTACATCAATGGATCGTTCGGTAACAGTACCATCTGGATTGAGGCGAAGGAGGTTCACGCTACGTCGTCGCGCTCGGGGATTAAACCCTCCTGCTTCCAGGAGTGCCTGATTTAGGGGGGCATTCGGCGGGAGCTGAATCGCCCCTGGAGCATCAACTTCACCCACTACATTGACGGTGATTTGATCCGGTGAAAAGCTAGCTGTTGCGATTTCAGTAACTTCACTAGCGCTCAGCACTGTGGCGGTCGGGATAATGATGCGATCGCCATCTTGCAACAAGATATCTTGATCCACGTTCCCCTCTTGTAACAGGTTCCACAAATCGACCGCAATGAACTCGACCGCAATGAACTCAACTGGGAACGAATCTCTGGCTGGGGGAACCCTGCCTTCTGCCTCTGCCAAGAGTGAAGGCCAGAATGGCTGGGGGTTAAATGGAGCAGTCGATAAAGGGTGGGCCGAAGGCGACGGTAAGCGGCGCTGAACTTCGATGTGACGGATATCGGCTAGCTGAGTAATCCCACCCGCTAATCCGATAACCTCAGTTAAGGTTGGAATCTCCGAGGCAACTTGAGCCGCGCTGTTATTACCAATTCGATAGGAACCAGGGCGATTCACTTCTCCAGCGATCGCCACATGAACGGGCCGCAGATCGAGTAAGCTCACCGTTACCCGGGGTCGCCTGACGTAGGGCGCAATCTGCGCTTCAATCTGCGCTGTTGCCTGCTGTACTGATAATCCTTGAACATCAATCGTTCCGATGACCGGAAGATTCAGCACACCTCCCGATAGCACTTGAAATTCGCCGCTGTAGTCAGGAATGTTAAAGACATCTACCCGAACCACATCACCGACCCCTAACAGGTACCCTCCGGTGTATTCGGAGACGGGGATTGGAAAACCATCTAGTTGCTCAGACAATGGTGGGAGACCTGTACCAAGGGATTGTTGGCCGTGGGCAGATTTCTGAAATGCCCAAGCAAACGTTGTTAGCACAGAAATCATGACCAAAACTGAGCGGTATGTTCTCAGGGAAGAAACAGACCGATTCATCATAGTTAAAACCGATTTATTGTGGGGGTTGTTGATGCTTTTTTGCTCTAGATCTCAATAGTCTGGAATTGACTAAGATTCTACACAGCATTGCTGATCACTCTAATAATTTGAGACGTAGAGTAAAATCCCTGCGTCAAAAATCATTCTAGGAGTAAGGAAGACCTATAAATGAAACCGTGTTGACAGAACTAATGTAGGTAGAATGGCTAAAAGTCAAAGGCAGATTTCCTGTGGCAGACGCTCTTTGGTAGATGATAGGAAAAGGAACCAGAATTAGCAGTCGATTGAAGCACCAGATAAAATGGAACAGCCCTAATTAACTTCGTACAGCACTTAACTCAATGCATCAGGCTACCGTCACAAATAAGTGCAGTTTGAGGAAAACTCGCACGTCGCTAGCTTCACCTAGCTAGTTTTACCTAGCTAATTTCACTTACGAGAAGATCGCACCTATAGTATAACACCCATGGCACGCATGACCTAACACAGAATTGAGGCTTCATCAAAACTTTATGATACGGCCCTGATTGAGGAGTGATTAGCAAAAACGGAGCACATAATCACAGGATTAGTAGGATGCTAATCAACTCTAGTCGGTTCATGGCAAGACCCAGCCCTCTAGTTGGTGTACTCTGAACTGTGGTCTACACCAATGTTCTCCAAAAGACGATGAATCTGGAGATTTGTCTTTTCTAAGTGAAAGTGCTGAGCAGCGAGATCTTGGGCGCGTTTGGCCATAGCGTTTGCTTGAGCTGGGTGATTACGACAAGTTAAGATGTGGTCTGATAGCTTCTGCACATTTCCGGGGGGCGATCGCCATCCGGTCTGCCCATGCTCAACTACTTCCGTTGCCCCTCCTGCTGCGGCTGCAATCACAGGAATACCCGATAGCATCGCTTCAACAATCACCCGACCAAAGGGTTCTGGAGCAGTGGAGGTATGAACGATCAGGTCACAAGCATTCATAAGATCAGCAACATCGGTACGAAAGCCCAGAAAATGGACGCGATGTTCCAGACTTAAGGTTCTGACTTGCTGGTGTAACTGCTGAACGTAGTCTTGTTCTCCAAATAAGGCATCACCCACTAAAACCGCAACAACATTATCTGGACAGTATTGCAGTGCTTCAATCAGAATGTGCTGCCCTTTCCAGGGGGAAAGACGACTGAAATGCCCAATGATAAAAGGGGGAGTTTGATTGGAGGCGGAAGGGATTAACAGATGGCGAAGGCGATCGCCGTCATCGCGTCTGTCATAGTCTTCTGGGCGAAAACCGTTGTAGACCACATGAATGCGATCGCTTCGTCCTCCTGATTGAATAAAGGCATTCTGGCTGGCTTGGGAGTTGGCAATGATGAGAGCCGCCTGATTGGCCAAAGTAATGATAAGGCGACGGTTAATAGGGCTAAAGTGGTCAGGGGAAACAATGTCGTGGAGATGGAAAACGAGAGGGCGTTGGCTGAATAGGCTGGCAATTATCCCCACGACCAACGCTTTTTGGGTATTGGCATAGATCAAATCATGGTTCCGACTGAGTTTGGCAACCTGAACAGCCAGGGGAAGCAATTGATTTATGCTTTTGAGTCCCGCCCATAATCCGCTAGACTTTTGCACTTGGAGGGACTGATTTCCTAGAACAGTGACAGGAATATTCCGTTGACGCAGGTATGATGGGAATTCCCCCTCTTCAAAAACCGCAACAAGACAGGTTTGCTGAAAGGAGTGAGCAATGTCGGCAAGGCAGAGTTCTGCTCCCCCTAGCTTAGGACTTTGGTCAAGAAAAAGGATTCTCATAGGTATTTAGGACCATCGAAAAATGAGTTGTTTGACCTACCTGAGTAGGACATCTTTGACCTGCTGAGCAATGGTGGACCAGTTGAACTGGGTCACCGCATAGTCGCGACAGATGGCTCGATCGGGCAAGGGAATCGTACCGGAGAGGATGGCAGATAGAGTAGATGCGATCGCTTCTGCTGTCGGGGATGTAGTCATGAGGTTGGGGGAAAATGGGTGAATGACCTCAGGCATACCGCCGACAGGAGTGCAGAGGGCTGGGGTACCGCTGGCAAGGGATTCCAACAAGACTAGGCCAAACCCTTCTAGAGACTGGCTGGGCATGACTGTCAGGTCAGCGGCCTGATAAGCAATAGGAAGATCATCATCAGGCAGAAATCCCAGGAATTTGACGTGCTCCATCAGATTTAAATCGGTAGTTTGGCGGTCTAGGGTCTCTCGCAGGGGGCCTTTACCAGCAACGGCAAGCCAGAGATCCCCAGTGGAACTTGATGTCGAGGCAGGTTGGGAAGACAGGTGGGCGATCGCCTCCAACAACTGGGACAATCCCATGCGGTTCACTAAGCGCCGGGGCGTGAATAGAATAAAACGATCCTGAGACCACCCCAGGTGGTGGCGGGCCTCTTGACGAGATAGGGACGGCTGAAATCGCTCGATATCTACGCCACCGGGGATAATATGGATGCGATCCCAGGGCACCGCATACTCCTGGTGCAGAATCTGGCCAAAGGCTTTGCTGAGGACAATGAAGCGATCGCATCGACGGTAGACCTGCTTTTCCATTTGCTGTTTAAGCCACACACTCAGTCGGCTCCCCCCTTCTTGTTGGCTTTCGATGGCCCAAGGGCCATGAAAGGTACAGGTGACGGGCACATCCTTGGGCAGGTGGGGCAGAGCCGCGAGACCATACAGCGCAAAATGGATGTTAATTGCTGAATACTGGCTAGATCCAAGGGGAGTGAAGGTTTGATAAGCTCCTGCTAATCGCCGCCAGAGGGATGCCTCTGGACAACCCAGATTGTGTAGCTGAATGTTGGACATTGAGCGTTGGTTCGGCAATCCAACGCCATATAAATCAATTTTAGTTTGATCAGCAGGTGGGTGGGCGATCGCCAGAGTATGCACCAACTCGTACACATACCGATCTAGACCACCAGGCTTTTTGGGAAACCAGTTGTTCCCAACCACCGCTAGATTTGTCAAGGTCATCGCTTGCAATCATTCTTTGAGTTAAATCTTTACGGCTGTAGCCACACAGCTTAGGACAAAAACATTTCGAGGACACGAGGTCACCTCAAAAATATTATCCCCACAACAGTGGCTAACAACATTTACTCTTGAATACAGCCTCCAGTGACCTCAACCGGATAGCATTGAATCCAGATTGTTCATAAGCCCGACTTTATCCAATATAGTGGTCGCCATATTGGTTGGGACGTTTTTGTGGATGTCGGGGTCTCCAGATCCCCTAGGTTATATCGTTGGGCGATCGCACGCAGTTTTTCCTGTAATTCATCTGACTTTATGCTGGGGTGAGTTTTTATAGAAGGCGATCGCCCCTCAAGCAATAAATTTCTACAAGAATCAATTCTCTCGTAGATTGGATTAGTTATTTGTGTTCGGTTGAGGTGATGAAACCCAACCTATCGGAAGTCACACACAGCACCAAGGCGATGGCGCAACGCCACTCCGTAAGGAGTATCGCAATAATATTTCCCCTTCCGGTTTACCTCATAAGCCATATGCTGATCTAAATTGGGACTCACTACCCCGTTCTTAACCCCTGTTACCGGATCTTTCTTGGCTAGCCACCGCTTCAAATCTTTGGAGCAAAAGCCGTAGGTGAGGCAAAAACGGTCATGTCCAAATTCATCAATTACTGGGTCGATGATGTGTTGACAGAGTGCCTCTAGTGCCGGGATAGTCTCATCCCCATTCTGAGGATATGGGTTGATCTGATCGGCGTACTGGCTATAGGTCTGGGTACAGCTACAAAATTCCTCCAGTGTCAGGTATTTGCCTAACTGAATCACCGTCATGTTC
>JBFRWC010000247.1:0-2846 GCA_051439365.1 Leptolyngbyaceae cyanobacterium
CAACAAGAAATCAATTCTCATATCACTCCCAGCACATGGCGCTTTTAAGCGGTGTCACCAAAAGATTGAGCCATCCAAGAAACTGTCTAAGTCATTGCTTCCTTTTCCCTGATATCCCCCTACCTCACACATTAAGGAGATACCCCATGAACCCCACTCCCTTTGTTTATCTGTATCACAACAACACTTCCACCATTCAAATTATTCGGGTTGAGCAAACGCCTCATGGATGCATTGAGCGAACCGTTTTACCTCAGCAACGGATTTGGTTTGAAGCCATCCCTGAAAGCTATTTAGAAGTACAGTCTGCGGTTTTTAGTAGTATCGTGTCTCCAGAACGGATTCCTTGCA
The DNA here is from genome assembly GCA_051439365.1 of Leptolyngbyaceae cyanobacterium. Lineage (GTDB taxonomy): Bacteria > Cyanobacteriota > Cyanobacteriia > CAKZMO01 > CAKZMO01 > JAAHGY01. Next base: position 352 of record JBFRWC010000247.1, read on the forward strand.
AACAACTACAAATTCCGGTTTATGATGCGTGTCCTATCGCTGCATGAGGGTTAAATCAATGCTCCAGAAAATTGTGATTGTTGGTGCTGGGCCAGCAGGACTATTGCTTGCCCACTATCTTCTTGCCCGTGGCAACTACCAGGTGGAAATATACGAACGTCGTCCCGATCCTCGATGCGCTGAACCGTCAAGCCAGCGTACCTTTCCCATTTCTCTCCAAGTACGCGGGTTACAGGCAATTCAGGCAATTCCGGGGCTAGCAAAGGTTTTGGAGCAGCAGGGAATTTGGTCGCCAGGAGCCTTGATGCATGGAAAGAAGGGACAGCCTCGCGCCATTGATCGTACAACTCCACTGCTGTTGCTTGACCGTAATCAAATTACAACAGTACTGCTAGAACAATTGCTAGAGCAACACAGCCCAGAGAGGCTTTCGGTTCACTTTGATTGTGCCTGTCATGATGTTGACCAGAATTCCCAAACCGTCACCCTGCACCGAGCCAATGGTGAACCATTCACGGTATCCTTCGATCGCCTGGTTGCTGCCGATGGGGCGCGGTCTCAGGTACGGCAAGTTCTAGTAGATGATGGGCAAATGCAGTGTGAGCAAACCCTAGTCCCCGATGCCTATACGTCAGTTTTTGCTCGTCGCATCAGTCCTGATCAACAAGTGGAACTAGCGGGCGATCGCATCCATACCTGGTCGCTTGGGCAAGGTATCCGATTGTTGATGGCTCCTCAACCGGGTGACTGGCTCCACGGTACCCTGATTTTCCCTCCCGATCAAAATCCGCTGGACTCTCTGAACTCTGGCGAGGAGGTACTGGACTACTTCAAGACAACATGCCCCAGCTTTGCGCCACTCATGACGCTTGAGGCAGCGGAGGAATTGCGGCATCGCCCAGTATCCCGAATTCTGACGGTCAAGTGCGATCGCATGAATGTGGGCGATACTATTCTGCTGCTGGGTGATGCGGTTCATGCGGTTTCCCCGTCCGTTGGTCAGGGGTGCAATTCTTCACTCCAGGATGTCCAGGTCTTTGCCAATCTTCTGGAGCAGTATCAAGATGATTGGAGTCAAGCCCTACCCGCCTGTACTGCTCAGCGCTTAGCCGATGTTCATGCCCTCAGAGATTTGTCGGATTACACCTTTCCCCGGTCAAAGCGGATGGGAATTGAGTTTATCCTGCGCTTGATTGTGGGCAAAAAGCTTGAGCAATGGATGCCTCAGGTGGCCAAACGGATCGTGAAACCCTTGCCAATGGCACTGCTCATGGAGGGAGACCTATCCTATTCTGACGTGCTTCAGCAAACCCAATGGTGGATCAATCGAGTGAGAGCATCGATGCCAGTAGAGAACTGATAATCAAGATGTTAACGATGATTAGCTTGAATCAATTGTTTTACAAACCTAATGTTACTCAACGTGCCATCTGGCAGCTATTTCGACGGGTTTGGGTTTAGAGTCGGAAGCTATTCTCAAGGGTAATCAGTAATGAATTGGGCGATCGCCTGCTTCACTGTTACCTTTTTCCATTGGGGGGCAAAAAATGTCACAAAACCCTTTTTCAAATAGGCTTGCGCTGCGGTTGTTAAATCACCATAGCTGGTGGGATCATCAATAGCCTCAGAAATTTGCTTGGGTGGGTCTAGATATTGATTGTGTGGATTGGGATCGATCTGCCGCAGCATTTTATATTCACTTGGATATTTCCGATCCACTAAATGATGATTAAGTTCAAAATCTAGACGAACGTGGCGATATTCTTTGGCATTCAAAATTTGGCTACAAATAGTGTTGTCAATAGCCGCTCCTGGATTCAAGAAAATATTGGATAAGTTGGCAATCCAGTTCACGGGTTTCCATTTTGCAATTTGTTGATAGGTGTAGGGTTCAGTGGTTTGACCTGTGCCAATAGACAAAACAGAAATATCTTCAAACTTTACCTCAGCCTTTCTCAGGGCATGGGCTACTGCTGCCAGGGATGGATTATTTGCCGAGACGCCACCATCAATATGGGGTAAATATTGGGTGTCACTCACCTCTGGGTAAAACGGCAGTCTATAGGGCGGAAAGTATGTAGGGGCAGAGGCTGAAGCGGTGCAAATTTGCCACAGCGGCAGAGAGCTATACCATTTGGGCAGTTTGGTGGGGCCATCACTAGCAAAAAAGGTGGTATTGCGAGAGAGGGTGTCATAGGCCATGATCAGTAGAGTGGGGCGCTTATGCATCTTGCCATCGGCGGTTTCTTGTGGCTGGGCGATCGCCGAAATGGTGGTGTCGCCTAGGATATCTTTTACAACAGTTGATAATCCTGGAGTTCCTTGTTCAGGATCTCCGTGGGGGTAAAGAAATCCCCATAGCTGCCCGATGAGAGGCCAAGCCCGACGATTCCGGATACGTGTAGGGAAAATCTCCTCGCCGCGATCGCGGTACATATCGAGAATGGCTTGGGTATCTTTAACGGCACAGATAGCCGCCGCAATCAGAGCACCGG
>JBFRWC010000248.1:0-8017 GCA_051439365.1 Leptolyngbyaceae cyanobacterium
GGGTTCAGCCGCGCAAATTAAATGGCAACAAGCTTATGATTGAGAATGATTGAGAGCATCTGGCAACCGGTTACGAGGTTTGCGGCGAATCAAAACCCAGCCATCCACATGGCCCAAGTACTGTACCCGCCTAAGCGCCATCCTCTCCATATCCGCTGTCGTCACCAGCATCACAGCAGATGAGTCTTGCCGCCACTGTCGCCGGATTTGCGCCAAATCTGTTGGAATAATCGGATAACCACTGTAAAAATCCAGGGAGGGACGGCGGAGAGGATGGGACGTATAGAATGAGGGGGAATCGGGTAGGGGTTGGGCTGTTTGAATCATCGTGGCCACAGGCTTGACGGGATAATTTTCGCCTAATTCCCAATTCCAGTGGGGAGACACAACGAACAGCACTAGGCTGATATAAAAACCCCAAAGGAGGAGGCTAATACATTGGTAAGACTGCCGCTCCAGGAATAGCCCTGTCATGGTCATCGTTAACCCCACGGTGGCCAATAGGAGGGCGAGTGATCCGTCACTCTCAGAATTCGGGGTCACAATCCCAGCATAGTAGAGACTGCCGCTCCAACCCGCGATCGCCATCAACCCTAGCCATCCCAGCAATATCCGCCGATAGGTCAACGATGGAGTCAGTCTTGCAGAGACTCCCGATAGCGTTTGCCACAGCCGATGCAGTTCTACCCCGACCACCAGCGCCACCAATGGATACAGGGGCATGATATACCAGGGCAACTTGGTACTCATGACTGAAATGAGGACCAGATAGCTGCTCCAGACGATCGCCAATTTTGCCCAACTCAGACCGCGATCGCGCCACACTGCCACCATTCCCATCGGCAAGAATAATAGCCATGGCCAGCTATATTTGAGCAATTCCAATAGATAATACCAGGGCGGACCCCGGTGCTGTTCCACCACCTCCACCGTACGACTCAGCATCTGATCCAGCAGATGAGTCTCCCAGAAGGTCAGGCCGTAGTGGAGTCCCTGAGCCACATACCAGAGGATCGCAGGCACCCACCCCAGTAACAGGCCCAGCCACCATCGCCCCGATCGGAATAATCGGGGGGCATCCCAAAGCAGGAAGCCAGCAGCGATCGCCATCAACGGCAATGCGATCGCCCCTTTGGTCAGCCATAAGACACTGATACTCAGCCCCGTCCCCAAAGACCAGTCCAGATTCCGGCGCGATCGCACCCCACACAACAGCAATGCCAGAAATCCCAGCAGGACCATGCCATCCAACATGGCCAGTCGTCCGTGGCGCACCACCGGTAACAGGGTTAGATAGGTACAGGCACTCAAAAGCGCCACACCACGTTGGGGAAATAATTCGCGGCAGAGGGCATAGAGCAAAGGCACGGAGGCAGCGGTGGCTAAGGCTCCGGGGAATCGGGCTGTCCATTCGTTGATGCCGCCGATAGAGTAGGCGATCGCCACCAGCCAATGTCCCAGGGGGGGTTTATTAAAATAGGGCTGACCGTGGAGAGTGGGGTGTAACCAAACATGGTCGGAAAACGCGGCCTGATGAATTTCCTGGGCCACCTGCGCCACTAGTGCCTCATCCCAATCCCGCAGGGGCACTTCTCCCAGGCCCACAGTGAACAGAACAATGGCGGCGATCGCCAACCCACCATAAATCAACCCCTCTGACCAGCGATCGACGATGGCCTCAAGCCTCTTCCCCAGTCTTGCCGCATCCGGAGTGGTCATACTGTCTCAGAATTAGGCTTCAGTCCCTTAACATTCCAGTGGGTCTGCTTGGTTTGAGTCTTCAAATCAATAGTCGTCGCCAGAGTTGCGTTCAAGATCGCCACCATTTTGGCCCGAACATCCGCCGACAGATCGATGCGACTCTCGTAGAGTGGCGGGGTAGCATTCGTCATGTTCATGGCTCAAGCTCCTTACTCTTTGCTCGTTATTCCTTGCTCGTTATTCCTTGCTCGTATAGTTAAATGTAGCCTGTGGAGGTCAATCACAAATTAAATATGCCTGAGTCAATGTCACTGAAATAAGCTGGGTCTAGAACCCCGGCTTCTTCAAGAAGCCGGGGTTCTAGAGTCAGCAACCTGATTGACTGACAAAACTGCCTAAAACCTTGACCCTGATTGGGTCAGGAGACCTGACCCCTACATTGTCCCAATCCCCTATAGGGGAGCGGTTTCCGCGCCCAATACTCGTTTTTTGTCAGCCAACCAGGTCAGCCACTCAGCCTACTGCGGGTCAACCTGGGCGGGGACATCTGTGAGGCCAAAGTGTTGCATCAGGGAGGCAATGCCCACAAGTGTGACTCCGCCAATAATAACGCCGATGGCAATCAGAACAATGTAAACCCTCATGGCTGAGCGTCGTGCTCGATCAAACCGCTCTCCGGTATCAGGGGGGATGGGAATGTCTTGAGGGTGCGATCGATCCAAGGACAGGATGTCCACGGTGGAATCTGAGGATGACGGTTCGGGAAGATGGGGGTGCCCATATCCGTTTTGGGCCGAGTTTTGGGCTGAATGGCTGTGGCCATTGGTGTTAGCAAACTCGTCAGAAAATGGGGAAGGAGACATGGCGATCGCGCTCCGATTGTATTGAACGATAGTCTTAACCATGTTAAATACTGCTATTAATTGTTGCAGAGAAATACAAAACTGACGATGGCCTTGACAACAGGGCGTATAACCTGGCGATTGGGTATACAATTACGAAATCAGATACAAAACGAGGGAAATTCTGCTTCTGGTGTGGATAGTGAGGGGAACCCAGTGTGACAAAACCGGATAGCAAAACCCCGAACAGACAATAGGAAAGCGTGACCGATGGAAGTAATCGAACTCAAGTTTTTACTGGCGCTGTTGGCCTATCCGCCAGATTATTATGTTGCCCTGTCAGCCCTACGTCCCACTGAAAGCCGTTCCGATCGGAATCGAGCCTGTCGTCAATTGCGCGATCGCGGTTTGATTAGTTGCTCTGAGGAGATTATTCAGTTCAAAACCTCCAGTGCAGGTCAAGCGTTGTTGACGCTAGAAACCGATGGTATTCCCCTCAGTTCCAAGGAGCTTCGGCTATTAAAGGCGGGAACGGACGGGTCGATCACTCCCGGTAAAGCCCTCAAGGGGACCCCGCCCCAAGAACGGCAGGTTTTGTTGGAGGAGTTGCTGACGAGGGGATTGATTCAGGCGGAAACCCAAGTGAAGAATGTGTGGCTGACCCCAGACGGGTATCAATATTTGCTCAAAGATTGCAATCCTTCCGGCAATCACACCATTAGTTTTAATTTTCTCAGTAACTACATCAATTTTTTGCGGGCTCAGGTGAATCGCCCGGTGGTCCGTGAGGGGAATGGGGCCACTGTGACCGCAACTTCGACTGTAGCAGGCAACCGTTGGCCTCACAACACGAAGCCCGCTACCACGGACATTGTGGAGTTGGTACAAACCCTGGACCATGAGTTGGATACTCAGAATTATCTGCCTCTGTTCTATCTGCGACAGGCTGTGCAGCCACCGCTCCAGCGGGAGGAACTGGATGAGTTACTCTATCAACTTCAGCGCCAAGACCAAGTGGAGTTAAGTTCGCTCCAGGATGGGATCGCCTTCAGCTCCGAACAAGTTAAGGCTGGCATTCCCCAAGATATCGGCGGCCCATTGTTTTTCATTTCTCTTTGCGAGTAGTATGACATCAAGTCTGCTGTACGAACCGTGAGAGCGGCAACGGGCATTATCTGACCTGATCGTTTGCCGTTCAGGGCTTCTCCGCCGCCTTTTCCCCAACCCCTCTATGGGCGTAGCCTATGACCTCGATTGACCAACTGATCCGCCAAGCAATGAATCCCTTTGACCCGGCCACCTTCAAACCGGGTAATTTTTGGTATGAACAGCCCGATTTGGCGCTGGAGGTAGATTCCATTCATCAAGAGGCGATCGCTGAAGTAGACACGGTTCTGACCCAAGTGATCGCAGATCATCAGACCCGCACCCTATTACTGGCCGGGGATTCCGGGTCTGGAAAATCCTACTTATTGGGGCGGATCAAGCGGGTGCTGAATGAACGAGCCTCGTTTGTCTATATTGATCCCTTTCCAGAGCGCCAGTCCCTCTGGCGGCATATTCTCCGCTACACCGTGGATGGATTGGTGCAAACTCCAGCGGGTCAGGCGGACTCCCAGCTCTTGCGGTGGCTGAAACAGTTGGCAGTGTTGGACCCCAAGGATACGAAAAAATGGGGTCCAGTGAAGCGATCGCGTATTGTCCGGAAGCTAAAAGACTCCTACCCTTCTGGAATTTACAACGCCACCGAGTTCTTTGGGGTATTGTATGACTTGATTAACCCGGAGCGATACACCACGGCCTGTGAGTGGTTGCGGGGGGACGACCTAGACGATGACGGGTTGAGGATGTTGCAGGTGCAGGGGGCGATCGCCACCGAAGATGCGGCCCAGAAGATGCTGGCGAACTTTGGTCGCATTGCCGCCGATACCCAGCCCATCATTCTTTGTTTTGACCAGTTAGACAGTATCGCTCGCACCGAGACGGGCATGATCGATCTCCAGGCCATCTTTGATATTAACTCTAGTCTGCATAATCAAGGCCTGCGTAATTTTTTGGTGATTATCAGCATTATCACCAGTACTTGGCGACAGCAATCTCCTCGGATTCAAGCTGCTGATCGCGCCCGGATTGACCAGCAAATCAAGCTGCGACCGATTTCTCTCGATCAAGCAGAAGCCTTGTGGGCTTATCGGTTAGCCCCCCTCCACCATCAGCTTGACCCGACCCCAGCATCGAACATTACCCCCTTTAACCGGGGCGACTTGGACCAAAAATTTCCTGGGGGCAGAGCCTTACCCCGCAACGTGTTGGAACTGGGACGGCGCTTATTTCAACATGCTAAAACCAGGGATGTGGGGACCGCAACGCCAACTGAAATCACCACTGGGGTCTCTGGTGCAAGTGAGACCTCACCGATGGCCCAAGGTGCCAACAATGGGTCTGGGAATGATGGGTCTGGGAGCGTTTCTGCGGAAAACCTAGTAGCGGCCTTTCGACTGCTCTGGCGGCAGGAATTGAGTCAGACTCAGGAGCGGATCACTCGCCTGCGGCAGCTAGCACCACCGGATATGATTGTGATGCTGCAAGAAGTGATGGCGGTGTTGAAAATTGAGCAGGTGCGATCGCGCCTGTTGCCCAGCCAAACCTATACCAATCAATCCCTCAGTTATGCGGCTCGACCCTCAGACAGTTTGCCCGATCACGCCCGCATTGGTCTGGTGTGGAACGATGACCCCAACATGACCACCTTTTACCATGTGATGAATGCCTGTCGGCGGGTGGTGGACCTGCGCTTGTGCCATACCCTCTATTTGATCCGCTCTGGTCCCATTGGGAAACCCAATCGCAAAAGTTATCACCTCTACCACCAGATTTTTGATGGCCATCCCCATCAGCGGCTCCGAGTGGACTTGCTTTCAATTCACTATCTGGCAACCTACCATAATCTAGTTAACTCTGTCTGTGCCCAAGAACTGATGGTGGCCGGGGTGTTGTTGGACTTGCCGACGCTGGAATCGCTGATGCGGAAGGCTCGAATTTTACGAAATTGTCGGTTACTACAAGATTTGGGCCTCGTGTGGGGGCGATCGCGCCCGCCCCTTCCCGTTGATGAAGACGTTGACCCCGTGCGAGTCAGTCAAGAACTAGACGCAATTCGAGAATTTTTGCTGGACTTAGTCAACACCCACCACATTTTAGGCGTAGCAACCTTAATTGAAACCGCCGCAGGCCAATTTCCCAACGTGCCGCCAACCCAGTGGCAAAGCCTGATCAAAGACTTATGCAAAACGAAGCAGGCCAAGATCTTGGACCCCAAAGCCAAACTCGATGCCCAGCTCATCTGTGCCATTAACGAATAGTGTTCATTTCCTCGTGCCCAGCGAGACACTGGGCACCTGACAGTTCCATTGAGTGATCTTCGTCGTGATTTCAGCCGGAGGATGGTCGAGCATGGCGGGCGATCGCGCCTCAAACTTCCGGTCAATGGCATATTGGGCTAGGGCCGCATATTCCCGTAGCACCACTTTGAGTCGTTCTGAGTTTGACTGATCTTGCCCCGTCGCAGAAACCGGATAGGGAATCACCTGAAACCCAAAACTGCGGAAGACTAGGAGCGATCGCTGCATATGGGGTGGGTCAGTCACCAGCAAAATATCTTCCACCCCCTCTGGGCGCAAAAAGGCCGAGGTAAAGGCTGCATTTTCCTCCGTGGTTTGGGAACACTCTTCCCCCGCCAAGGCGCTGGGGGGAATCCCATCAGTTTCCAACTGCCGCACCATCTCCTTGGCATCCAACATGCCACTGGAAAAGATCGTCGGTGCTCGTTGCGATCGCCACAGTTCCCACACCGTCACCAAACGATTGGCCCGATATTGTGGTCCCCGTCCCAGCACTACAATTGCATCAACCGTCGCTCCGGTATCTTCCGGCAGCGAAGCCGTTAACCCCCGCATCAACAGATCGATCACCACCGGTGACGTGAGGATAACAAAGCTAGCAATCACCACCATGAGGGGATAAATAAACCATCGCCGTGTTCGTTTCGGACTGATCAGCCATAGCACCCACAGGATGGCACAGCCGATTAGAGTCATCATGAGCTGTAACCTATTCTGGAAAAGAAATCGTTTTGATACTTGTTTGATACTTAATTGTTCTTGATATCGTTCTCGATTTTGGTGGGTTACGGCAGGCTAAATTGCATGGCTTTACCAAAAAATTGGGATTCAATCCCCCGCACCACCAAAATCGTCGCGACGAGATTGGTAAACGCCAACACAAACATAATCAGCATTTGGTACAGCACCGCATCCAAGGGAGCCACCCCTCCTAAAATCTGTCCGGTCATCACCCCCGGTAGCGTCACCAATCCCACCACCATCATCGAATTAATAATCGGAATCATCCCCGCTTTGATCGCGTCTTGGCGATAGCTCCGAGTCGCTTGGGCCGGAGTTGCCCCTAAACTCAGATGGGTTTCAATTTCCGTTTGGCTACGACTGAGAGCGCTCACCAACCGTTCGCCCGCGATCGCCGATGCATTCATGGCATTGCCCAATAACATTCCCCCTAAAGGAATCAAATATTGGGGAGAATACCAGGGGTCCGGACGCAAAATCAGCACAATGATGTAAACCAAGGTGAGGGCGGTACTCAACAGCAAACTCGCACCGATCAACGGCCACAGTTGGGGGAGGCGATCGCTAATCCGATTGCGAGACACCGCCGTCGCCACCACCGTCATCACCAGCAACACCAACAACACCAGCCACGGTGAGTCTAGCGAAAAGACCCCTTCCAGCAAATATCCCGCCACCAAGAGTTGCAAAATGGTGCGCCCCGTTCCCAGCAGCAATCGTCCCGTCAGATCTAACCCTTGCCAGAGCATCAACCCCAGCGCCAGAACCATTAACCCCAACGCCCACCCCAGCTTCACCCAATCCAGCGTAATCAATGTCTCCATCCGCGATTCACCCAAGACTCGCCAATCTGAATTTTCTAGCCTGAACCTTACTAATCTAGTCCTAATTATCTCATGCCCCCAATGCACTAGGAACGGAATCCTGTAGCGGAAAGAATGGGGGGATGGGGTGGTGGAGTGATGGGGTGGTGGAGTGATGGGGTGGTGGGTGCGTGAAGTTGTTGGAGGGAGTATGTTGAACCAGAATACTAAGCGGAATGGGGTGGCGTTGATTGCGGGGATGATGTTTGGGCTGGGGTTGGGCTTAGCCCAGATGATTGATCGCGATCGCGTTCTTGGGTTCCTAGACGTGGCGGGTAATTGGGATGCCACTCTGATCTTTGTGCTAGGCGGCGCGGTGGGGGTGACGCTGATTACCTTCCGATTTGTGCTGAAGCAACCACACCCATTGCTGAGTCCCAAGTTTTATTTGCCCACAAAAACCAGTCTCGATCGCCCCCTCATCATTGGTTCGGCATTATTTGGAATTGGCTGGGGCATTGGTGGATAC
>JBFRWC010000249.1:0-10129 GCA_051439365.1 Leptolyngbyaceae cyanobacterium
GGGTGGTTCGACTTGTGTGTACACGGTAGCTCCCAGAACGGGAGAGGGATTTAGGGTGAGGGTCAAGGGATTTGCCTATTTACGCCATACGGTACTAGTCCGAGAAAGAAGGTTTCAAACTCGGTAAAGTTTTAGCCAAGCCGCGAAATACCCCCACTGAGGGTAGTTCGCGGCTTAAATTATTTTTGGCGAAATTTCTTCAAAGGACCAAGGCTTAGATCTCTGCCCAAAAATAAGATGTGGCTGTGAATACCTACCTTGGTTAGGACAGAGACATTGTTGTGGCGATCGTTGTATCATGCTCCTTGCCCATTGATTGGTTGCGAAGGAATGGGCGACAATTCTGGAGCAAGATTTAACCACAGGTCACAGGAGGATTTTAGGGTGTCACTTAAACACTTACTATCTGGCAGTTGGTTCCCGAGACGTTGGCCATTTCGTCAAGGCAGGTTCAATCTCCTTGTGGTGATACTGAGCGCAGTTGTCGTGGTAGTAGCCAGTTATTTTTTTAATGTTAGTGAAATCCTTACAGGAAGCCGTATTACCTCCCTCGATATTTCCTATGCCGATTTGGTTGGCGATCGCTCCTGCCCCACAACCAGAAATGAAATGATGCAGCCGTTCCATCCCAACAGCATTTGGAATCGGCCCATTGGCCAGGGTGCCCAATATGTAGATGCTGACTTAGAAGAAGGTCGGGTGCTAAGCGGCATCACGCTTGATGAAGACATGATTATTCTAGCTCCGAGCGCCCCCCCAAAACAGCTAGTCACCACTGGTTGGGCAAGTGACAAACGATGCTTGACCGAAGGAAATGATCTTTATCCCGGCTTGCAAGTGCCCATTCCGGACAACTATGAAACGACGTTTCATGGCACTACCCCTAACATGTCTGGCGCTATCCTACTGCCAGACGGCGATGTGCTGCAAAATCAGCCGTTACATGTGTGTAGTGTTGGAGGACCAGCAGGTTCAGCGTTTAAGTATCCAACGGTTAGGCTTGATGCTAATGAAGAATCCAAATGGGGTGCCCATGGCGGATCAGCTTTATCCAGTATTGGGGGAACCCTACGATGCGGAGAGATGACGAGAGAGAATCCATCGATTCACCATGCTTTAAAAATAAACGTATTTGCCAATAAATATCTGCTGGCATGTTCCCGTGGCAAACCCTATGACGATAGCCTCATTTATCGGGCTGATGCCTATGCCTGTGAAGATGGGCCTTTGGCCTATGGTGGGACGAATCCGGCTGTCCGAATGGGTTCTCTACTGGCGTTGGCACCAGATTTTGAGGTTGATACCTTAAGCACTATTCCAGGGCAAGCACTGGCCCATGCTTTGATGGAGTACGGTGCTTATATTGTTGATGATACCGCTCGAAACGTCTATGCCATCCCCACATCACATGAAGTGGTGGAACAACCAGATGGCTCATTCCAAGTCTGTAATTTTGCAGAACAGTTCAGACAAGAGTGGGGGTTTGATTTTAACCAGAGACGTGGTGATTTCGCCAATGATTTCCATCAAATTGTTGGGGCACTTTCTTCCGTAGTGAACAATATTAAAAACTCCGAAACTCTTCTGGGGGAACCTGACCCAACCCCAGGTGATCCAAAGGGGTGGCAAATTAGCAAAACAGCAGGTGGCGGGACTGAGCTTGGTTGTTTCGCCAGCGCACTTGAGTAAGGAATCGTCACGCAATAAGACCAGGAATTTTTTGTTGGAAGGTGGGTGCGTCACGCCCACCTTCCAAAGAAGTTCTCTGGAATCCTTAACCCTACCCATGACTGCGTTGCAAAGCCGATCTTCCCACAATCATGATCTCATAGCCGTTTAATTGACGTGGCTGAACCCTGCTGCTGGTGGGGGTCAGCCACATAAATACGTAAACTAAAATAGTTTTAGCTTAGAACGAACATAGGAGGTTCACGCCCCCAGCGGAGACGCGAACCTTCCAGGTTGGGAGTTTTCCCTTAACGTCTCCTATGTTGAACCGGGCCAGCTTTACAGCCTCTTCACACGGAAGAACTTACGTATGAAGAGATAAAGATTTAAATGTCTCAGTACTATCACGGACCCTTGGGGTCAGGATATCCTGCATATTGGTTAAGGACGGGTTATTCCTGAAACTTTGTATAGATTGTTACTTATGTGTTTTCACTGATGCTTATGTGCTTTCACTGATAGAGCTTTCACTGATAGGGCTTTCCATTGCCCGTTAAGCATGCAGTAAAGAGATTCTGAGTGGTCAACATGCATGCTGTGCTCCCTCTTCCTAAAGTTTCTTGTTCTTAACTCATCATTTTGTTGAGTTGAGGCTCTGGGTTCTTTGTTCAAGGGAACCAGCTTTTAAGGGGCAGTTGGGGCTGCCACAGTGGAAACACCGGAATATTTGTAAATTTTTGAAAAATCTGCTTGAATAGCATGGTGTTTTTAACCATGTTGGGCGTGTGTCAACCAGTTCAGAATTCCACAATATGAGAAATCCTGTATTAACGATATTCTATCAATTCAATCCGTGGAAATGCAGCATTGGTGGTATCCAGACACTGATCAAAAGCTTTATCAAGTATGCTCCGGACCGCTTTGAGGTCCGATTAGTGGGTACTGGCGAACCTGGACAGGTTTCTGGGCGTTGGCATGAAGCTGAGTTTTCCGGCAAAGCACTCCAGTTCTTCCCCCTGATAGAGGTCGGTGACGATAATCGCAGGAAGTTGGTGCCAACCACACTGAAGTATACGGCCTCTCTTTTCGGGAAGTCATTGAACTCTGACTTTATGCATTTCCACCGTTTGGAGCCGACGGCTGCAGCTTGGCGATGGGCCGGAGATAAGACTCTGTTTGTCCATAACGACATTCATCAGCAGATTAATGCTGGCGGAAAAGATGGAGCGATCTTATGGCAACGGTTTTCCAAGCTCTACTTTTTGATGGAGCGATCGCTCTTAGGTCAGTTTAGTCAAGTCCTTTCTTGCAATACCCAATCGGTCAAGCTATATCAGGACTGCTATCCAGCGATCGCCGATCGAGTGACCTATTACAAAAACGCCTTTGATACCGACATCTTTTATCCCCTTGAGGAAGCCGAGCGTCAGCACAAACGCCAGCAGTTGGCCCATCGCCTAAAGCTATCTCCAGACACCCGGTTTTTGCTCTTTGCGGGACGGCTCCATCCTCAGAAAGACCCGTTGCTCTTAGCACGTTCGTTAGCGGCAGTATCTGATCCCTCTGTGCACTTATTAGTTGCTGGGGATGGGGAATTGAAAGAAGCCTTACAGGATGAGGTGCAGCAGTTAGGGGTGACTCAGCAAGTGACTCTGCTAGGCCCTCTGCCTCAAGAGGAGTTGGTTGAACTGCATCAAGTGGCAAGCGCCTGTGTTCTCACCAGTGCTTACGAAGGCTTACCCATTGTCGTGCTGGAAGCATTAGCCTGTGGCACTCCAGTGGTGACAACGGACTGTGGGGAAACACCCCACCTCCTGAGTGAGGGCAGCGGCATTGTTTGTTCATCACGCCAGCCAGAAGCGATCGCCTCCAGTTGGCAGCGTGTTTTAAATAATCCTCTGCAATTTACCACTAGCGCCTGTGTTCAAGTGGCTCAACCATACAGCGCTCGGATTGTAGTGGAGCAAATCTATCAGGACATGTTGCAGCGTTGGCACAAGCAAATGGAGACGAACGGCACCACCATCACCTATGTCACCTGACATTGGGGGTTCATCGGAAAGTTTCAGAGTGTAGACAAGGAAGGAAGTCGGAATGAAGATTGCGGTAATTGGGGCAAAGGGAATACCACCCAAACAGGGCGGTGTTGAGCACTACTGTGCCGAAGTTTATCCCCGCATGGTATCCCAAGGGCATGAGGTTGACTTGTATGGCAGACAGTCCTACACAGATACTCGTCTCTTCGAGCAACATTATTTTAGAGGAGTACGGGTTCTGCCACTACCAGGTCCAAGGGGGGGAATTGATGCACTGACAACGTCGGCTTTGGGGGCACTGCTTTCGTTGAAGGAACAATACGACATTATTCACTTTCACGCCCTGGGACCGGCTCTGTTTTCCAGTATTGCCAAGTTTTCTTCTGCTAAAGTCGTGGTCACTTGCCACGGTCTAGACTGGCAACGAGCGAAATGGAATGGACTAACCAGTTGGCTCATTCGCTCCGGTGAACGATCTGCTAACTCTTGGGCCGATGAAATCATCGTTGTTTCTAAGGCGCTTCAATCCTATTTCTTGCAGGGCTACGATCGGCCCACCACCCATATTACTAATGCTCCAGCCCACTACGCTCCAGCAGACCCAGACTTTAACTACGGAAAATCTCTGGGTTTACAGCAAGGGCGCTATCTCGTGTTTTTAGGGCGATTGGTTCCTGAAAAGCGTCCTGATCTTCTGATTGAAGCATTCAAAAAACTGGAGGCTCCTGATTGGAAATTGGTGTTTATTGGAGCCGAAGGAGGAGCTGCCGAATACTGCCAGGAGCTGTTTGCTGCGGCTGCAAACTGTCCGAACATCGTCTTTGCGGGCGAGCAACGAGGTGCCCATCTATCAGAGCTGGTGCAAGGGGCTGGGCTGTTTGTCCAACCTTCAGACATTGAAGGACTACCACTGTCGCTGCTTGAAGCCATGCGTGAGGGTATACCTGTCGTTGCCAGTGACATTCCCCCTCACAAACAGCTCTTGGCTCCCGATCGGGGGCTACTGTTTAGGGCTGGCGACCTCGACAATTGTTTTAAGTCGTTGAGATTGGCGATCGCCGATCCTGAAGCCATGTCAGAGATGGCTACTGCCGCTACGGCATATGTTGAATCTAACCATAGTTGGGATAAGATTACGGGTGAGAACCTCAAGGTATATGAGCAATTGCTCAGCAAGTCAGGTGACACCGCTCGGGTTGTCACCCAGACTGAAGCTTGAGGGAACTTGCTGGAAGAATGGGATTTTTCCACGGCAAACGAAGAGAGCGTCAGACCAACGGCAGTGTGGGCGATCGCTTTGTTTGCCACGGAGAACTAATGTGGGGGCACTCTACAAAGAATCTTTCAGGTTTTCCACTTACTTATATGAGTTCAGTTATATCCTAGTCAGATTCGCGCATCATGCCTCAATCCTTTTCACTAAACCTTCTACTGTCAATCGTATTACGACGGCGGCTCATCATTTTGGCGGTGTTTAGTTCAGTTTTTCTTTCAGCCTTACTTTTCGCTCGGCTTACACCTGCCGAATACGAGGCCAAGACTCGGCTGATTCTCGATGAGCGTAGTGCGGGTACTTCTGATCTAGAGCGCGATCTGACGAGCCTGCCCGAGTTTGGTGGGGCTGCCAACCCGTTAGCAACCCAAGCTGAACTGGTGGGTTCTCAACGGGTTTTGCAGTTAACGATAGAATCATTGGAGGAGGCAGGCTTACCTCCCAGATTTCAATCAATCACTCCTGGCGATATTCGTGACAATCTTGAAGTCAATATCTTACCCGCTACAAACATTCTGGAGTTGAGCTTAATTGGGAATGATCCCGAAGCTACAGCTACTATTGTTAATACCTTAGCCAACGCAGTGGTGGCAGAAAACGCTGAAACCTTGAGTTTACGAGCGGGTAAGGTCAGACAGTTTTTGGAAGCAAGAATTCCTGAAGCTCAGTTTTTATTGGAAAGATTGGAACAAGCAGAGCAGCGGTATCGGCAAACGTCAGGCATTGTATCCCTACCTGAGCAAACGGGGACTCTGGTTGGCAGTCTGGCCGAACTCGAAAATCAGGAACGGTTTCTAGTTGCAGAACTTGATAGCGTCGGCTCCCGCATCACCTCGCTACAGCAGATAACAAACGTGACATCCCTTCAAAACGCCTACGCATCGGTCCGTGCAGGGCAAGATGAGGATCTGAGAAGGTTCCGCAATCAGCTCACAGAGTTGGAAATTGTGTTGAGTGAAACCCGATCTCGTCTAGGCGAGCAGCACCCAGATTTGTTAGCGCTGGAGGAGCAGAAAGTCGCACTCAGTCAACAGTACTTCAACCAGTTATCAATTCAGGCTCCTAGTGGTGTTTTCGGCCAGCCAGCTTTGCTTGCTACGGATGAACTGAGTCAGACCCTGATTTCGGACTTAATCCTTAGCGAAATCGAGTTTTTAGGGTTGACACGGCGGCGAGAGCAGCTACGGGTTGCACAGGAAACCTTGCGCCAAGCTCTCGCAGAATTACCAGAGAAGCAGCAAATCCTTGCCCGATTACTTCGGGAGCAAGAAGATGCGGAAGTATCCCTCAGACTATTGCAAACTAAACTGGAAGAAGCCCGTATCGCTGAGGCTCAACAGATTAGCCAGGTGCGCATTATTGAGGAGGCGAGAGTCCCAGGGGGTGCAAGTTGGCCGAACTTTCCAGTGGTGATTGTCCTGGCTACCATGAGCGGAACAGTCCTCGCCCTTGGCGTTGGATTGCTGGCTGAAGTATCAGATGACAGAATCCACAATGAAATTGATCTCAAGGCGCTGGTGGATCTCCCTGTTTTGGGTGCTGTTCCAAGTGCGTCACAACTTAGTCTTGATCCAGCAGATAAGATAACACACCTCCTCAATGACCCGCTCTTTGTCGAGGCTTATCGTAGGGTCATTCAAACGATAGAATTCTCTACGGGCAAAACGTCGAACTGTATTGTGGTCAGCAGTGTGTATGACAAGGACAATAACGAGGATGAAATAGCCTCTATCGCGGCGCTCTTGGCTATTGTTGCGGCCAATCTATCTCGTCGAACGCTATTAATTGATGCAAATCTGCGCAGTCCTCATCAAGGCGAGATGTTGGATTTATCGACAGACCTAGGCCTAACTGACCTAATTAATCAGGAGGCTAGTTTACTACAAACAGCTCAAGTAAAATATAGTGAATGGCTTTCCGTAATACCAGCAGGAGCCTGTTTGACTAATCCATCATTCTTGATTGAATCTGGAATTACGAGGAAAATACTGGATCAAGCCAGTGCTCAATTTGACTGGGTCATTATCGACACTCCTTCCTGTGGGTATTGGCGTGATGCCATTACCCTTGCCCAGCAGAGCGATGGTATTGCCTTGATGATTTCTCCAAACGTGACTTCTCGCGATCGCATTCAGTCTGTGATCTCGGAGACAAAAGAAAGTAAAGTCACCCTACTGGGAACGGTCATGAACCAGGGGGATAGAAGAGTAGAGACGGATGACAGTCGCCGTTCAAGAGTTTTACCAAAATTATCAGCACCCGCTCTCTTTGGTAGTAACAACAAGAAAAATATGGACAAGGGATCTAAACGGTATACTCTCGAAGAACTGAAGAATATCAAAGATGCTAAGTTTGACTCCGATAAAAAAAATCGATAGTTAATTGCTGATCATATTTTCAAATTATTTATTGTTATTTAATTAGATGACTGGTTCAGAACGATGAAGCAACTACTACTAACCTTAGTGTCTAAACCTGTATTTCTGCTCATCGTCCTTTATGGATGTATGATTGACCTGCCTGCACAGGCTCAATCTGTTGAGTCGATACCGATATTTGATCGCCAAAGCAGTATTACTACTGGTGCCACTATCCTTAAACCAGGGGACGAAATTCATTTATCCGTATTGGGGTTCCCCGATCTCTCTGGCAATCAAGTGATCCTAGCCAATGGTACGATCCAGCTTCCCTTGGTGGGTAGTGTGCCCATTGCCAGAATGACCCCTAACCAAGTTGTTACCTACCTCACTGACGCTTTTACCCCCTACATTCGGCGACCACAAGTGGGTCTAACACTCATAGAGATTCGTCCGCCCCAAGTTAGTGTTACTGGTGCCGTGCATCATCCCGGCTCCCATCTCCTGGAGGAACTGAGGGGTAGCGATGATGATGATAATACTGCAAACGTAGGTTTTCATACCCTGAGTCATGCCCTAGTGGTAGCAGGAGGGATTACACCAGATGCGGACATTCGGAACATTATTGTCCGTCGTCAACCATTGGCAACCCCTGGAACTTATCCCCTTAGAGCTAACGCTGACTGGATGGAGATTCGCGTTGATTTATGGACGCTGATTCAGGGTGGAGATCTATCCAAAGATTTACACCTTCTGGACAACGATGAAATTATTGTCCCTACAGCTTCAATTTCACGGGTCGATCAGGAGCTTTTACTGAGCTCCACATTGGCCCCAGCGACTATTTCGGTGCAAGTGGCTGGCGAGGTTTTGAGACCGGGGCAGCTCCAAATCGCCTCTGACGCAGACATTAGCGATGTCGTTGCTGCTGCCGGTGGATTGACCGATGATGCTCGCGAGGACAATATTGTGCTGTTTCGCATGTCTCCGGATGGACAACTTAACCGTGATGTTTTTGTATTTGGTGAAACCTCTGCTCCATTGAGTGATGGAGATGTTGTCGTCGTTGAGGCCCGCAGACGGCGAGGCATTCGCAATGCCTTTGATTTTCTTGGCACAATTCTCAACCCAATAGGGGCAGTGTTTTCTGTATTTGATTAATGTAGCTAGAGTCCCGCTTGAAGAGGAAAATGAGTTTCCGAGAAACGTGCCTGAAAATTAAAGCTTGAACAGGCCGCTAACTACAAACCAGGGATGAGCTTAACTTTATGGGTAAAAGTCTATTCGCAATACCTCTGATTGGCATCGTGGGAGCCCTAGTTGGCATGGCGATCGGGGCAGGGATCACTGCTGAGCCTCTTTTGGCGGTTGGCGTAGTTCTACTGGCCATTGGGGCCGCATTATTTGTTTACTTTTTGACGAACGTAGAGATTACTCTCCTGGGCCTGCTTATCCTCAGGAGCGCTCTTGATCCCTTCTCTCCTTTGCCAGCATTATTTGGGGTCGGGATCAACGTAGCTGCCATCATCTACATTGCTTACCTACTACTCACAAAACAGCAGGTACAAACAAGTCGTTTCTGGTGGTTTTTCTTGGGTTGGGTTACTTTCCAGGGACTGTGGATTATTCTGTTGCCTTTGGGAGGGTTGGGTCAAGGAGCTGAGGTACTCCCCCTCGGGATTCGAGAGTGGATACGCATTTTCACTTGGGTTTCTGTCTATCTATTGGTGATGCAGCTCAGAGGTCGCATTCCTCCAGAAAAATTGACAACTCTACTTTTCCTCAGTCTTATCATTCCGCTGATGGTAGCATCCTTACAGCTAGTCGTTCCTGGAGCTCTACCGTCCAACCTTGCCTTAACTTTGGGCTATCGCATTAATGGAACTCTTGGTCATGCAGCAACCTTTTCAACTTTTCTACTGTTTTTTGTTAACCTAACCTGGTGGAAGTCATCCCATTCACCTTATCAGCTCCGTTGGTTAGGGTTGCTCCTAATCCTAGCCTTTTTTCTGGTGGCTGCTCAGTCACTTACGGTGTTGGCGATGCTATTTCTGATGTTTTCGGTCCTGATTATCCCGCGACTCAATTTTCAAAGTCTCCTGGCGATCGTAATCCTGATGTCTGTTACCCTGGGTTTGCTCTTAAGTACAGATGCTGGTCAGGAGCGGCTAGCATCGGTTCTGGAAACCCCCCTGCTGAATCCAGAAATTAACTGGTCTCGGAGTGTGTTGTTATCTTGGAGAGATGGCAATAGCTTCAACTGGAGGGTGGCTCAATGGACGTTTCTCCTGGATGCATGGCGGAGTTCTCCTCTGCTAGGGCATGGCATTCAGACAAGTTCATTGTTGACCGTTTTGGAAAACTACGCTCACAACGATTATGTGCGGGCATTGGTTGAACAAGGCATTATTGGTCTCATCAGCTTTCTGGGTTTATTGGGAGCACAAATGACTTACTTGGTCAGAACGATGCTTTCATCTCCTGTCGGGAGTGCTAAGCGAGATCTTTCCTTTGGTCTATTTGCTTTCCTGCTAATCACCCTGGTTGCAATGGCCACAGAAAACCTTTGGACTCACACTACTCTCTATGTTTACTGGTGGTCCTTATTTGCCCTTTTAGATTGGGATTGGCAAGACGAAAAAATATCTGGAGCTGACTAAAATGCCTAAAGTTTCTATAATTATTCCTGCTTACAATGCAATGGATTATTTGCCAACTACTTTGGCAAATCTTCTACAACAGACTTTTGAAGATTTTGAAGTAATCATTGTCAATGATGGTAGCTCCTGTCTCTT
>JBFRWC010000250.1:0-12048 GCA_051439365.1 Leptolyngbyaceae cyanobacterium
CCACTGGATTCTTCAGGAAGCGTGCCAGCAGATGCGTCGTTGGCACACGGCCTGTGCTGGCCATCCCCCCTTGATCATTAGTGTCAATCTATCGGGACGACAGTTTACCCAACCGGACCTAGTTCAAAATATTAAAACCATCCTGGATCAAACGGGATTAGAAGGGAAATACCTCAAGTTAGAGCTGACAGAGAGCATCTTGATGGACGATGTGGATGCAGTGATTGACACCTTAAACCAGATGAAGCAGTTGGATCTGCAAGTGAGCATTGATGATTTTGGCACAGGCTATTCATCCCTTAGCTATCTCCATCGCTTTCCCATCAATACCTTGAAGGTCGATCGCTCCTTTGTCATGCATATTGACGAAATGGGCGAAGATCATGCCATTGTGGAAACGATTATTACTCTTGGCCACCACTTGGGGATGGATGTGATTGCTGAGGGCATTGAAACCGCAGAACAGGCCCAGAAGCTCAAGGATTTGCAGTGTGAGTATGGTCAGGGGTACTTCTTTGCTAAGCCGATGCCTGCTGATGAAATTGAGACCTTATTGGCGAAGGAAACATCCTGGTTAGCCCCCACCTAGCCCCACCTAGAGGTTCTCCCAGGAATCGCTGGGCCGATGGTATCTTAAGGATGGTCTTTTAGCGGCAGACAGGATGCAAGCGGTTCTTTGTGGATACTATGGGATGGGCAATGGGGGCGACGAGGCGCTGTTAGCCGTGTTGTTGGAGATGTTGCCCAGTCATATTACGCCGATTGTACTATCGGGTGATCCCGAGCAGACGACCGCAACCTATGGGGCGATCGCCTATCATCGTAAGTCTTTTTCCCAGGTATTCCGGGCGTTACAGCAGGCGGAGATCTTTATTTGGGGCGGGGGCAGTTTGATGCAAGATGTGACCAGTCCGCTCAATCCACTGTACTACGGCGGACTCATGGTGCTGGCTCAGACGATGGGGCTAAAGACGATCGCCTGGGCACAGGGAATTGGCCCGCTGAGGCGATCGCCTACCCGCTGGCTCACCCGCTATTGTCTAACTGGATGTACGGCGGTAAGTGTGCGGGATCAGCGTTCGGCTAAGTTAGTCAAGAGTTGGGGCATCGAGGCGATGTGTGCCCCTGATCCAGTCTGGGCCATGTCATCTCATCCCTTTGCACTCCCTGGCGATCAGGTTTCCACACCAACAATTGCGGTCATCCTGCGGCCTCATCCCCTATTAACGGCAGCAAGGCTCCAAGTGTTCACTCAGGCTTTGGTAGCGTTCCAATCACTAACCCAGGCTCATATACTGCTCGTGCCGTTTCAGCCCGTAGCTGATAGAGCGATCGCCCACACGATCCACAGTCATCTCCCCCAGCACAGTCAAATTGTGGAATGTGCCCATCCCCGCCAACTCCATGGGCTATTTGAAACGGTGGATTTTGCGATCGCCATGCGACTCCACGGAATCATTATGGCCGCTGCCGCTGGATGCCGCTGTTGGGCCATTAGCTATGATCCCAAGGTCAGCCAGTTAATGCAGAACCTTGATCTTCCGGGGTGGGAGTTGGACGAATTACCCACCGATGCAACCGCTATCAGCCAAGCTTGGCATCAGCACTACTGTCACGGCCAGCCATTGCCTCCAAATGCGCTCCAAGACATGGGCGATCGCGCCCGTTTGCACCAGGACTTGTTACACCAACAATTCCCCCCGATGACCTCATAAGGCGTTGGCACCATCAAACCTCGATCACCCAAGGCAATGCTCCAATCGCGGAAGCCAATCACCCTATCCAACTGCTTGGCTTCGGGCTGATCCCTTCATTGGAACCTCTAAATGCCGACTGACAACATCCAGCACTTCTTGGGGCTGGAAGGGCTTGGCCAGAAAACCAGATGCTCCCACCAACTTTGCCCTGACCCGATCCACCATCCCATCATTACCGGACAAAATCACAATCGGCACCGATTGAAAGGCGGCAATGCGTCGGATCTGGGCACAAACCTCGTACCCACTGGCAATGGGCATCGTTAAATCTAAGAAAATGAAATCTGGCTTATGTTTTAACACCATCGGCAGGGCCTGGAAGGAATCCTGGACGCTGAGAAAGCGATAGTCCGCATCAGCCATAATTTTTTCCAACATTCTGCAAATGGCCGGACTATCATCAACTCCCAAAATTAGAGGACGAGTCAGCAATTCAGGATTTGACGACCCTGACACCAGGGATGAGTTTGCTGATGGCGGGGTCTGTGCTGGTGGAATCCAATCAGGAAAAGGACTTAATGAAATAATCCCTTGGTTCACAAATGGAAGAAGGGCTTGGGTCAAGGCCAAAAGATTCATATTGAGATGGGCTGCCAGCCCCCTTAAACTCCGTGTCCCTGTTAGCAAGGTTGCGAGTTTGGCGTACGTATCCTCGGCAAGTTGCTGCTTTAGTTTCTCCGGATAACGCAGAAATGGGGCCAGGTTGGGTGAGTAGGAAATGAGCCCTGCCTGCCGCCACTGAGTCCACTCCCCATAGGATCGCTGAAAACACTGGTCTGGACGGAAGACAGCGATCGGATCACCCAGTTTTTTAATCTGCTGAGAACTTTGGTCTGACCGTTGCACATCAGTCGCTTCCTGTAAAATTTCAAACGTGACCTCTGCGATCGCCTGAGCAATCAACTGGCTAACGGGTTCAATTAGGGACTTGCGTTGCTGTATCAACAGTCTCAGCACTGAATATTCCCATAAGCGGGACGATGAGGCACTGGGTAATGGTAACGGTTCTTGCTGCAACTCTGGGATGTGAGTGGCCAGCAGCCGAAACCATCGGCGGAAGCGATGACTTCCCCCCGACGCCCAAATTAACCGTCCAAATAAAAAATAGATGGCCCACTGCTGGCCTGCGTGAGAACAGGCCAGCACTTTGCCTGTAAACTGAGTTTTTTGGTTGACTTCAAACCACCGTGCTAATCTATTCCCTAACGATTGTTCCGCCACGCTTGGAGACTCCCACCAAACTAAAAGGTCGTGATAGCTTGCCCCTTGTTTAATCCTGTCAACACTTTTCACACTTTTCCCAGTCAGATCAGTAAGCAGGTGATCAAAATTATTGTCTGGGAGGTGCCACTCAATGGTGTGCAGGTTGTACAGGTGTTGGTGCTGTGCGAAATGGTGCCCTGTCTATTGGCACAGAGTTCAATAGGAGGGGGAGCGGCATACATAGCGCCATAGTGGGTGTTTTTTGCCCTGCGCTCTAATGGTCGTGACCTTTTGGGCCAAACGGGTCACTTCTTGTTTCGGCAATCCGATGAAAATATTGCGGGTTTGCCAAACAAGCAAGCCCACAGTTGGCCCCACACAACTAGCCAAGCCAAGAGTAGGAAGCATATTCGAGGCCAGCCCGTAACGCACCGCTGCCCAAGTCACGTGTTGGCGAAATAGGGTAAATTCGTGGCGCAATGACCAGATGCTGACCATGCCGACCACACTCCACAATCCGGCGACCACACACCAGCGCCCTAGGACAAAGATTTGGTGTAATCGTTGCATTTCTTCGATCAACTGAGGATCGTACAGCTCTGGGTGGCGGAATAGAAGGGTCGGAGCGGGTCGTCGCTGCATAGTAAAAACATGATACGTCGTGTGGTGAGGCCGCAGCCAGTTTTTCCCAAGGTAGTTGAACCCCAACCTAGAACCGAACCCCGACACCACCTTGTAGAGCCGCTGCCGTATTGTTTCCCTCACGATAGGCATCAAAGGCAATAATGGCGTTGCCAAAGACCACGAAGCGACTATTGGGCAGCATGTAGTCAACGCCTGGTTGGAGCACAAAGGCTGTTTTGTTGCCAATGGGAGATGGGTCATCTCCTTCATCTGCATCTTGGATAGCTAATCCAGCTCCGAAGTACAAATCGGTATTCCAATTCAGGGGAAAGTCGTAGGAGACGGTCGGGACTAGGGCATTGGTGTCTGTGAACACCAATGCTTGGGCACGGACGGAAAGGGGAAGCCGCAAAAAGTGATAGCGGGCTGCTAGGGTAACGGCTTCATCTTGGCTTTCACCTGCAATTTCGTTACCATCGCTTAACCCAAGGGAGGCTCCTATCCCGACGTAGCTCCCATAGGCCGCTTGGGCCATGACGGGGGCTGTCTGGCTGAGTCCAATGACAGTAGCGAGGAGGCTACAAAGGCTAGCGATCGCTCCCCATTGCAATCCAGTTCTCATTTGCTCCTGGCCTCCAACGCTCAGCATCGAAAATTTCATGATTGTCACTCCTCAATAACCACAACAATAAATCCGACAATAATCGAAAACACGACAAGACAGGATCTATGAATAGGAACCCTACCCGAAAAATATAGTAGAAATAATAATTGACACCTGCATCCTCCCCTCCATTTATGCAAAAGAACAATAATTGTTACAAAATTTCGCGCTTCTCGCCCGATCTCCCGCATTCCTTGACAAATCATGCTTAGATTGTCCTGAAACTTGTAGAGGGGATGTGCAAGGTAATGGTAGCTTGCGGGGTGCTGTGTCAAACATGAACGTTTGGCATTAATGTTATACCACTACAATTTCGCCCATCAGGGATACAAAAACAGACTGGGTTAGGTATTGCTCTTCAGGTAACTATCGTGAATATGAATGTCTTTGTTCGGTTAGGAGTTCTAACATTAACCACCGCAGGGCTGGCGATCGCTCCCATCAGAGAACATCCTGCGGTCAGCCAGGAACGACAGGGATGTTTTATCGTTGACCCGTTTGGAGATTTGGTTGACTTAAACGACATTTGTCCGACTCCCGAACCCTTTGAAGGCCCAGGCTTGGGATCTGGGGACGTTCAAGTGACCTTACGATGGAGCACTACAGACGACTTAGATCTATCGGTCATCGGCCCTGATGGAGTGCGAGTCTATTGGGACAATACCGGGATTGGGGGAACGGGGGGGCAGTTAGACCGAGATGATAATGCAGAGTGCATAGCGTTGGCTGATTCTCCCATCGAAAACATCTTCTGGCCTGTGGGATTTGCACCTGAAGGTGAGTATATTGTTGAAGTGGAACTATTTCAGCGCTGTGCGAATGAAGCAGGACCGATCGACTTTGAGTTGCAAATTCTAACCCTAGGGGCAACCGATATTATTCAAGGCTCTATCGATGATGACGACTTTCTCTTCACTCACATTTTTTCCATCCCGACAGACGAGGCTCCACCCCCCTAGTATTCTGAGCCAGACTCAATCCGAGTTTTGACTTTAACCCCCAGCTTATCTGTAAATTCAAGTTCTTGCTTTATGATAGCGTTAACTATCTTGATATTAGACGGATTTTGATCTGAGCTTTTGGCCAGGGATGATGCTCTAGCTGAAAGTTTATTGAGTTGTTCTGATAAATTTACTGTATTGTCTCGTCCGATTCACTGCTGTTCGATTCACTGCGGTCTAATTCACTGTTACTTTTTATGGTTAGTGCCTTATCACTCCTTGCTCCCGCTACGTTGTTTAGTTATTGAGGAATTCGTCATGCGTTTCTGGTTTCAAATTTTACTAATTACGGGCATTACGGTGGGATTGGGAGGATGCGATCAGATCGCAGGCTTTTTGCCCGGTGGTGACGGCGGGGATGATGTCACCACCACCGATGGGACTCCGGCCCCGGTCACTACAGATGGTACAGACCTGGATGCTACAGACGACACGAATGCCATAGATGCTACAGATGACACAGATACTACAGATGACACGGAGACCGATGAGGAAACCCCTGGAGTGTTTGAAGAACCCGTTATCGTCGGGAGTACGTCTGGGGATTTAATCCTCTCTACGCCGCCAGAGGAACGGATTCAGCAAGTAGAACGCGATCGCCCCGATCCCTTCGATATCCTCCAAACTACCCCCATTATTGAAATCCCCGAAGAGGCATTGTTGATCCCAGGTCCAGACGGGAATGATAATGAGCCAGATGATGATGATCTTGATCCCGATTTTGATATCTTGGAACCTAACGATAATCTACCATTGCCAGAGTTGGAAGAACTTGAACCTCCACCCCCGCCCGAACCTGTCACAGCCAGAGCTGTAGCCGTAACAGGCGTGGTCCAAATTGGCCCTGTTCCCTATGCCATTGTCAATGCTCCCAATGAACCTCACAGTCGCTATGTCCGTAGTGGCCAGTTATTGTCCAATGGCCAAGTTTTAGTGAAGCGGATTGAACTGTTTCCAGGGGTCGCGGACCCTGTCGTTGTCCTGGAAGAATTTGGAATTGAAGTGACTCGCCAGGTCGGGGATGTTCCTGAAGACCCAAATGGAGCTCCAGAAATGGAACAAATTGGGGTTTAGGGAGTGGCTAGAAAATAAAGTCCTAGGTGAGGGGCAGCGGGCATAGCTCACCGCCCCTCACCCCTGCTATCGCTTTTATTGGTAGATCTCTTCGCATGAGTCTGATGGGGAGAGTGACCCACTAGTCTTGAAGACGCGATCGCTAGCTTGTTTAACAAAATATTTAGTTGTTGCAACAAAAGTTTAATTTGTGATGATCCGTATCGTCCATCTCGGTAGTAGGCTGGAAAGCAATGAGTTCATGATTTATACGATTCTGCAAGGCTCAGACTGTGAGGTCTTTAAGGGTTGATTGCCTGATTCTTATCTTTGCAGAGTTTGTGTCCAGGATAAATTGTTCATTTAATGCCTTAAGAGGGAAAAAACAATGGTGAGTCGCGGCAGCAAAGTGCGTATTTTGCGTAAAGAGTCTTACTGGTACAGAGAAGTTGGTACCGTTGCCAGTGTTGACCAAAGCGGGATCAAGTACCCCGTAATTGTACGTTTTGATACCGTTAACTATACTGGATACAGTGGTTCCGCCGGTGGTTTGAACACCAACAACTTTAGTTTGGCTGAAGTTGAAGAAGTGAAGTAATCTTACAAAGTTTGTTGATAACTAAAACTGGATTAGGGCTTAATCCCTCAACTTGCCAGTCAAGTTAGAAGGTTTTAGCTTTTGGACAAACAGACTTTTGAGGTAAAACTATACAAGTCTGAATTTGTTCGCTTGAGCAGTGATCCAGTCGCAATAAGTCTTTGAATTATGGGGATGGGGCGCAAACGCGCCCTTATTTTTTGGTTGTGTTTTGTTGTTGTGCCTGAATTACCAGAAGTTGAAACGGTCCGGCGTGGGCTGAACCAAGTCACGCTACATCAGCCAATTGAAAACATTGTGGTTCACCTAGAGCGAACCATCGCCCATCCGCCAACGATGGCAGAGTTTGTGGCTGGGCTACGGGGGAAGGCGATCGCTCACTGGCATCGTCGCGGCAAGTATTTGCTGGCAGAACTAAGCGAACCCAGTATGGCGACCAATGCCACAACAACCGCTGGGTGGCTAGGGGTACATCTCCGCATGACCGGACAGCTCCTGTGGTTGAGCCAATCCGACCCCCTGCAACCCCACTGTCGAATCCAGTTCTTATTTGCTCACCACCAAGAACTGCGGTTTGTGGACCAGCGGACGTTCGGGAAAATGTGGTGGGTGCCGCCATCTGTCGCCCCTGAGACCATTATGACGGGATTACAGCGTCTTGGCCCAGAGCCATTGTCCGACCGCTTTTCCTTAGAGTATCTCAAGCAGGAATTAGGCCGTCGCCATCGCCCCATCAAAAATGCCCTCTTGGACCAAGCGATCGTGGCCGGGTTAGGCAATATTTACGCCGATGAGTCATTATTTCTCAGTCGCATTCATCCTACGACCCAGTGCGATCGCCTTGATGACTTGGCTCTAGAGCGATTGCACCACCACATCATTCAGGTTCTCCAAACCAGCATTATGGAAGGGGGGACCACGTTTAGCGATTTTCGAGATGTGAAAGGGATTAACGGAAATTATGGCCAAATGGCATGGGTGTATGGTCAAACGGGAAAACCGTGTCGGGTGTGTGCAACCCCAATTGAGCGGTTAAAGCTAGCTGGGCGATCGACTCATTTTTGTCCACGGTGTCAGGGGGGCACTGGGGAATTGGAGCGTTAGAGCGTTGGCGGGTGGGGGCATTGGGGCGTTGGCGGGTGGGAATTGGGGTAGGGTGGGGATATGAATAGTATGGCGTGGGGGCTATAGAGATGTTGCCGAAGGAGGATTTGCTGAAGGGGTTGGAAAATCGCGAGGCGGTGTCACGAGTGATTGACCAAGCAAATCAGGCGATCCGGACGTGGGAGGTCGTGCTGACGGATTTTTTGTCGCCGCCAGAATTATTTGAGGCGCAGCAGGTGTTTGAGCGGCTGACGGATATTACTTTGGTGGCGTGGGGAGGATATCCTCAGGCAGAGCGGCAACGGTTGGCGATCGCCCGATCTGAGTTGCCGTTGGATGACAGCCAAGTGGAGTTGACGGCTCTGAGTATTGCTGGGAATTTTTTATTTGATACGGCGACCCACCGGGATTTTTTAGGATCGCTTCTGGGAACGGGGATTGTGCGGGAAAAGGTCGGCGATATTCTGGTGCTGGGGGATCGGGGTGCCCAAGCCATTGTGGTTCCAGAACTGGTGGATTTCTTGACGATGAGCTTGACCCAAGTGCGATCGGTTCCTGTTGCGACCAAACCGTTGCCCTTGGAGGAACTCAAGGTGCGTCCACCGAAGAAAAAGGAACTCACTACTGTAGAAGCCTCTCTGCGGCTAGATGCGATCGCCTCCGCCGGATTTGGCACGTCCCGGAGCAAAATGGTGACCCTGATCAATGGGGGCAATGTTCGGGTGAACTGGAAGACGATTACCCAGGCTAGCCATCCCCTGAACTCCGGTGACTTGGTATCGATTCGGGGCAAAGGTCGCTTGGAAGTTGGAGACGTTAATATCACCAAGAAAGAACGATATCGGGTGGATCTGACCCGGTTTGCCTAAGCGGTGTGATTTCTTTAGATTTGAGGTGTACCGAAAATGGGCTAGATGAGCGATAATGTACCGCTGGGATCACTTTTAGCGATCGCCGTCACACATCTACACCGCCATCATCACGATGGGATTGGTGAGAGTGCTGTCTGCACACAAGCGTTGGCTTGACTCAGAGCAGGTTTGCCTGCCCATAAATGCAACCCAACGTCGGTCTGATTGATTTCATCCATTTGTCTGTGAGGCAATGCTTATGCGCTCTATCACTTCTCTGTTTGGGGTATTAGGCACGATCCTTGCCACTAGTTTGACCATAACCACAAGCTACGCGAGTACCATCCATCAAGGCACCCTAGAACTGGGGGATGCCATCTTTTTCTATGATGGTAGCCTGTACGATGATTTGCCCATTCGAGGTAAGGCGGGTCAGACGGTGAAGATCGAACTCCGGAGCTATGACTTTGATCCATTTTTGGCCATTGTTGGGCCTCAGGGTGAGTGGCTTGCTCATAACAACGACATCGATCCGAACAATAGTCACTCGGCTCTGTCGTTCACCTTTCCCAGCGACGGAACGTACTACATTTTTGTCAATACCTACAGGGTGAGTGGCCAAGGAAGCTACGTCTTAGAATTAGCTTCACTGACCGCCAGTTCTCCCGATCAGGACAGTGACAATCCGCTGCTCTTGCCCGATTCGCCGCCGATGCCGACCCCTATCCTAATCCAGCCTAGCAGCCACTGGCCTAGCTCAGGTGAGACCGAAGAGGACGGGGGCGATCGCATCATCCCACTCAGCCAGCACCAACCTAACAATTTGAATGGGATCGACCCTAACCTCAGTCCTAGCCCTAGGAGGGCCATCACCCTGGATTGAGGGAGCCAGTCCTGGTAGATCGGGAATTTCCATAACACTCAACCATTAAGGTTTAGGCATCGCTTGGAGGGACGCAAATCCCTACACCGCATCCACCATCATTTGGGCGACAGCTTGCATGTCGTACTTCGCCTCCCAGCCCAACTTTTCCTTGGCTTTAGTGGCATCGCCCCGACTGACGGCAATATCGGTGGGGCGCAACAAACTAGGGTCAACTTGAACATGGTCTTGCCATCGTAACCCCAGGTGGCTGAACACTGCATCGACAAAATCTTCGAGGCTGCTAACTGTACCTGTGGCGATCGCATAATCGTCAGGTTTGTCCTGTTGTAGCATCTGATACATTGCCTCAACGTAATCAGGTGCCCACCCCCAGTCCCGGCGAATGGATGTGTTGCCCAGGTATAGAGTGCTTTCTTTCCCTTGGGCGATCGCATGAGCCGCTGCCACAATTTTCTGGGTGACAAACCGCCGGGGCCGCAGGGGCGATTCATGGTTAAACAGAATACCGGAGCAAGCAAATAAGTTATAGGCTTCTCGATAATTAGCAACTTGCCAAAAGGCGGCGGATTTGGCTACGGCATAGGGGCTACGGGGTCGGAATGGAGTTTCTTCATTGGCTCCAATCTCCCCCGTATCCCCAAAACACTCACTAGAGCTAGCATTGTAAATGCGAATCGGTGCCCTGATGAATCGGATGGCTTCCAAGAGGTTCAGGGTACCGATGGTGACACTTTCCATCGTCTCCACCGGAAGTTCAAATGAGAGACCGACTGAAGTTTGGCCTGCCAAATTATAAATTTCATCCGGCTGCACTTTGTCAATCACTTGCAGAACACTCCGGAAGTCTTTGATTGACATGGAATACAGCTTCACTTGGTCTCTTAATCCCAGTCGCACCAAATTGCGGAATGATCCCCCTTGGGCATCCCGCGATGTGCCATGTACGGTGTAGCCTTTCGTCAGTAACAATTGGGCTAAATAGGCACCATCTTGGCCACTGATGCCGCTAATTAAGGCAGTTTTCATACAATTCTCTCGGTACCTCATGTCAACATCTCAAGGCGGATAGCGACCCTAACACCTAGGCCATCGCATCATGCATCTCGCTGTATCCAAGATTCCCAATCAACCGGATAAAATTGCAGTCTTGAGATAAACCTTCGCGGCTTGCATAGAGACACCGGGGCAAATCCTATCGTCCGATCCGGCAATTGAGATATCTATGCGAATCCTAGCCAAAGGTTCCTGTATAGTGAAGAGGCGGGATTGAGTCGCGATCGCAGCCCTTTTTATGCCAATTCTTTTAGACCCTAAACCTATCACAGTTCGTCCCAATACTCGTCCCAATATTGTCGCTAGACTCCTAGATCGGCTTGGGGGGCAATGGTATCCCTTACTCTGCCAATGGCCATCGCGTTGGCCACCACACCCCGGTTGGGCTCGTCATCCACTACTACTGCTGGGCGCACTTTGGCTCGCTTGCGGTCTGTGGAATCTAACGCTAGCAGTTGTTGTTGCTCTCGGCGGGATTGTCGCGATCGCAGTCTATCTCATCCAACTGAATCGGTTTTACGTCACCTGGAATTGGTCTTGCCTTTTGCCCCATGCTGACCCAATCGCACCAGTTATGTGGAGATGGGGACGGACTCTTCGGCAACAGTGGCACTGTGGGTGGACATCGGCCAACCGTCCCTTAACCCTCTCCCTGCTCAGCGGTTTGGGAAGTATCGTATTGCTGCTGGGCTTGGGGGGAATTTGGCAATCAACCCATTCATTCGGCCTGATGGTCATAGTAGGGGCTCAAACGGGGGCGATCGCCATGATGGGCCGTATTCTCTGGCAACAGCGGCAGTCTGAAACTCATGGACGCAGCACAAGCCCACAGCGCACAAACTCGCAGCAGAGCGTTAATGCCCCTGTAAGCGACTCTGAATCCACCGTTCACCTATCGAATCACCTATCGAACACGATCTGGATCGAGTTAGGTTCTGCCCATCCCCCCACTCGATTAATGGCCATCTATCGGGTAACGGCCTGGATCAAAGCCTGTCAATCGTCCACAGTTCCTTCCGTTCAGCCTGCCGAACAGTTGGACATGTTTAATAAGCTGACGGCTTGCTTACGTCTGATGCTCACTTATGAGACCCATCCGACCCTCCGACAGGCTATCCAAGATGCCTTAAGGCTAAGCTAAAACGATTATTAGTTTGCGTATTTTGGTGGGGGAAACCCCCCGCTAGCGGGGGTCAGACACGCAAAATAAAATGCAAACACCGACTAACCCAACACATTATGTATCATGGAAAA
>JBFRWC010000251.1:0-13975 GCA_051439365.1 Leptolyngbyaceae cyanobacterium
GGCTGACATCATAGCCAGCCATTTCCAAATTGACTGCCACTAGTTCCGAAATTGACGGGTCATCGTCTATTACAAGTATTCGGGGCATTGCTAAATCTGGGTTTGACTAAAAAGCAGGTTTACAAAAGGAGAAGGAATATGTAGGAATGAAAAAATCCCCAAAAAGATTATAAGCATTAATGCCTAAAATCTTAGTAATCTATGTATCTCTTCTAAGACTGTTTCAAGTCTTCACCGATCATTCTAGACCATATCCTCTGGGAGCCTGACGATTCTGGGTCTTTATTGTTATGATTTGTGTTGATTTTGTCGGGGATCACAATAAAGTTATTATAATGTGCGGAAATCCGTATATAAAGAATAGATCTCAACGAAGTCTCATCGAGTTTCGAGGTCCAGGATCTTAAAGTTTGGTAAAGTTCTTGTAAAGCATTATTGATTGCACTCTAGATTAAGGACCAACGCGGTGGTTGGTTGTCTGGGGTGATTGGCCGAGGCGTTTGTCTATATATACGGGTGGAAGATTAATCAGTTATGGCTTATGTTTCTGTGCGAGGGGTCGATCATTACATTGAATGGATCAGCGATCCGTCTGCCTCTGCCGACATTCCTTCGTCTCAGCCTTCGACAAGCGAGGGATTAACTCAGCCTAACCCCGGTAAGCCGGTGATGGTTTTTATTCACGGGTGGGGTGGCTCCTGTCGTTATTGGCGCAGCACGGCCCAGCAAATGAGCGATCGCTACGATTGCCTCCTCTACGATCTCAGAGGATTTGGGCGATCGCGCCTGCCCCAGCCAGTCCCCTCTGCCGTGGAAGCCTTGGGCTATGAACTGGAAGGATACGCTGACGATTTGAACGAACTGCTAACGATCCTCGGTCTCGAAACGGTGTCCATCAATGCCCATTCTGCTGGAGCCTCTATAGCAGTCCTGTTTTTGAACCAATATCCCGATCACACCCAACAAGCTATTCTGACCTGTCACGGCATTTTTGATTACAATGCCTTAACTTTCAAGCTGTTTCATTTCGTAGGCCAGTACGTGGTCGCCTTTCGTCCCCCCTGGTTTGCCCAGATTCCCTTGGCCGATCGGATGTTTGTGGCTCGGTTTTTACATCGGCCCATTCCGCCCCAAGACCGTCAAGAGTTTTTAGAGGATTTTCTAATGGCAGACTACGAAGCCGCCTTGGGCACGTTGTACACCTCCGTGAGCAAATGGGCCGCAGACACCATGCCAGAGGCGTATCGGGCACTGAAAACACCCACATTGCTAATTTCGGGCGATCGCGACCAAATTATTCCCGCCCGTTTAGGCACAAAGGCAGCGGTTTTAAGTGACAACGTGCAACATGTGGTGTTGCCTAAAACAGGGCATTTCCCCATGTTGGAGGATAATGACACCTATCAGGCCACCGTTAATACCTTTTTACAGCAAACCCCGTTAACGACTGTGGCTTAACGACTGTGGTTGAACGACTGTGGTTGAACGATTGTGGTTGAACGATTGTGGTTTAAAAGTTGCGACTTAATGTTGCGGCTTAGTAGGAGAGTGTGTAATGGCCCAACCTGTTGATCCTCAAGGCAGCGAACTGATCAGGGAGGAATCCCTAAAACCACCTGCGTCTCCGTTGCTAAATGTCCCTAATTCCATCACGCTGTCCCGGCTTTTGGGGATTCCAGTGATTCTGTACTTGCTTCATGCGCCAACGGTCGGTCATCGCTGGTGGGCGGTGGCCATTTTTGTGGGAGTGGCGGGGACCGATTGGCTGGATGGTTATCTGGCTCGTCGGTTGAACCAAATCACGGAAATGGGTAAGTTTTTGGACCCGTTAGTAGATAAATT
The DNA here is from genome assembly GCA_051439365.1 of Leptolyngbyaceae cyanobacterium. Taxonomy (GTDB): domain Bacteria; phylum Cyanobacteriota; class Cyanobacteriia; order CAKZMO01; family CAKZMO01; genus JAAHGY01. The sequence continues at coordinate 1,843 of JBFRWC010000251.1, forward strand.
GCTGGTGCTGATTGTGTTGCTGGCGCTGATTGAGATGGGTCTAGTCCCGGCTTGGGCGGTGGGATTAATATTGGCCAGGGAATTGGCGATCGCAGGCTGGCGAGTCAATCAACCCACTGTCTCTGGGGCAAACCTATGGGGCAAACTCAAAACCGTCAGTCAGATCGTGGCGATCGCTCTCCTCATTGCGCCATTGTCGCCCATAGGACATCTGCTCGCAATCACTACCTTTTGGTTGGCCGTTGTGCTGACCCTGATCTCTGGGATCATTTATGTAGTGGGCGATCGCCCCTCAGTGCCAGCCGCCGATTTTCCATCCAGACCAGAGAAGCAGTAATAAATCGTGACCAGAGGATTTCCTGATATGGGGGGAAATCCGGAGTAGAGTCGATTAACTCGCAGTTAAGCCGTTGATGCGAAAGCTCAAGACCAACCATCAGGTCAAGCCTACAATTTAATTCAAACACAACCCAAGCACCATCCACGTACAAGCCAAGACTAATCTCGCTGTCATGATGCCAGCTTGAAGTTCTCTTGCCAACAAGTGGCTCACACTGCCGACGTTAATTATTTTGTCTACCATTCACTATCTCTGAGCGACCCTTGAAGAATCGTCACTGGCTAGAATTTACAGAATATGCGTCCTTTGCAGGTGTCGCTGCGGGGGCCGTATTTTCAGTCCTGTTGGAAAAGGCTCTCTTGCTTTCCACTCCCTTATCCGTCGCCCTACTCGTTGGTTTTGCCAACCGTCGTCGGGTGGAACAGATGCAGGAATTGCAAACGGAGACCTCCGTTGCAGCGTTGAAGCAAAAGCTGTCCAAGCAAATCAAAACGTTGGATCACCACATCAAAACCCTCCCCACCCCAGAAATGGTCGGTGATGTGCGTAATTCCATGTTGCGTCACAGCCGGGACGAATTGAAGCAACTGACCCTCAAGATCGACACCATCAACGAGACGATCGATCAATATGCCACCCTCCTCGATGATGAGCATTTAGGGGGAGTCAAGGATGAGGTTCAGCAACTTCAAGGGTTTTACCGAGAAATGTACGGTTCGCTCAAACGAGTGCAACAAACCGTTGAGCAGGTCAGCGCCCAAAGTGATAGCCAAGACGTAACGGCTCAAATGGCCCAACTACGGGCTGAAGCAGAGCGAATCCAAACAGGCTTGCAAACGTTAAACGATCAAACTCAGCCGACCCTATCGTATTTGCAAGAGCAGGTCAACCAACTCAATCGTCAAAATACTACTCTGGTGCAGCAGGTCGATGCGAATTCCCTGAAACGGGAGTTGGATATGCTGATGGATGCGGTTGCGGATCTAGCTCCCAAACGGGACTTAAATTCGGTGATGGCTGACATCCGGGATCTCCAAGAAAACCAGGAAAACCAGGGCCAGTCGGAGGAGTCCCTCCGCAAACAGTTACAAACGGTGATGCAGCGCTTGCAGGCGGTTCCCGATGTGCCCCAGTTTCGGGCACAAATTGAGGAAACGTTATCGTGGCAGTTACGGGATATCAATCAGCAGTTACGATCGCTTCAGAATACGAAGCAGTTCCACTCCAAGGTCAAGGAGGTCTTGACAGGGGAACTGGATACGATTAACCGCCAATTGCAAGCGCGATCGGAACGTCCACTTTATAAACTCATCTTTGATGTTCATCCGAACGATCTAGCGGAGACAAACAGCGTAGTCGATGGTGCCAAACCCACTATGTTGGGCAGTCGGCAGTTGCTGGAAGAAGCGCTGACAACGGCGAAGCAACGGCTAATCTTGATTTGGCCGTGGTCTAGTACGTTGAAAATGGACAAACCGTTGATGCGGAAATTGGAGGCATTTGTTAAGGGAGGCCGCCGTTTGGAAGTGGGCTGGTGCCACATTACAGCCTCAAATGAGCAGCGATTTTTGAGTGTGATCAATCGTCGATGGAACCTAGATTCCCTGGCCCAGCGATCGCTTCAACTCACCCTGAAGTATCTTTTGGCCTTAAAACGCCGCTATCCCAAACAGGTTAAGTTCCAAGTGATGGGGACGGTAGAAAACTTCTTGGTAGCTGACCGCAGCTTTGCCGCGCTGGGAATTGAAAATCGGTTGACGACGATTACACCATTAGAGGATGTCAGCCTCAAACTCTGGACTGCTGACAAGGCGGTGATTCAGCAATTGATCCAAACCTTTAATCATACTGAGCTGAATCCAGAGGATATGGAGTCCCATTGGAACCGGGCGATTACGCGCTATGAGTTGGGCGATCGCACCGGGGCAATGGCGGATATCGAACAGATTCTTGCGGTGAATCCAAAGTCAGCGATCGCCTACAACATGCGGGGTATTATCCAATTTGAGCAGGAAGAAACCGCTGCGGCCTTGGCCGATTTTGGACAAGCATTAACCCTGGATGATAGTCAAGTATCGGCCTACTGCAATCGGGGATTTTTACTATCGGAACAGGGGGACCAATATGGAGCCATGTCCGATTTTGGTTTGGCGATCAAATCCAGTGCCAACGTCGATAATCCTACCGCTTTAGGCATTGCCTATTTTTACCGAGGCTTAGCCTGCCAACGGCTGGATGATTTTGAAGGGGCTATTTCTGACTATACTAATGCCTTCCGCTATATTCCAGAGTCCCCTGTCATTCGCTACCATCGCGGCATCACCTATCAGGCGATCGACTACCATGTCGCCGCCATTGAAGATCTGGAACAAGCAACGACCTTATTTCAGCAGCAAAACAGCAAGACGAACGCCCAACGTGCAGCCCGTCATTTGCAGCAGTCTCACGCAGCCCTTGCCGCCCAGGAACAGAATCCTGCCCCTGACTTTGTCCTCTCGGTTGCCGACGATGAAGTTTCAGGCATCGGCAAACATCCCCAGTCGGAGACCCGCAATGGTCATGGAGATGTCACGGCAGAATTCGCAGAGGCTCCTGAGGTGTTGTTTCCTGAGGTCAATGGGGCAGCAATCAATGGAGCAGCGATCAATGGGGCAGCGATCGCACCTGCGGCAGAAACGACTGTGCCTGTGGCACGGGGAACAGACCTGCCAACAGGGGAAACAACGTCCGAATCCTCATTGCCCGAACCCTCATTGCCCAACCCCTCATCAAATGAGGACTCGGTCCCCCAACCATCAATGCCAGTCCTCACCTCAGAAGAGCCAATCTCGGAAACGCCAATCTCAGCCGCAATCCCCTCGGAGGCTCCGACTACAGCCGTCCTGCCCTCAGTAGTTTCATCTCCAGAAGCACCCATCGCCGACACGGATGAAGCTGCTCAGCCTGATTATTCTGTAGCCACCCCCAGTTTTCTCTTTCCCGGTGAAGATCGATCCCAGCCCACAGGGATTGAGGATTTGGATGAAGCAGCCATTGAATTCTCAGAGGAGTGGTCTAGCGCGACCAGTGATACATCCTCTGACGATTATTCTTCTCCCCAAGCTGTGCCATCTGTCGAGATTCCACAGATGGAGTCCCAGCAGGAGCAGCAAACAGAGGAGGTGCAGCGGACAGACAACCACCAGGAACCCACTGTCTCAGCAAGTACTAGTGACGATGAAACCAATGAAATAGATAAAACGCCTGAAACAACTGAAACAGAGGTTGCCGCAACAGACCAGACGACAACAACTTCCTCCGCTGAGGATCAGACGTTAGACTTATTCGCTAGTGATGAAGCAGGTGAAATAGAGGTTGCCGCAACAGACCAGACCTCAGCGACTTCCGCCGTTGAGGATCGGACGTTGGATTTATTCGCCAGTCTAGAGGATGATCAAACGACAGTCGCTAGTGTAGAAGCAGACCGTTTAGATACTGCAACCACCATAGAGGCCACAACTGCTGATTTCTTCGCCGTGGATGATGTTGCGATCGCCACGGTTGAGGAAGAAGCCAAGGCCGCGATGGAGTTGACAGATCCAGCATCCGCAGATACACCATCAACCGTGAAGGCTGACAATCCAGCCCCTGACGGAGAAACTGAGGCGGATATGGCGATCGCCGTGTCTGGTTCTGAAGACTCTGCGCTTAAAACCCCTGATGTTGAAGCAGTTACTCTGGCTGAATCTCCTGATATCCCCTTCCCCGATCGGGAAACCGCCACTCCGCCTGAAATGACCTCACCCACCAAAGTTCCAGAGAGTGCGGTCCCAGAACAAGAGCCTGTCGTCCGCCTTGGTCCCAAGCGACGACGCAAAACTGACCTGGATCGATTGGTCACAACAACCCTGACCGACTTTTTTGATGAGGTCGATCTGGCCAACTTAGATGCGGAAAAATTGAGTGTGTTTGCGGCTGAAGTCCAAGCGTCTGGAATGGCTGCTTCTGGAACGTCTTCTTCTGGAATGGCTGCCTCTGGAATGGCTGCCTCTGGAACGGCTGCTTCTGGAACGGCCTCCCCCTCCAAGAAGCCTCCACAAAACCCTGAAACTCAAACAGATTGGCAACCTAACAGCGAACCAGTGGACGATATCAATCAGGAGACTGACTCAGATACTGATCAAGGTCTTGATTTATTTGACGAGGCACTCTTTGGTGAAGCACGAGAGGAAACTGGACCAGAGGACTCTAATGAACAGAGCGATCGCCCTCCCTCCATCGTTCAACCCCCCAACCCCCAACCTGTGTCCACGCTGGACAGTCCGGCCTCACTTCAAGAGTCTGTCAAAGTTGAGCCACCTGCCGCAGTCGAGGTCGCTGCCGAAGTCGAGGCACTGGATGAGGCAGTCGTTGATGCCTCTGAATCATCGTCATCTTTCCCAAAGGCGAAGCGATCGCGGTCATCCCAAAATGAACCCGAAGAAATTGAGAAACTGGTTACGTCCACATTGACCAATTTCTTTGCTGACTTATCTGATCGAGAAATTCGGGAAGCCATGTCAGCTTATTCGGCTCAATTGGAAAATGAAACTGCCGAGCTAGCCGAGGCACAGCAACCGGGCGATAACGACCCATCACACGATCAACCACAGGCACCGCCCTCGAATCGGTTCCCTGAAGACGATGTTCACTCCTCTGCCTATTCCACCACCGTAGCCGAAGCAGTTAATGAGGAGGTCAATGAAGATGCTCTGTTTGATCCTGAGTTACAACAATTGATTACGAGTGCCACCACTGCCGCCACAGAGTCTACGGTTGCGGACACGGAGACTGAAACGTTAGGCAACTTTATGGATTCCCTCGAAGATCCCCTAGAAGGAGATGGGCTATGCGAAGATGACGTGTATGCCCATGATTCGTGGGAGATGGAGACAGTGGCACCATCCCAACCCATTAAACCTCCCATCCAACCCATTAATGCGGATCTGCTCGCTGATCCTTGGAGGTCTGAGGCTCGGCAGGACAACTTCTCGGGAGAAGACCCTCAAACCAAGGCCAATGAAGGGCAGGTTAATCCAGGGGCAGACGATGCTCACCCCACCGAATCTTCAGGGCCAATATCTACAGCTAACCCGACCTTAGAACAAATCGATACAGGAGATCAGCCGATCATCGATCAGTTACCAACACCTGATGGCATGGAATTGGGAACAGCAACGATCACAAATTTTATGGCTGCAATGGAGGGAGAAGACTTGGGTGTTCAAACCTTGAGTGATTTCTTCTCGGTTTTGAACGACGAACTCCCAGACCCAGCGGGTGAGCTTCCTTCTAATTCCCCAGAGGCTGAACAAGCAAGGTCTGAAGACGATGAGCAAAGGGTTGAAGAGGAATGCGATCGCCATCCATCTGCTCCTCAGCCACAGAATGATCCGCCCAGCAACTCCAGCGACTCAGACCCTTACACCGAAGCGGATTTAGACAACTTCGAGTCTCTCCTCGATCTAAGCGATCGCTTCTAGCCTCCCAAAGTGAACCGGAACCTGAGCCATAAATAAAAAAGCAGAGGACGGCGATCGCCGTCCCCCAACAGATTGAACAGATTGAGAAGAACAGTGCCCCAAGCAAACGGATGAGCGAGATCAGCCGCTAGTATGCATCCTGAAGCTCAAAGAAATCAGGAGACACGTAATCTTTTCGCAATGGCCAACCCTTCCAATCCTCCGGCATCAGCAACCGCTTGAGGTTAGGATGGCCTTCATAAATAATGCCATACATGTCATAACTCTCCCGCTCCTGCCAATCCGCCGCCTTCCAAATCCAGTAGACGGATGGAACCCTGGGATCATTGCGGGGTAAGAAAACCTTGACCCGCACTTCCTCCGGTTGAGTCACGTTGTCAGCAACCTTCAGCAAGTGGTACGTGCTAACCAGATCGTCGCCTGGACCCGCATCATAGGCCGCTTGGCATTGAAGATAGTTAAACCCATAGGCAAACAACGCCGTTGCAAACGGGATCAACACTTCCCGCTCCACCTTCAGAACCTCTATCCCCAGATGGTCCGGCTCCATAATGTCATGGGTAAAGCCATTATCTGTCAGCCATTTAGAAACCTGACCCGCTTCCACAATAGCAGTTGCTTCAGTGCCCTCTGGGCTGTTTTCATTCGCCATAGCTATGCTTCCTCCTGATTCATGGCTGTCGATGGCACATCGGCCTCGACTGCGGAGGGTTCAGATTGCATGGGTGCGGCCATCGTTCCCATTAACTCCTTGGGTGGCCCCTGACGAGAAACAGCTTGGATATATTCACCCGTCAAAATATCGGGGACAGGCTGCATCTTATGGCTACGGGTATAGTAACGATGGGTCTGATCAATTAACCCTCGCTCTTGCACAGCCTCATTGGCAATCTTCTTGCGCAGCTTCACCACCGCATCCACAATGGCCTCTGGCCGGGGCGGACAACCAGGAATGTAGACATCTACTGGAATCAGCTTGTCCACTCCGCGCACGGCTGAAGGGGAGTCCATGCTAAACATCCCGCCTGTGATGGTGCAAGCGCCCATGGCAATCACGTATTTTGGATCGGGCATTTGCTCGTATAGTCGGACCAATGCTGGGGCCATTTTCATGGTGATGGTGCCAGCGGTAATTAACAAATCTGCTTGGCGGGGACTGGCCCGTGGCACCAGACCAAAGCGATCAAAGTCAAATCGCGATCCAATGAGGGCAGCAAACTCGATAAAGCAACAAGCAGTGCCATATAGCAGGGGCCACAAGCTGGACAGCCGTGCCCAATTATGTAAGTCATCCACAGTCGTCAGAATCACATTTTCGGACAACTCCTGGGTAACTTGGGGTTTGCCAACAGGATTTATTAATTGCTCCAGAGTCAGATTAGACTCAGCGGCATTGGTATTTAAGACCATTCCAGCGCTCCTTTCCTCCAAGCGTAGACCAAACCGACAACAAGAATGCCAATGAAGATGAGGACTTCAATGAAAGCGAGTAGCCCTAGTTGATTGAAGGCGACTGCCCATGGATAGAGGAAGACCACCTCAACGTCAAAAATGACGAAAACAAGGGCAAACATATAGTAGCGAATATTGAATTGAATCCAGGCTCCACCAATGGGTTCCATGCCAGACTCATAAGTGGTTTTACGCTCAACACCGGAACGTTTGGGCCGGACCAGAAAGGAGGTGGCAAGGGCGAGGACAGGCACTGCCGAACAGAGCAGCAAGAAACCCAACAGGTATTCGTATCCGTTTAGGACAAACACAATGGCACAATGATTTCAAAATGATTTCAACACGTACACCCTACATAGTACATGGTTTTCCGGGTAGGAAGGGAGGTTTTTACCCAAGACCGACTTAAGACTTGTCCAACCACCAAGTCCAAGCCTCAAGGTGAAGAACCTCTACAGCACCGCAATGATTTGACAAAAACAAGCTAGATTATGAGCAGTTAGTTAACATTAGTCACAACCACTTGTTCTGGGAGGGACTTTTACTGTGCCACAACCCATCACCGAGGCCCAGCCACCACTCCAGTTTATTCCACCCCAATATACCCCGTGGGTGTTGCGGCTAGGACGAATGCTCATCCCTAACTGGTTGCGTTGGCAGCAGAATATCAGCCATGTTGACCTCGTGAACGGAGAGGCGCTGGCCGATCTGTTTGAACAGTTTCAAGCCGGAAAGCTGCGGTTTATGCTGGCGTTTCGTCATCCCAGCACTAATGATCCGCCCTGCATTGCTCAAGCACTGTGGCATGAATTACCCCAATTGGCCCGTCACAAAGGAAAATCATTCCGTGTTCCGCCCCACGTTCACTTTGTTTATGACCGGGGCATTCCCCTGTGGGCTGGATCGGTAGTAGGCTGGATCATTTCTCATCTAGGCGGGACTCCGATTCGGCGAGGGCGATTGGATACGGCTGGCCTACGCTCGATTCGGGACTTGTTTGCCCGTGGGGATTTTCCCGTTGCAGCGGCACCGGAGGGCGGTACCAATGGACATAATGAGATTGTCAGTCCTCTGGAACCAGGAATTGCCCAGTTTGGGTTCTGGTGTATTGACGATTTGCAGAAGAGCGATCGCACCGAAGAGGTGTTCATTGTCCCCTTGGGCGTCCAATATCGGTTCCATGTGGCTCCGTGGGCAACCCTGGAAACCCTGCTGACTCAGCTAGAACAAGACAGCGGCATCCAACATCCGCCAGCAATGGCGATCGCCGACCTCACCAATGGAGTTCCTCTGACCGCCGAGCAAGAAAGTATTCTCTATCAGCGACTCCACTACCTAGCGGAGCATTTGCTCACTGTGATGGAAACCTTTTACCGCAACTATTATCAGCAGCCTGTGGAGATTACCCCGTCGGTAAAGCCAGGGGAGGAAGACAGGGTTCCTGGAGCGAATTGGGAAGAGAAACACGCGATCGCCCCTCGGTTACAAGTGCTGCTCAATGCGGCATTGACGGTGGCGGAGCAGTCCTTTGGCATTAAGGCCAAGGGAACGTTAACGGATCGGGGTCGGCGGCTGGAGCAAGCCAGTTGGGATCGGATTTATCGGGAAGACCTCAAGGATTTGGAATCTCTTTCAGCGGTGGAGCGGGGCTTGGCCAACTTAGTGGCCGAAGATGCCAACCTGCGAATTTGGCATATGCACTTGGTCGAAACGTTTGTGAGTGTGACGGGCAAGTACGTTGCCGATAATCCGACGGTGGAGCGCTTTGCAGACACCCTGCTGCTGCTGTGGAAAATGATTACTCAGATTAAAGGACAAGCGAAGGGCGAGGTGAGCCAAATCCCCAAATTGGGCCAACAATATGCTCAACTGACCGTTGGGCAACCAATTTCCGTGAGCGATCGCTGGGCTGACTATAAAATCAGTCGTCGCAGGGCTGTGGCCAGTTTAACCGATACACTACAGCAGGCAATGGAATCCTTGATTCAGTGATTCCTAATGGCAAGAGGTCCAAGCCTAGTCAGTAGCCCAGAACCCCAGTTTCTCAAAGAAGCCGGGGTTCTATGGCCGGCTTGTTGCCAGGGTAGAGGCATTACTGCGCCACTCCATCCATTCGGTTGAAAAACGGCAGGCGATTGAGGGGTTCTGATGAAACGTGGGGAGACCGGCATCCCCCTCGTTGGTAAACCTGATGAGATTGGCCATTGGCCTGTGGTTGAAGACACCAGGATTGGGAGAGGAGATGGTACGTCACTGAAACTGTGGCAATCGACGTAATCATGGCGAGCGCAACAATGGAAAACCTTTGCGTCATCATAGTAGTAGCACACTTATATGAATGAGATTGAGGTCGCGGGTGAGTTGCGCAGGACTGTGCAACTGATCGCCTAGAGCCATTTGAACAGCTATCCAACTGAAGGCATTACCTTAACCTACAATCCATCCTACGGATACGAAGCCTGGACTACTCTCGCAAAAACCCCTAACTTTTCCAATGGACGTGATGGTGGGTCCGCAAAAACACGGGGGCAAAACGAGTTGCGCTTTGGTACTTCCACTAAAATGATCAATGATCAACAGAACCCTCTCAACGACGAAGGCCAGCCTCAGCTATTCTACCCAAGCTGGATGGTTCATCAGTGAAGCCATCACTCGAACTCCCCGTAGTTGATTCGAGAGAGGTAAATGTCCTCGCGGCGCACTCAAATCCCAGGTGAATTCATTGGGATAGCGAGTCCAGCCGTTATCACTTTTCCAGCCAATCTTGGGCCACAGGCGTTCCCAGTCTTTTTTACTGTTGAGCCATAGCTCTCGCTGAATCGAGAAACCAAACTTATCTTCGGAGTACACCCGCCACAGATGGTCAATCACGTGGAGGTCAGCAATCGGGAACTGGTCTACATCAGAGAAATAAAGCCACTTTCGTCGTGCGGCGATCGGACCTGCCAATTCACACATTTTTTGGAGGGTGAGGCGATCGGCTTCTTCGTATTGCTTATGGACCAGCGCTTGCTGAATGGGGCTGTAGTCGATTCCTCGTTCTGATGGCAGTGGGACTAGCCCCTTTTCTCCCCAATGCTCAGAAAGGAAAACCTGGACCTCAGGGGAAGTGGCACTGGCTAAAACCTGCATGATCGATCCTTCCACCGCTGTGATGGGTTGATCGACCCGCTGGCGCAAAACCTCTGTCAGCACCGTTTCTCCACTTTGACCCTGGGCTGCTAATTCTTGAATCGCCTGGAATTTTTGTTTGCTCGATCCTTGTTCAAGGCGATCGCGCAATTGTTGCACGTCGCTCACAGGCAAATCACTCACAGGACTCGACACTCCATACTGCACGACAGGTCAATGATGCTACTGTATCAGACTGGCCTGAATCATTACTAGCCTGGTGACTACTATATCGCTTTTGAGAGATGGAGTGGGGAGTGGGGGAGTGGGGGAGTTCTTTATTGTGGTCTGCATGGGGTTGGCTAACCCAGTATGATGGTGGGTGCTTTGAGGTTTGGTAACCGCGACTAGGCTACAGTCCATGAATCTGTCTCGAAATCATTACATCCGGCTGACGCTGATCTTGGTGATGGCGATCGCTCTCCGTTTTTGGCACTTGGGCACTAAACCCCTGTGGTTGGATGAGGTGATTGGTGCTTTGTTTACCCTAGGACGAGGACTGGGGGCAGTCCCCCTCACGACCATTTTTCCCCTGACAGAATTGGCGAACATCTTTGCCTACCAGCCCGGTCAAAGCTGTGCCCAAATTACCCAGGCCGTCGCTACTGAATCCGTTCACCCTCCGTTGTTCTTTTGTTTACAGTATCACTGGCTAGGGTTGTGGCTACCCCTGCTATCCACTGGTATCAGTGAACCTGGGACGCATGTGCTGGCTAGTCCCCACTGGATTTGGGTATTGCGATCGCTCCCAGCTCTCTTTGGCGTTCTTTGTGTCGCGGGGTCTTACCTCCTAGTCCGACTGATGGTCTCCCCCATCGCAGGACTGATGGCAGCGGCGCTGATGGCGGTGTCCCCCTTTGCCGTGTATTTGTCCCAAGAAGCCCGACACTATACCTTGCCCATGTTTTGGACGATTCTGGCCTTGATTGGTTTGGTCCTCATGCAGCGACGAATATTGAGCGATCGCACGATCCCCTGGCCCCTGCTCTTGGGCTGGACTCTGGTCAACAGTTTTGGTCTCTATACCCATTACTTTTTCCTGCTAGACTTCACGGCTCAGGTGATGGCTCTCGGTGGGTGGCTCGTGTGGCGACGACTCAGTGCATCAGGGAGTAACACCTCCAAACGATTCCACCAATATGCGAGTCAACTCGGCCTCAGCGTCACCGTTGTCATCATCAGCTACTTGCCCTGGATACCGACCCTGTTGAGCCATATCAACCGCCCCGAAACCGACTGGCTCAAACCCTATAAGCCCGATTGGAGCGATCGCATTGCTCCCCTTTATCAAACGATCATGGGCTGGATCTTGATGGGGATGAATCTACCTGTCGAATCCCAACCGTTGGCGATCGCCATTCCCGCCGCCATCACCATGTTAATTCTAAGTAGCTGGCTAGGGTGGCACATCCTCCAAGGGTTGCGGCACCACTGGAAAAACGTAGCATTGCGCCCTTCCCTCCAACTCCTCTACCTTCTTCTCACCAGCTTACTGATCCAAGTCTTCGCCATCGTCTACATCCTCGACAAAGACATCACCGCCATTCCCCGCTACAACTTCATCTCCTATCCCATCCTTCTCCCCCTCTTCGCTATCGGCCTTTTCCCCCATTCCCCCACTCCCTCACTCCCCCGCTCCCCCACTCCCCCACTCCTCACCGCCTTCCTC
>JBFRWC010000252.1:0-15621 GCA_051439365.1 Leptolyngbyaceae cyanobacterium
CCAATCCGTCCAAATCCATTGATTGCTACTTTAATCACTGCGTCTTGCCCTCTTAATGATATTTACTTAAGACTAACCTCCAATGTTGAGACCAATCATATCACCATATAGGGATCATATAGGGATATATCCCTATTCATGGTGCGATTAAAATTCGTCATCTAGGCTTGGGGGTTTGCCAGGAAATATTTGCCAGGAAATAAAGGATCAGGTGGGAGACGGTATGTCTCCCACCTTTAGTATCTTTTCTATCAGCAGATCTCGTATGAGAACTAGGGGTTAGAAATACAACAGAAGCGTAGACCTTGTAACACAGAATATGAAGAACAAGGTGGAACCATCCTACATCTGTGGAATGGTGACCTAACGTTTGCGAAATTAATGGAGAACTGGGCAAAAGAGAAGTAAAGCTTCGATAGCTAAGGACATGGGATGCTGGAAGGGCAACGATTCCTTATTGCTCCGAGCCTTGTTTGTTTTGGGGGCGGTTCCTGAACTTCACACACGACACAATTGCTCTAACATGGCCAGCCTGACGGATCTTCCACAATGGACGGGCCGCACATTGCAATGTTAACGTTTTGAGTCATTCCCTGAATTCATGGACATCTTGGGGTAAGGGGCATATAGTCAAGGTAACTTTGTGGTCATGGGCCAGAGTTAACGTCCCAGTCTGGCATGTGTCTGCTCGGATAACGTAGGATGGCAAATCCTGCTATGATATGCGCGTGTTGAGGAATGATGTGGTGTGTAAGGAGTTAAGATGGAGAATGGTATTAATTTTGATGGGCGACCGTTCCATTTCATCGGAATCGGTGGCATCGGGATGTCGGCGATCGCCCACATTCTGACTAGGCGGAGATTTCCCGTCTCTGGGTCGGACATTCGGCTCAATCATATTACCCGACGATTGCAAGAGCAAGGTGCCCAAATCTTCCTAGGCCACCAAGCGGATAATCTCAAGTTTTTTCAGCAGGAGCCTGAGTCTTCTGATCCCCACAAAACCGCTTCAACCTCAGAGGCGAAACCGCTTCAATCAAGTGTAGGGAAAGAGGTTACGGTTGGCCCATCGCACCAGTTGCCTCAAGTGATCTGCTCAACTGCCATCCACAGGGACAATCCTGAATATAACGCGGCTCAGTTGATGGGGTGTCCTATCTATCATCGTTCCGATGTGTTAGCAGCCCTTATGAATGCATCCAATGGCATTGCTGTCGCGGGGACTCATGGGAAGACCACGACCAGTAGCATGATTGGCTATGTGCTGCTCCAAGTTGGGCTTGATCCCAGTATTATTGTGGGCGGGGAAGTGGAAGCGTGGGGTGGAAATGCCCATTTAGGCGATGGGGACTATCTGGTGGCGGAGGCGGATGAGTCAGATGGGTCCTTGGTCAAATTTGCGCCTCGTGTCGGGGTGATTACAAATATTGAACTGGATCATCCCGATCATTACCACTCCTTGGGCGAAGTAATTGACATTTTTCAGACCTTTTCTGATAACTGCTCTACGGTGGTTGGCTGTATCGACTGTGATAATGTGAGACGGCATTTCAACCCTGAAGTGACTTACAGTGCCCGGTTTGATAGTGGCGCAACTTACCGAGCGGGCCAGGTGCGTTGTCAAGGAGGAGGAACCCAGGCGGAAGTGTGGGAGGGCGATCGCCTTTTAGGAGAAATGTGGCTCCCGCTATTGGGGCAGCACAACCTTAGTAATGCTTTGGCCGCGATCGCTGTTGCTCGAATGCTTGGGGTCGAATTTCCCGCGATTGCCTCAGCCCTAAGGTCTTTCAAGGGGGCGCGGCGACGGTTTGAGTCCTACGGCGAGTACCACGGCATCACGTTTATCGATGACTATGCCCACCATCCTAGCGAAGTTGAGGCCACGTTGTCAGCGGCTCGGTTGTTAGCGGATAGTAGAAAACAAGGCCGAAAACGGGGAGGCCGAGTCGTGGCCGTTTTCCAGCCCCATCGCTACAGTCGAGCGGCCATGTTTATCGAAGAATTTGGTACGGCATTTGCCCAGGCCGATACGGTGCTCGTGACTGAAGTCTATGGAGCCGGGGAAGCGCCAGGGCAGATTAATGGTCAATGTATGGCGGAGGCGATCGCAACCCATCATGCCAACGTCTTTTATCGGTCTACGTTAGAAGACGTGGCTTCTCTTCTAACGCAGGCTCTCCGGCCTAACGACCTCGTGATCTTTCTAGGGGCTGGCAATCTTAACCGTCTGATTCCTGATTTAGTTGATTTTTACCAGCGCACCAAGGTATCTGACCTAGAAATGGTGTTTGGCCAACTCGTCAGTTAGGCGAAGCCATTGAGTAACGTTAGTATACCAATGTCATTCGATGGCACTGGTTCCTGCTAATTTAGGACGTGTTGCGGGTTACTTCAGAGTCCCAAGTCTATTCCCATTAGGGCTGGTGCAGCGACTATTGATACATCACACTGTTGTCGCAAGATTTGGTCAGAGCCTTGAGCAGGTTGCCTCTTCAATAAGCATAATTAAATCATTCTCTTTTCCTTACGATGATGACTTTCTCGCATCTTTCCCCGTCACTTGTTACCAGTACGCTGAGTACTGCCCCCGCTGTTCCGGTACATCCTAGCTGTCGCCAGACCGCTACAGACAATCGGCAGCAGCAACCCGACGCATGGTGTGTTCTGGGAGGAACGCCTGAGCCGATTCCCTTGGAACGGAAAAATTGCTTAATTAAACGCCAAGTTTCCCTGGCTAAGTTTACCTCGTTTAAGGTGGGTGGTCCTGCTGACTTGTATGCGGCCCCTCGCTCTCTACAAGACCTGCAACTGAGTCTAGGCTGGGCGAGTCAGCATAGTGAACCTGTTACCCTATTGGGTGCAGGTAGCAACCTTTTGATTGGCGATCGCGGCATTCCAGGGTTAGTGATTTCTACGCGCTATTTACGTCACACTCACTTTGATGATGATCGTTGCCAGATGACCGTAGGGGCAGGAGAATCCATTGCTCGTTTAGCTTGGAAAGCGGCTGAACGAGGCTGGAGCGGATTGGAATGGGCTGCCGGTATCCCTGGGACCGTTGGGGGGGCCGTGGTCATGAATGCCGGAGCCCATAAGCTCTGCACAGCTGATGTATTTACCAATGCCCATGTGCTGTCTTTAGATGGCAAACAGCGGATTCTTCACCACGAAGATATGGGCTTCCAATATCGTACTTCTGTCCTCCAGGGAAGCCAACTGGCTGTGACCCAAGCAACGTTTCAATTGGAGCCGGGGCACCCACCCGACCAAGTGTTAGAGCGGACTCGTGCTTTTCTCGACTACCGCCACCGCACCCAACCTTACAATATGCCCAATTGTGGAAGCGTTTTCCGTAATCCGCCATCCCACTCAGCCGGCTGGCTCATTGAGCAGGCAGGGCTGAAGGGGTATCAAATTGGTGCTGCCCAAGTTGCGCACCTCCATGCCAATTTTATTCTTAACTTAGGTCAGGCCACCGCCCAAGATATTCGCACCTTGATTGAGCATATCCAAGCTAGGATAGAGCAACAGTGGTCATTCCATTTACATCCTGAGGTAAAGTTTATGGGGCAGTTCTAGAATACAGGACTCATCCGGCTAGAACCGTCCGATTAGTTAGGGGTGATGTTTGATATCTTGCCATCATCTGCCCTGATTAGAGAGGAGAGACTCAGAAAGGGATGTTAATGTTTTAGATGTTATATTCCACACCATACAGTTAGTCACGGATAGTTATGTCAAAAGGTCAAGGATTTGGCTTCGGACTCGGTAAAATGAAAGAGTTATCCGAAGCTTTCAAAAAAGCGCAACAGGTTCAGGAGGGAGCAAAACAGCTTCAGGAAGAACTGGAGCAAATGAACATTGAAGGCCAATCTGGTGGTGGCATGGTCAAGGTGGTGTTGAGTGGGAACCAAGAGCCACGCAGCGTTGAAATTGCCCCTGAAGTCCTGGAAGAAGGGGCTGAGGTGCTATCGGATTTGGTGGCAGCCGCGATGAAGGATGCCTATGACAAGTCTACGAAGACGATGCGCGATCGCATGGAAGAATTAACAGGTGGCTTAAATCTCCCTGGACTCTAGTCCCTGGCACATAGGCGGTCTCCCCATCTTAGCGTCGATGAATTACTCCCAAAGCTCATGGCGTTTTGACTGGAAACACCATGAGCTTCTTGATGCTTAATAAGCTGATTGCCATTTAATTTGCGTGGCTGAAACCCGCCGCAGGCGGGGTTCAGCCACCAAAATACGCAAACTAAAATAGTTTTAGCTTAATACTGGCTAGGAAGCACTGGGAAGCACTGGGAAACACTGGTAGGAGCATAGCGACTGATGCAGGTTCCGCGTCTTCATCCCGATACGATTGAGCAGGTGAAAGAACGGGCCGATATTGTCGATATTGTGTCGGACCATGTTGTCCTACGCAAGCAGGGCAAAGATCTGGTGGGGCTTTGTCCCTTTCATGATGATAAATCTCCCAGTTTTAGTGTAAGTCCCGGCAAGCAGTTTTATTACTGCTTTAGCTGTGGAGCCGGGGGGAATGCCATCAAATTTTTGATGGAAATTGGGAAACAGTCCTTTAGTGAGGTGGTGTTGGGGTTAGCCCGACGCTACCAGGTGACAGTCCAAACTCTGGAACCCGCTCAGCGGCGAGAATTTCAGCAAAAGCTATCACTACGGGAGCAGCTTTATGAAATTCTGGCACTCACGGCTCGGTTCTACGAACATGCCCTCCAGCAACCCCAGGGACAAGCGGCCCTGGACTATGTGCAAGCCTCCCGTCACCTGACGACAGAGACGATACAACAGTTCCAGCTTGGCTATGCCCCGGGGGGATGGCAGACACTCTATGGGTACTTGGTGGAGCAAAAGCATTATCCGGTGTCGTTGGTGGAACAAGCGGGGCTGATTGTGCCTCGGAAACAGGGAGGAGGACACTATGATCGGTTTCGCGATCGCCTCATGATCCCGATTCACGATTTGCAGGGGCGAGTAATCGGATTTGGTGGTCGCACGCTGTCCGATGCCCAGCCCAAGTATCTCAACTCTCCCGACACCGAGTTATTTGACAAGGGCAAAACCTTATTTGGGTTGGACAAAGCAAAACAGGCGATCGCCCAAGCGGATGGGGCCATCGTCGTCGAAGGGTATTTTGATGTGATTGCCCTTCATGCCGCAGGGATTCCCAACGCAGTTGCCTCGTTGGGGACCGCGCTCAATGTGGGACAGGTGAAACAACTCCTCCGCTACACCGATTCCAAGCAGGTGATCCTCAACTTTGATGCGGATACCGCCGGAGTCAAAGCCGCCAATCGAGCCATCGGGGAAGCCGCAGCATTGGCCTACGGCGGGGATGTCCAGTTGCGAGTCCTCACCATTCCAGCGGGAAAAGACCCGGACGAGTTTTTGCAATCCCACAGTGCCGCAGCCTACCAAACCTTGATCCAACAGGCTCCTCTGTGGCTCGATTGGCAAATCCAACAACTGTTTCACGACAAAAACCTGGCCCAGGCGGATCAGTTCCAACAGGTGAGCCAACAAGTGGTGGAACTGCTGAGTGAGATTTCCAATGCCACCAGCCGCACCCATTATGTGCGCCAGTGTGCTGAGCAATTGAGCCAAGGGGATAGTCGGCTGGTCCCTCTGTTGGCAGATAATTTACTGGTCCAAGTGCGACGGCAACGGCGCAAGTCCCCCGACGGGGCAGAGATCCCCAAGGCCACGGTGGTGGGGCCAGTAGATTTCCTCGAACAGGCCGAAGCCACCCTATTACGGGTGTACCTGCACGCGCCATCCCATCGTCAGGCAGTCGTTGATGCCCTGGATGAGCGGGACTTACAGTTTATCTTTTCCCACCATCGATTTCTCTGGCGCACCATTTTGGCGATCGCCACTCCTTACTCTCCTGCTTCCCTCCCCCCAACCGAAACTAACCCGGTCGGAGCTGAGGACCATCCCTGGGATTTAATTGCTCAGTTGCGGTATGCCTGCGTGGAAACGGCTATTCCAGGGAGCGACAATCAACTAGAGCAAGTGTCGCATCTGTTCCAACTGAATGAAAAAACAAAACGGGATATTTTACGCGCCCCCTTGGTGATCAAGGCAGCGACTGACTGTTTGGAACGGGTGATGTGTGAAAAGCGCTACCAACATTTCCGCGATTTGTTGCAGCAGACCGATATCACTGCTGCGCCGGAGTTATGCGAACGTTATCAGCAACAACTGTATGCCGAGAAGCGGCGAATGCAGGAATTGGATCAGCGGCGTTCGGTCAGCTTTGAGGATCTGGCCCAGTTGCCTTGGGTGGAGTCCTTCTATGATGAGTTAGAACGCTAAGAATCAAATCATTGTTTCCAAATAAAGCAAGAGAGGTGGCCAATGTTGACCACCTCCCCCATAAAAATTCAGCTCGGAGACGAGCTAGATTCAGCTTTTAACAGCGCATCGGCAACACAACACATTATGACGACATCGATTGGATGATGTAATCAAAATAAGGGGCAGCTTGAAGCACATCGTTTTCATCTAGCAGGGCAAGGGCTGCATCTTTCAAGCACTCGATGGCTGCCACCATCCCAGGAACTGGAACTCCTAAAGAGTTGTACATTTCACGAACCCCAATCAGCCCAATGGACTCGATGGGATCTTTGTCGCCACAGAGAACACCATAGGTGATCAGGCGTAGATACCAACCGTAGTCTCGAATACATAGGGCACGTTCCCTTTGGCCATAGGCATTACCCCCAGGGGCAATAAAGTCAGGGCGACGTTGCCACAGACGACCGACGGCACGGTCAACAATTCTCTTTTCATTTTCAGCAAGGATACCAGCAATGCGGAGGCGTTGTGCTCCGGTGCCAAAAAAGGATCTCATGCTTTCCAGTTCTCCGCTAGTTGGGTAGCGAAGCTCATCATCGGCATTCAGAATAACGTTACTGACTACGCTCATGGATATAGTATTGATTATTGCAACGGTTTGGCTAT
Source organism: Leptolyngbyaceae cyanobacterium (assembly GCA_051439365.1). Classification (GTDB taxonomy): domain Bacteria; phylum Cyanobacteriota; class Cyanobacteriia; order CAKZMO01; family CAKZMO01; genus JAAHGY01. The sequence goes on from JBFRWC010000252.1 coordinate 6,981, forward strand.
CCCTAGTATTCTAGCGGGTTTGGCGTATGCCGCCAAAGGTAAAGTTATATGAAAAGTCTTAATTTTTGCACCCAGTCGTGTGCTTGGGTCGCGTGAAGAAAAATAGAGGTAGATGATGGCAAGGGCCGAGGGCGGGAAGATGGTGGATGCAGCAGAAACATGGGCCCAAGGGGCTGTGGTGCGGGTGGTGGTGGAGCGGCTGAGTAATCGAGGTGATGGGGTGGGACGCTGGGGCGATCGCGTCGTCTTCGTCCCGAATGCGGTACCCGGTGATTGCCTCCAGGTGCGGCTGGTGCGGGTTAAACCTTCATTTGCCCATGGCAAGCTGTTGCAGATTGAAACCCCATCGCCCCATCGAGTACAGCCTCGCTGCATCGTAGCGGATAAGTGTGGCGGCTGTCAGTGGCAGGCGGTGAGCTATGAGCACCAACTTTTGGCCAAACAGGCTGAAGTTCGGCAAGCCCTGGAACGGATTGGCGGGTTTCCCGAACCACTCGTCCATCCAGTCGCCGCATCCCAACCCTGGCAGTATCGGAACAAAGTGGCTTATCCCCTGGGGCGATCGCCCGTCAACGGCCAAGTACAGGCGGGGTATTATCAGAAGGGAAGCCACAAATTGATTAACCTCAATCAATGCCCGGTGCAAGATATGGCCTTTGACCTGCTTTTGCCGAACATCAAGCGGGATATTCAAGCCCAAGGCTGGTCAATTTATAACGAACAGCGACATCAGGGAACCTTGCGCCATGTGAGTTTGCGGGTGGGACGGCATACGGGTCAGGTCTTGTTAACGCTGGTGTCCCGCGATCGCCACCTCAAGGGACTAATGGAACAATCGGAAGTCTGGTTGCAGCGCTACCCAGAAATGGTAGGGGTTTGCCTCAACGTCAATCCCGATCGCACCAACGCCATTTTAGGGGCGGAAACCATCCCGATTGCGGGGCAAGATTTTCTATTGGAAGAGTTTGCAGGCATCACCCTGAAAATTCGTCCCACCACCTTTTTCCAGGTCAACACCGAACAGGCGGAACAATTACTCGCTGTTTTGCAAGCAACGTTAGATTTGACGGGGACTGAAACGATTCTGGATGCCTATTGTGGCATTGGGACGCTGAGTCTACCTCTAGCCCAACAGGTTCGCCAAGTGATTGGGATTGAATCCCATGCACCCTCCGTTGAACAGGCCAACGATAACGCAGCCGCCAATGGCATCCGCAATGTTGCCTTTTATAACGGCAGGGTGGAAGCGATGCTGCCTCAATTGAAGCAACGAGTACCTACCCTCGATGCCCCAGATGTCGTGCTTCTGGACCCGCCTCGAAAAGGGTGTGAGGCCGGAGTGATGGGGGCGGTGCGATCGCTCCACCCTCAGCACATTGTTTACGTCAGTTGTAACCCTGCCACCTTAGCCCGTGACTTAAAAATGTTATGTGATGCGTCGTTACCAGACGGCAGACAGTATCATTTGAATGGGGTTTACCCCTTTGACTTTTTTCCGCAGACTGCCCATGTGGAGTCAGTTGCTTTTTTATCTCTTAGTTCTCATTAGTTCCCATTAAATACCTCTGAAGCCATGCCACATGAATCCAAATCATCTCTTTCCACTGCCGATGATGGATTTGTAGATGCTGCCAACAACTGGGACTTAGAACGGTTATATTTTGATTTGGCAGAAGCAAAGGGACGAGGCTTAACTCCCGTTGAAAAACGATACTTACGGGGAGTGCTATGCTGCCTCAGTCCCAATGAAATTGCCGTTCAAGCCCATGTTGCGGGCGATACCGTCCGAAATTACCTCTCTAGAGGGCTGTATCGCTACATTGAAACGCTTTTAATCAAGCAGGAGCATCCCATTCAGCGAGTCAAAGACTGGAGCCGGGTTCCCCAGTTGTTGGAAACCTTAGGGTATCGCCTGTCTGAAATCATTGTCCCACCGGAGCCGACCGCAGATCCGCCTCCATCCCCTGATCCTGGGCCTGCAACTCGTGATTCCAGCCTCGACCTTGCTGATGTGCGGCAATGGCAGGGCATTCCTAATACGTCTGTATTCTATGGCAGAGACAAGGAGTTGGCTGAACTGCACCAATGGATTCAACGGGATCGCTGTCATCTGGTTGCGCTCATTGGTATTGGCGGCATTGGGAAAACGACGTTGGCTGCCAAACTAACGGAACAGTTGCAAGATCAGTTTGACGTATTGGTGTGGCGATCGCTCCAAAACCCTGGCCCGATTGAATCTTTCCTCACCGATATTCTCAGTGTTCTTGATCCTCACGGGACTCTTTCCCCAGAGGATGAACCTTACCCTACTATCTCCAGCAAAATCCAGCAGGTCATGACCAGCCTCCACTGTCAGCGATGCTTGCTGGTCTTGGAAGATATTCAATTGATTCTGCAAAGGCATGAGCTAGCAGGGCAATACGAATCTGGGTTTGAAGCCTATGGCACGTTGCTACAACGCATTGGGGAAGAATCTCATCAAAGCTGCCTGATTTTGACCGGGTGGGAAAAGCCCAAGGAAGTGGCTCGCCTAGAAGGGCAAAATCGCCCCGTCCGCTCCATGCGGGTCAAGGGACTTGACCAGGGAGCCAGCGAGATTTTGGCAGAGCAAGGGCTACAGGATAAACAAATCTGGGACGACCTGATTATGGCCTATCGTGGCAATCCTTTGGCCCTCAAAATTATTGCGGCCACGATTAAAGACTTGTTTGGCGGCAGCGTCACCGAATTTCTGGACCAAAATACCTTCTATTTGGGCGATTTTACTTACTTGCTCTACAAACAATTTGAGCGATTGTCTTCTCTAGAAAGAGAAATCATGGCCATTTTGGCCCAGGGTTCTCCCCTAGAACTTGGGACACTGCGCCAAGCGATCGCCACTGACACCTCTACCTCAGACACCCTGAAGGCGTTGGAATCCTTGGGACGGCGATCGTTGATTGAAAAAGTGGCCACTCCATCTGGCACTCAGTTTACCCTCCAACCCATGATGATGAAATATGTCCGTCGCCACAGTTCCTCATGATGAGAGAATGGGGGAAGGCGCAAGGGGAGGAATGGTGATTGTGGCAGGAAGTCAAAGCGGTCGATTAGTTTGGAACCACTCAACTCATTTACCCGGATTAATTCCGATTCTAAAACGCCTCACTCAATGCCCCGGTGTTGAAACCGTAACCCCTGCCGTTCTCAAAACGGTACGTTCCAATGCTCAAACCTTTCGTTTGAAAGTTTCAGTGCCTATCCAAGGAGGGTTTAAGCTGATTGCCCGTAAGGGTAAAACCGCCCAAGAGGTCTTTGTGGTGACTCGTCTGAGCCAACTAGAACTGGAAGACGCGATCGCTTACAGCCTCAAAAAAATGTAAGTTATGGGTTAACCGCCTGTTGGGTCCAGTTCCCCATTGGCCCTCGTTGATAGAGCCAGCGGTTTTGGGGATTGCCCCGTAATTCCAGGTGATCGACTTGGAATGGCTGCAAGAACAACCCACAGAAGTTGGGGACTGGGTGGGTGGAATCCAGGGGAACGGTGGCAAAGACTGTTTCTTCGGTGCGTTGTTGTTTGGGGTGGGGCCAACCAAATTGCAATCGGGCATTGTCTGATAGGGTTTGCCAGAGTTGATAGCGCTGCTGTTGCCGATCGGCTGCGGTGGTTGCGGTGCTGACGACCGTGATTGGGCCAAGTAGCCGAAATTGCTCACGGGTTTTGGGGAAATACCAGCACAATTCCCCCATCGGTTGGTGTTGGAGATCCTGGATCTTGTCGCTGCGGCGATCGCTGACGAATTGCAGGTCATCACACTCTTGGCCAAACCCCCGAAAGACTACCGTGCGGTTAGCAGGAGTCCCATCCGTACGGACGGTGGCAATCTGCACATAACGGGCATTGGGCAGAGCACGATTGCGGTGCAGGGCACGGCTGAGGGGCGATCGCCACGGTGCAATGGTCATGGTTCTGTGATTCCTCCTCGATAACCTGGGCCGATAATCTGGTTCAACAACCTGCGTATCAGAAATTGTAACCCTGGGCGATCGCTCCTGGTTTCTCGCCTATGGTAGAACCATGATCACGCTGAACCCACCCCTTGGAGGAATCACTCATGCGCTCAATTGGGTCGATTGTTGCTATATCCACGTTACTGATGGTATCGCCGTTTGCCCTATCACCACGGGGACCAGGAAATTTCATGGGATTGCAACTGTCACCTGTTGGCAGTGCGATCGCCCTATCGCCAGAGTTTTCAGAGTTTGAGAACAATGGAAGTGAGGGTGGGGAGGGCGAAGCGGCGATCGCCAATGTCCCGTCTTTTGGTATTGATGGCGTTAATTTCAACCAAGAGGCGACCGTTGAGAGTGACCTTGAGCCAGAAAGTTCCACCGATTCCACCATGCCTAGTCAAAATCCGATGAACAATGGATCTGCTCCACTGATTCGCTTTAGTGATGATGAGATGACCACCTACAACACCTATCGCCAAGTGATTGAGCAAACCGTGGGGATGACCTTTGATGGCACTGCCCAAACCTTGGCCCAAGCCTACGGATTGGATATCCTTAACGTCACCTGGGAGGACACCGGACGCTTCAATAATTCTGCGGTTGGCCCCAACATCAGTGACATGACCATCCAAGTACAGCAGCAAAATCCCCAAACGGGCGACTACCAACTCCACCTCATGCCCGTGATTCGTTACCCCAATTTTACTGATACCACCGCTGACATTCCCATTGACCGATTTTATGTTCCCGTGGGCAACGAAAAAGGGGAGGAGTTACGGAGTGTGTCCCTGGAGGAATTGTTGGGAAATTTGCGGTTGTACTTGTCGGAACCTGACTCTTGGACCAGCCGGGAAAATTCCTTGCTGGCGGACCGGGACAGCCATGTGCTAGTTAGTGCCCAAGCTTGCTTCCTCCCCGTCCCGCAGGAGGGGAGGGCGGAATTTAACCCAGTGTTGTTTAATTATCAGTCCTATCCAGAAAATCCAGCCGTTTTGACGATTCTTGCTACCCGTGAGGGCACCAGCGTTACGATTATTGATAACCAGAGGGATGGATTTGAAGCAGGACTGACCTGGGGTCAACGCTTATTTTTTAATCAAAATGGCGATCGCGCCAGCCTCACCGGACAACGCATCAGTGATTTCCTCACACCCGATCCAGAGGATACCTATGAGCCAAGTACGACTGGGCCAAGTGCGGCTGAGCCAACCGAGGATACAGAATCAGATGGCTTGAACTTGGTGATGCTGATTCAAGTCCCCCTGAAACAAACCAACGCCTACCGAAGCGGTGAGGAGGATCTATCAATGGCCATGCCGTCCGCTGCCATGGATTCAATGATGCTTGAATCGGCAGGCGATGTGGAAGCAGCGGTGATTGGTCATGGAGAAGTGGAAGGACCGTTTACCGAAATTGACGGTTTGGCGATCGAACGCGACCCTGACTTCCCCATTCGCGTCACGGTGCAGTTCTACAAAGCGACTAGCAACGGCATTGTCTCCGAAACGGATATGCAAGATATTCGGCAGCAGATTGCCAAGGTTTACGCCGAAGCCGATTACGTCGGCAGTTTAGTCGTGGATGGGCTGACTGGTCGTCCCACAGAATACGATGGTCCCCACGAAGAACCTGTGGGTTGGTGGGATCAGTTTTGGCGGCGCTACGAAGAAAATATGGGTCGTTCCCGTGAGGACGCGATGGACTTGTGGCGACGACTTACAGGTCAAGAATAGTCTGATCCGCTTAAAGCTGATGCTTTTAAAGCTGGTGCCCTTAAAGCTGGTGCCCTTAAAGCTGATCTCCTTAAAATCGATTTCCTTAAAGCCGATTGGATCAGAGATCAGACGATCGCAACGGTTTTAGGACCACCATCGTATCTTCGGGGCAAGCCTCGCTCAGGGATTCCCGGCGCTCCGATGAGGGTTCCAGTCCAGCCGTCTGTTTTGGGTCTTCCTCTGGGTCAACTCCTGGTGAGGTTAGGTCATCATCTGGGGATGGTGCATCCACTGTTTGGATGGGCAGATTGTAGGTGAAAAAGGTAAACCCGGCACCACCCAGGCGGATGCGATCGCCATCTTGCAAAGGTTGAGGCTTCACAATTTGCTCCTCATTCACAAAGGAGCCGTTTGTACTGTTGAGGTCATCCAACTCAAACTGTTGGGTATCCGGGTTATAGGACAAGGTGGCATGTCGTCGTGAGAGTCGCCGATCCGCAATGGGTAAGGTGGCAGAATGGCGATCGCGCCCAATTGTCCAACACGCATCAGGATGAGTGATCACTTGAGTTCGGCCTTCCATCACATTTGTCACCAAGTACACCGTATCGGCCAAGACCACGCCTTGAACGTAAGTCAGCATCGTCGCCGACAAGAGACGATTGCCAGAATGCTCAAGCTCCAAAATACCGTTCAGTAAATCTTGGTTTTGCTCATAGATTCTCAGAAAAACTTGATATAGAGCTAGACGATCTTGGACTTGTTGGTTGGCTGTCGCCAGAAGACTCGCAGAATAGGATGGAAACCCTTCAGAGGAAGGCATGTTAGGAGAGCGCATAACAGCAAAAACTAGAGACTATAACAAAAACGCAGTTAGATCCACACTGAACATGGGTCGCCCATGACCTCCAGCCCGATCCCACCAAGTTCTGATGCCTGTTCTAAAGTCACCTGGAATCTTATATTTGGGCTAAGTACTGGGCCTTGGCCAACCTTTAAAACATGCCCTGGTCCCATTGTAATTTTGATACACCCAAGCAGTTAGACTTTACGCCTCAAACTTTACGTCTTTCACGCTAAGGAGAAGCCATCAACAGTCTCAAAGGCGATTTGTCGGTGGTAAGGCGGAGCATAACCACTGCTTTTTTATGGCCCATTTTCCAGGCTGGGATCATGGCTGTATCCGGAGGGTTCATGGGATCTTCATGGCACCTCAAGAAAGATTCATAAATGGGTCGCTATAATAGGCGAATGCACGGATGCTGTACCCCAATTATTTGGGTTATGGGTCAGAGATTGGCAGAGGGGTTATGTGTTATGCACAGAGACAATATCGATCGCTACCAGGTTCAGTTCGCCCCCAGTTTGGCAGGCCAAAAGCGTCTGGGCAGCTATTTGGTCGATGCAGGTCTAATCAACCGGGGCCAAATTGAGGTCGCCCTGAATGATCAAAAAGCGACAGGGATGAAGTTTGGCGAAGTCTTGGCCACTCGTGGTTGGATTAAACAGCAGACGGTTGAATTCATCATGGAAAAAGTCGTGTTGCCAGAGCGTCAACGGGCAACTGGACGTTCTGATTCTGAAACCAGAAGCACCCCGCCAGTTACTCAACCGGGTCAGGTTAATGGGGAGAAGCGATCGCCATCTCCTGGGAATCAGATCACACCCCCTGGTCGTACTGCGCCCCAATCCTCAGGCACCTGCCCAACCCAACCCACGCAAGCCTCTCGTCGCTCCGCACAAGAGAGTTCGTCATCAGCGATGAACGGTCCAAACGGACAACAGCGGCGCGTCCCTCCCATTTCCAAACCCCTATCCTCTGTCCCATCCAAGAATGAAGGTGTCAATTGGGTGGGTTGATGAAATAAGAGCCTTAGCTTGTGGTGCCATTCTCCAGAGCCAAGGGATAAGCTAGGCTTTGGACTGAGATGATGCTCTCATTCCTCATATCGGAGCAACTTGCGATAGAAGGCTTGGGAGAAATCGGTAATTTTTGCCCGCTTGATACTGAACAGCACCTCAATCAAATAGTCAATAAACTCAAAGTTTGCGAGAATTAACTCGTAACTCAACTCGGCGTTACCATCAAACTGGATACGTAGTCGGGTTAAATCAGCAGGAAGGTTAGAAACGCTCCAAGTGGCCACAAAGGGGATACTCTCCCCGCCTTCAATGGTGCGTTCTCCTTCCAGATTTCCCTCCCGGTATAAACTAATGGCGTAGGGCAGAGCGTTGCGCTTACGTCCTTGGTAGTAGGGATTGTAAACGTTGACTTCCTGGGAGTTCGCAGGTTTTAGCTTATCGAGAGACATTCCTTTGCAATTCCTTATCTGTAAAGCCTGTATGTTGATTCTACCTGTAGCACCCTTTGACAACTATTGTTCCCAAAAATGGGCGGAGAACATGACGGGTGAAACAAATTATTGTGATTGGTGGGGGAGCGGCTGGACTGTTTGGGGCGATCGCTTGCGCCCAAGCAAATCCCAATCACGCCAAGGTAACCATTCTGGAAGCGGGTGCCTATCCCCTAACCAAGGTCAAAATATCTGGCGGTGGACGGTGCAATGTAACCCATGCCTGCTTTGACCCCGATGAATTAGTGGCTCACTATCCCCGTGGCCATCGTGTTCTAAAAGGGGCGTTCCGGCAGTTCCAACCTCAAGACACCATAGCATGGTTTGCCCACCGGGGCGTGGCTCTGAAAACGGAGACAGACGGTCGCGTATTCCCCACAACTAATACATCGCAGACGATTATCGATTGTCTACTGGACACGGCGTTTCAGCATCGGGTCACTCTTGACACTCGGTCGATGGTCAAGGCCGGACGACCCATTGCGCCCTCCCCATCAGCCTCGGTAACCGATGACAGTCACGGTGGGGTTTGGGTCCAGCTCAAGGCCGGAAAAGAATTGCGGTGCGATCGCCTCCTCC
>JBFRWC010000253.1:0-16790 GCA_051439365.1 Leptolyngbyaceae cyanobacterium
ATCGCAATGTCGCCACTTCTCCGGGCCAGTCCACCCCAATGGTTGCCGCCCGTTTGACCATCATGGAACGGGCCTGGTGTTTGGCCACGTTAAAAATAGGCTTGATGCCCAACACCATACTGACGAATTGGGATAGAAGGCTGGGAGCCGAGGTTGCTGCTGCCATAGTGCCCGAAGTCCACCAACAAATGACTAAATAACTCTGCTGACGTTAACGTATCATTTAGTTTGCCTCGTAATGAGTCGTAACTCAGCAATTGTAACTATTTTTGACAACTAGCTGGATGGCGGCAAATCAAAGAGCACCGTACTCATGTAGCGCTCAGCCCACGCTTCCCCAAAGGCTTTCTCTAGCACCCGCCGGGTCTTATCATTTTGTTGCTGCTGACGACAGTAGTTCTGTTGTCCCGCTAGCAAGGTCAGGCGGCGTTCTGGGGTGGGTGAAGTGGCGATCGCTTGCTGGCAATGAATAGACAACCAAGCCTGGACCTGGGATAAAAACCAGTCTTCTTCTTTGTCTCCCACGGGTTTAATAAACAAGCAAAACTCTGAAAAAATGGTGCCCCAAGGTGGTAATTCACGGGGCTGGGAAAAGGGATAGGTTGGCAGCACTCGAATCGCCGTGTTGTAGCCATCCGGCAACTGATGATTCGGGTCAGTAGGGGACAAATCGACAATGGCCGCACTAATTTTCTGGTTACGCCCCCCCACCAAGTCCGTACCAAACATGGGCAGGTCAAATTCTGGGCGCGGAAACATCACGCAGTGGAGGATATCCAGGCCATTGCCCAGCTTCGCCAACTCCAAGTGCATTTTCCGAAACTCACGAGTTTGGTAACAACGGTTCTCGATCACCAACCGTTCCCCTTCCAATCGACCCTCCACATACCCCAAATCCTCTGGCAGCATATAGGGTGCTAACTCTAGATATCGCTGCCAAGTTGCTTCAATACAGTCAGCTAAACGACTAATCAGTGAATATTGAGTTGACCGAATCGAGATAGAAGTGGTGGACATGTTATGGCAAACTAAAGTTACGATTTGGCGGTGCAGGTAATCGTGAGACAGCGAGTGGTCAATCGATACAGCGCTTGGACAGATGCTCCCTTAGACTCATTCATCGGTCCTAAGAGGTGACAATGTACAAAGTATTGCAATCGTCCATATTTCATCCTAAGGTCTGTTCGCCCTCAAGATAAAGGAAATTTTTGCTAAAGCTACATCAATAGATGCGAATTTTAGGCCGGACAGATGCTATCTTTAGCATTATTCCGAGAATGATTGCAGTTCATCATGTACAGCCTCTAATTATAATATGGCAGGTCAAATCCTAGGCGATCGCTACCAGGTTGAAAAGCAGCTAGGGAAAAAGTCGGGGCGATGGACACTCCTAGCGCAGGACTTGAGCGATGAGCAACCCGTAATTCTCAAGCTAATCTCCATCGATGATGATCTCCATCCGGACATGTTGAGATTATTTGAGCGGGAAATTAACACCCTGAAGTCGTTGGACCATCCAGATTTGCCACAATATCTGGACTACTTTGAAATTGATCTCCCCAAAAACCAAAAAGCGTTAGTCTTGATTCAGTCCTACATTGAAGGGGTCTCCACTGATAAGTACCTTCAAAGTGGGCGGACCTTTACTGAGTCAGAAACTCGTCAGGTTGCTAAATCGATTCTCAAGATCCTCACCTATCTCCACAATCACAACCCTGTTGTCATTCACCGCGATGTTAAGCCGAGTAACATCCTCCTGGCCCAGCCAGCTCCAGACTCAGGTGAAACGGGGACGCGGGTATGTCTGGTGGATTTTGGCTCTGTGCAAGCGATCGCGTCCAAGAAACTAACGGCTACTACCATCCTGACGCTAGTGGGCAACGAAGAATATATGGCCCCAGAGCAGTTGGGCGGACGGGCCGTCAAAGCCTCAGATTTATATAGCCTAGGCATGACCCTATTAACTCTGCAAACTGGACGCACTCCAGAAGAGTTACCCCATCAAGAGTCTCGGTTAGATATTCCGGCAATCGACCAACTAACGCCTCCTTTTGCTGCATGGCTGCAACGAATGACTGAAGCCAATATTGAACTCCGATTCAAATCCAGCCAAGAGGCGCTCGATGCGCTGCGGGAGATTCCCAAAGCCTAGTGGGAAGTCAAGGGCCAAAAATCAGGCGAATGGCGATCGCTTCCCCAACATCGCTAGGAAACGAGGGGGGCGATCGCTTCCCCTGTGCTACATAAATTGACCGGCCATATTGATCAGATTCGCCATTTGGCCCAAATCTACCTCTCCCGATAGCACCTTGCTCAACATACCATCCCCTTGAGCGTTGGACCCTTTGGTTAAAAATTGAGCAATGATGGGCACAACATTCTGCACCATCTCTGGCTCTACGCCCACTTGGGAGGCGATCGCACTCACCTGGTCTGAAGCGAGGAACTGCTCCACCGCCCCGGTGGAGGCCACCACTTGCAGAATCGAAATCAGAGAGCTGGCATCCCCCTGATTCTGTAAGACCTGCTGGATCACACTGGCAATGCCGCCAATCTTGCTGTTGTCCACTGGGGCATTATTCAGCGCCCCCAACACGGTGCCCATGATGCCATTGTCGGCTTCGGTATCGGTCATCTGAATGGCCTGACTTACCATGCCCATTAAGTCCATTGTGTCTCTCTCCTCTGTCATTGGCGTAAGCGTTAACCCCATTATTCTGCCAGAGTTTCCCCAACTAGGGGATCTGTGGATCTCGAAGAAATTGCACCAGCCAGTCTTTGACTCGCCAAGTAGCCAAACAGTCATCTTCGTTGTAGCACAGCAGCAGGTCCAGATAGGTGCGATCGCCCGTTTCTAGCCATTGGTCATACCAAAAAATAGACTGGGCACCATTCGCTCCCGCCTCTCGCCATTCAAACCCGACCCAGTGGGCGATCGCTTTCAGGGCATAGCTTTCAATCGGTAAAGCAACGGAGTGAGTCACCCGATCGTGTAAATCCACAAACCGCCGCAATAGCTGATCAATGGCTGGGGCTGGAGTCCCATACAGATCCCCCAGCTTTCTCACCACTTGAGCTTCATAGGGACAAAAGTGAAACACAGGTGCCGTGGGGTATTGAGCCATCAGATCGAGAAACTGGTGCCAAATATCCCCTTCTTCCTCCGGGGATTCCGCCATTAAGCCGTGGAACGTCTGAGTATTGGCCTCTCGATCGACAACGACAACACCATGTAAATAGATTAAACCCTGCTCTGGTGCCGATTCAATATCAAAGTAGAGTTCGACCGGAGCCGTAGGGATCCATTGATGTAAGGGGGGACGGGATACACCATCATCAGCGCTAGGGGGGAGTAGCAGGGCACGATTTTGGTGGGTGGCCTGGGCTTGACGAACGAGTTTGTGCGCAGTGTGGCTACCAAACCCTGGAAGGGAGGCCAGTGCGGGAAACGTGGCCTGGGCTAATGCCTCAACTGTGGTGAGGTTGAGATTTTGGAGTTGGGCATAGCGACTGGGGGTAACCCCCGGTAACAGGGAAAGATGGGCTTCCGCTTGGGCAACACTGTAACAATGCCCAAACCAGTGGCACAAATCACAGCGGTTACGGGAGATAAAAACCTTGGGTTCTCTGGCATCTTGAAGCATTTTGAGGCACTGAACAACCGCTGTCTCCATCTTAGGGATTTGGTCTGGCAACTTGACCCCATATCGGTTACCATGGCGCAAGAATAGCCAACTCCCTGTCGGCCAACGCCCCTGAATTAGGGCCAGCAGATAGGCATGAAATGCGGCCACAATTTGATAATCGGCCTTGGGTCGCTTCCCCAGTTTGATGTCTGCTGGCAGATAGAGCCAATCACCCAGGCGAGAGGTTCCAGGCTGACGCACCAAGAGCTTGGGGCGGCTCAAAAACGTAATGGTGTCAGAGTAATGAACTTGGAGAACCGGTCGCTCGATGTAACTCACTCCGGTTCGCATGAGCGCTAAGGTTGCCGCAAATCCAACATCCCACGCTTGAGAAGGATAATTCGGTCGCTGGGTATCGTAAGCAGATAAAATCTTCGCCTGATGAATGGCACTGTCCTGTTGGAGTTTGCGAACATAATCGCTAGTAGGATCACGCTTTGACGAATCACCGTAACGATCTAGAAATGCCCGTCGCTGGCATCGTTGATAATGCAACAACAGGTCATCCGTAAGCATAATGGGAGGTGGTTGGTCCCCTGTACGACTCAACGGTGGGTTGCCGTTGAAGTGGTTGGCAGGCGTTTGAGGATTCCCAGGATTATCGCCCTCTCCGCCATGGGGGTTGTCGCCACAAGGGCTGCGATCGCGGAGAGACCCGACAGTTTCTTGCCCAGATGCAGTCATCTCTGGGCTACGGTGGACAAAGGGTATGCCTATCTCTCCATCACCTAATGTGGGCATATACGGAATAGGGTAGCTACATGGAATGAAGTCTGGGGCGCTATTACCTAGTTGCTATTCTTTGGTTGCTATTCTTTAGTTATGATTACTGTCCAGTTTTCGTAGTTACACCACTACTTAATTAATTTAGCGTGATTTGTCCGGTTTGTCTGCTATTGCCTCCAATCCGTCGGAAAATGATGGACAAAGCAACATTCAACACCAGGAGATTGGCTCTAGTGGTGTACTCTATATCTCCAGTGCCATTATTACTTTTCGGTGACGCTATTATCCTCATTAGTGACATCTTAGTGACACGACGGACATCCTATTACTTAACGTTACTCACCCATGACCCTTGCACCGCCTGAATCCGATCGCCTCGTCCAGCAGCGCCAACAGTTTCCGGCGCTTCAGACCAAGACGTATTTTAATTACGGGGGCCAGGGACCACTCCCCCAAAGCGCGATCGCAGCTATTACGAAGGCTCACCAAACGTTACAAGCCGAGGGGCCATTTTCGATGGCGGCCTATGGGTTGGCGGCAAAGGAGACTGAACGCACACGAGAGGCGATCGCCCAAGCCCTGCACGTCCCTCCCAAAACTCTCTCCCTCACCCATAATGTGTTGACAGGCTGCAACATTATCCTATGGGGTTTGCCCTGGCAGGCAGGAGACCACATCCTGCTGTCGGATTGTGAGTATCCTGCTGTGATTGCCACGGTACATGAACTCCAGCGACGCTTCGGCATTGAGTACTCCTTCTGCCCCCTGATGGAAACCTTAAACCAGGGTGATCCGGTTGCAGCAATGAGTGCTCATCTGAGACCCCAAACCCGGCTGGTGATTCTCAGCCATGTGTTGTGGAATACGGGGCAAGTATTGCCGATGGCAGACATGGTGCAAACCTGTCACGATGCCAATGTCCGAGTATTGGTCGATGCGGCCCAGTCCGTGGGGGCGTTGCCACTGAATTTGACGGAACTTAAGGCTGATTTTTATGCCTTTACCGGCCACAAGTGGTGGTGTGGTCCGGCAGGCTTGGGAGCACTGTACATTAATCCGACAGCCTATGATGCAGTGCGTCCCACCTTTATTGGTTGGCGAGGCGTGATGAAAGATAGTCAGGGTCGCCCAATTAATTTTCACGATGATGGCCAGCGCTTTGAGGTATCTACCTATGATTTCACCTCAATGATTGCACTGCGGGAGGCGATCGCCCTGCACAACCGGTGGGGCACGGATGAGGAGCGCTTTCAGCGCATTCTGAAGTTGAGTGACTATCTTTGGCGACAACTTCTGACCATTTCCCAACTCCACTGCTTTTGCACAACTCCCCCCGACTGTGGCCTAGTCTTTTTCCGAGTGGAATCCTCCAAACCGAAAATTCATGCGGCGGTTGTCCAAGCCTTGGAAAAGCAAGGATTTCTATTGAGGACCATCTTGGACCCCGATTGTATCCGGGCCTGCGTCAACTATTTGACCCTAGAGTCCGAAATTGATGCCCTAGTTGCAACTCTCAAAACCTTACTACCGAAAATGGTAGAGGCGGACTAGATGGCAACGCTGATTTTGGCCGGGGGGCGTAGTTCGCGCATGGGTCGGGACAAGGCATTAATTCCCATCCACGGCACTCCCATGATTCGACGAGTTTATGATGTGGCAGATCAATGCCACCCGCCCGTGTATGTGATTTCGCCATGGGGCGATCGCTACCGTCCCGTTCTACCCGATGCCTGCCGCTTTATCCATGAGGAGAATGGACCAGGGTTTTCAAGAGCCGACCGCCCTGGTCCATTAGTTGGCTTTTACAGTGGCTTTCGTCACATTCTGGAAGAGCCATCGGGGGATGGAAACGCTTGGATACTCCTGCTAGCCTGCGACTTGCCCAAGCTCCAACCTGGAATCATCCGAACGTGGCAGGCCCAGTTAACCACCGCATCGGGATCTACCATTGCAGCCTTACCGACCCACCCCACAAAAGGGTGGCACCCCCTGTGCGGGTTCTACCACCCTCGTGGTTTGTCGTCTCTGGCAGATTTTCTGGCATCAGGGGGGCGATCGTTTCAGCAGTGGTTATGCCCAAGTACCAGTGAACAAGGCTCAGGAAGGATTCAACCCCTTTCCTGCCCTGATACCACCCTTCTCTTCAACTGCAATAGCCCAGAGGATTTGGCAACCGTGATGACAGAGGCATCGTCCTTCTAAAAGCAGAGGTCTCTTTATATCAAGTTAAGTTGCAGGTCCCTTGGAAGCTATTCTCTCTTTTGGTGCGGCGTTTCGCACCGCACCAAAAACTATTATATGAATTCAGCTTGGCCCAGGGTCTCACACAGGGTCTCACGCAAAGATCCACAATGAATCTAATCATCATCAGGGCCTAATTGCTTTAGCTGAATATGCTTACGCCCCAAGGAGATTTCAAACTCATCGCCAGGTTTCAGTTCCATGCGTTTCGTATAGGCTGAACCAATTAACAAGTTGCCATTAGACTGGACCGTAATCCGGTAGCTGGCACTCCGGCCACCCCGGCCATTTTTGCTTTGCCGACCATCCAATTGAATATCTTCAGCGTCTAGTAACGCATTCATGTATTTCATCAAGTTAACTCGCTCAACACCGCCTTTCGTCATGGTGTAATAGCCACAAGCCTTGGCCTTTTCCTCTTTGGTAAGGTCTCCAAGCTCCTTGATCTTTTCTAGCAGTTCCTCGCCCACAAGGGGTTCTACAGTCTTCTTTTTAGCCATTGACGTGGTGCCTTACTCAATTTTACAGAATGAAATCAACGTTGCATGACCAAGTACGGCGTATGTTTTGTATGGTCACGATTGGTGCAGTCATGCTTGACCCAGTCATGATTCACGCCGCTATGGTAGCAATAGGTAGCCTCATGCAATAGGACAGAACACTTCTGAACCCATCGCCGTATTCTACATGACCAAAGCAATCTGGACATAAGGTAGCCTATTGATAAATATACCCACAAAAGCACTGAATCATGACTTAATCATCCTTACTCCATTGCATTTATATTACACTAGTTTGCTGGTAAGTTTCACTAAAATTTATAGTCAGTTATCACGATGGTTCTTTATCTTTGGAATAATTGTGGACTGGATAGAGCTATCAAAAACCGATGGACTTATTGAGGGTCAAGTGGAGTTAGCCACCCAATTTAACAGTCCCGATTCCTCACTACTGTCATGGCTCAGCTTAATACTTACCGCCTGCCTAGGCCCAGATTATTGGTGCTGTTTCTCGTGACGCTTGGCGAACTCCGTTGACCGCAGCAAAGGCTGAGATGAGAATCATTTCAAGCCGACACGGCCCTGGGTCGTGGCGATCGCCATGTTTGTTGGATAGTGGTGAGATTCCTGGTGCCAAGCAGAAACCCCACAGGCTGAATCAATCAGCCCCTAGTCATGTTTGGCCTTAGAATGAGAGGCAGTCCCTAGTCATGTTGCCTAGAGATAACGTCTATTGGTTTGAGGGCGGCTCGATATGAAGTTGACGACTCGCGGGTACTACAGCATTAAGGCTCTCCTGGACTTGAGTCTCCAAGCGAATTATGGTCCGGCATCGGTACGGGAAATCGCCCAACGCCAGAGCCTACCGGCACCCTACCTAGAGAAACTATTGATTAAACTGCGACAGTCAGGCCTTGTGGAATCGGTGCGTGGTGCCCGTGGAGGGTATAAATTGGAGCGATCACCGGCCCAAATTTCCCTCGGCCATATTCTGGAGGCGGTAGGGGAAAGCCTTGAGCCAATGCCCAAAGTCCCTAGTCAAAAAAAAGCTGAAGACTGGGTCACCAATATGGTTTGGCAGCGCCTCAACCAGCGGATGAAAGCGGCGATCTATGAGATTTCTTTAGAAGACCTATACTACGATGCCCGCAGTTGGCAAGCGGCTCAAGGGGAGGCGATTAGCTTTATCGTTTGATCCCTGTCAGCGTTGACACCAATTTTGATTCCAGGGTTGCTCTCCGAAGATTTACTCCTCAGAGTGTCTCCTCAGGGAGGACTGGCTTAGGATGAACGACTAGAACCGCTGAATGCCCGGAAGTGTTGGGCCTGTTGTTCGATACGACTGGCTAGGCGATCGCACACTAGACGACACAGTTCAAAAATCAAGTCATCGTCAATGCTGTAGTAAGCAGATGTTCCCTCGGTACGTCGTCGCAAAATGCCAGCCTGTAACATGACTTTGAGGTGTTTGGATACATTGGCCTGACTGGTAGCAGTCTCGGAGACTAAATCTTGAACACATTTTTCGTCTTCACGAAGTAAATGCAATAATCGTAGCCGCATGGGTTCCCCTAGAACGCTGAAGTACTCCGCAACTTGCTGCATTACTTCAGGGGGGACTGATGGTTTTGAGGTCATAAATGTTTCCTTACAAATGAGACAGCGATACACTGTCTTCCGTTTATTAGTTTAGTGCTGATCTTGATATCCTGTCAGGGGATTGGGAGGCGTAAGCCCACTCGCTTTTGGGCTACATGGCACGACCCTAGCCTGGGACTTGACATCGGACTGTCACTTTTGCGATCGCCCCAGCGAGAATGGCCTATCCGGATGATTCGAATAAGTCGGTGCAACCTAACGTGAGAAGGTATCGTAACTTTGATAAATGAACTGGCATCTCAACATCACTCCTGGAATAAGCTGTTTGTAATAAACCGTTATTTATTTATAACAATAGGACTATATGGTATCAACTGATCGTCTAGGATCGCTGGAGAGATTGTACCGATGGGTTCAGGATCAGCTTAAGCGAGTCAATCTTAGTCATCGCCAATCTTAGTCACAAAAAGGAACCTCGAAACGAAAAGGCGGCGTAAGATCACGGTTTGGCTCCCGGTCTCTGGCTTCGGCCAAGAGTCTACTTTAAGTCGGTTGATAGACGATAGCATTGACTACAGTTTTAGTTATGGTATCTTACTAGCTAAGTTCATTTGAACTAAATCAAGGCGATTATTCACGCTGAAAAATTCATTGATGGCAAAGTAGGAATGGTTCAATATACACTGGCTCAATGTCCCGAAGTCACCCTATCCATACCGGGCAAAGACTCTAAGAAGGCACGGGAAAAGGCAATGCAGCAACTCATCGAGTTGATGGATGCAGGCAAGTTGCCTGTAGATTTATCCGATGGGTTTGGGCCTCAAGAGTTCATTGAGGTGACTTCCCCAACATCAACGGTCCCAACATCAACGGTTGTGGATGAAGAAGCAGCGGTGGTTGAAGCGGTCCAAGTCCTCAATAATTTGGCCACTCTGAAACTAAAGGCACAGGATTTGCGACAGGGGGCGCTGGAGGTGCGATCGCTTGTGGATCTGCTGTTTACGGATGAACCGATTACTGAGGCGCAAATTGAGCAACTGAAAAAAGGGTTTAAGGTCTTAAAAGATTTTGCCCAAGCGAACCTCAGGTATCGAGCTGGACGTAACGAAGCAGAAGATGCCCGGTCGATTTTGGATGCCGCCCTCAAAACAAATCGTTAAATTAGCTTAGATAGTGGGAGGGGTAGGGTGTTGCCATCGGATTTGTTACAGCATCGGTTTTCAGGGGAGGAGGTGGTACCCAAGCGATCGCCCCTCACGCCGCAAAATTTGGCGATCGCCCAAGAGATTATCACAATTTTCGACCAGCACCAAAATGGCAAACAGGGGGATCTCAATCAGCAACTCAAGGAGTTGGAAGGGGAGCAAACCGATTATCGGTTTAAACGCGGGTTGGCTCATCTGCTGAAAAATCAGCGCTACAGTACGTTTGAAGTGGTCAGCCCCCTGCCGCCCCAGGAATTACGCCAAAAAGTGTTTGCGATCGCTGCCCAATCCGTTCCTCTCCCCGACACTGCAGCCCATACCCTGCAACGGGTCGCTGACCAACTGAGTCAGGAACTTAACGAGACCGTGTTGCCGGAACAAGTGCGCCAGGGTCTCTACGCCGATCTGGCTGAAAATCACATTTTGACCCAGTGGAATCCGCCCACTCCCGCTGCTCTGCTTCATCTTTATAATCTCTCCCAAGTCCAAGGCATCTTTTATAAAGCCAGCCATATCACCATTAATGCCCACCGCAATGATCCGGGGGAATACAAGCTCCTGTTTCGCTATCTCAAACTGTTTGGGCTGATGACCTATATCGAAGGGGATGCGGATCATGGCTTTACCATCACCATTGATGGCCCGACCAGCCTATTCAAACCCAGTACTCGTTACGGCTTGGATATTGCCAAGTTGATTCCGGCCCTGCTGCACGTCACCAAATGGAGCCTCAAGGCGGATCTGAAAATACCCGATCGCTACAGTGATTCTCCCAAGACCCGCGCCTTTAATTTGGATTCAACCTGTGGCCTAGTGAGCCATTACCCTCCCGGCAAACCCTATGACAGTATGCTGGAGGCGGCATTTGTGGAGCGGTGGCGATCGCAGAAAACCGAGTGGAAACTAGAACGAGAAGTGGATTTGATTCCCATTCCCGGCAGTGTAATGATTCCCGATTTTCGGCTGGTTCACCCCGATGGTCGCACCTACTTACTGGAAATTGTCGGCTACTGGCGACCAGAATATCTGCGTAAGAAATTTTATCAAGTGCGTCAGTCCCAGCGGGATGACCTCATCCTCGCCATTTCCCAGCGGCTCAACCTGGAAAAAGCCGGGGTCAACTTCGACGACACCCCCGCCAAACTCATCTGGTTCAAGGATAAGCTCTCACCCAAGGCCGTCCTCAAACTGTTGGAACCCTAGCGCCCTAGCCAAAGTCTCTGTCCTAGTTGTCTCTGTTCTAGTTGTCTCTGTTGTCACTGAAGTGTGTCCCACGATACCTAACCTATCATCACTAATCAATAGTTACTCTAGGGAAGAATAAATGCCAAAAAGTCAACACTTCCGAAAAATATCGTTACAATGATTAATGTAACTAAACAAAACTTTGTGGATTAGCCCACATTGCCTGTTAGGAGGAGCAACGATGACATTTACGACAGATAGAGTTCTTGGACAATCAGCCGTTTCTTTCGATGCCGTTGGCCAAGTTGTCGAGGCATTCAACCGCCTGACTGTTAACGATCGCTTGGGCGTGCTTTGGGAAGTTTACAAGGATATGGGCAACGGTGTGACTCCGGCGGCTACGGGAGCGGCTCGACTCCAGTTTGCCCAAGGGTTACTGGACCAAGTTAAGCAACTGAGCCATGCTGAGCAATTGGACTTCATGGGTGACTTGGTGAATGGCTATTCTACGCCCATGACCCGCGCCTACGGAATTCTGACCAACAACACGAAGTTGGCCTTCTGGTACCAACTCGCAGAGATGATGCAGAGTGGTGACGTGATTCCAGTTCCCGCAAGCTACCAGCTCTCTGACTCAGCCCTACAAGTGTTCACGCGGATTGTTGCCCTTGAGTTCGGTCAGCAGATCGCTGCGTTACGTCGGATTGTTATCCCAATGGGCTATGATCCCTTGGCGTAGACCATGAGCACGACGCAGGAAATCACCAAAAACCATGAGAGGAGCAAGCTCTCCTCGACCCTGTTAGCTGAGGCTACGGTGTCCGCTTCTGATCCCACGTCTGTTTGTGAGGCCAGAGCGCTCAGCACGGTAGACCAATACTTTGCCCAGTTCAACCAGGGTCATTATGAGACCATTGCCGACTTGTTTGCTGCCGATGGTCAGATGCTACCGCCGTTTGAAGCGCCTGTGGTGGGGCGTGAGGCGATCGCGTCCTACCTGGCCCAAGAGGCCGATGGCATGATCGTTGAGAACCCGACCATCACTGCCTTGGAAACGACTGAAAGTGGCGGGAGTCATCTCGAAGTCCGGGGTCATGTCACCATGCTGGTATTCAAGGTACGGGTGCGGTGGCAATTTAAGCTCAGTCCGCAGCACCAGATCGACCAAGTTTCCATTGAACTGCTGGCATCCTTGGAAGAACTGTTGGCGATCCGACCGGGATAAGCACAGCCAGCAAAACCCAATAAATGCAGATAAGCAATACTCTGCGCGTTGCAACCAGTGGTCACTACAGGTCATTGCGGTGCAACGCGCATTTTGCTGTCTGGATTCAGGACTGAGAGACAACGGCAGCTTGTTGCCAGGATTGGACCAGAGCATCCCGGCCTAATGCCATATCCTTGGCAGAACATTGCCAAGCGGGATGGGCCGTTCGCAAGAATGATTCAACGGTTTCTCGATCAAACAGGTGCCAGACGGGAGCATCGTTGACGGGGTGGGCGATCGCATACAGATTGGCTGCAACACAATGAATGGTCAACGTCTGCTCGCCACAGGCGGGGAGCGTCAGTTGCTCCTGATCTGGCAACTGGCGAAACTGCTCTAAGGCCGCTTTGACCTGCTCCACCGACTCCGCCACGAACCCAGGAATCACAACCACGTCATCTTCCCCGTTAACCTGACACCAGTAGCGCCGCAGCGGGTCAATGCCCACCAACCAAGGAGACGCATCATCAAGAGTATATCGAGCAGACAGAGATAAAGTTGGCAACATCGCTTTGGTTCGTGAAAAACAGAGAACAAGGACAATATAGATTGGGGAACGGCATAGACCGAGTAACGGCGATTACTGAGTCATCGGGTAACACTGAACACTTCAGAACCGCACCCACCTACAGGATGTTCCAGCCTTTTCAAGTCGGCAACGATTCGCAACAAAAGTTAAGCTAAGTTGATACAATGTATAGTTTTGTATCGTTAAACATCGGATAGAAGATCCGACCTTGAACCCGACTGACCACCCGACCTAACCCGACGGGAGCCGACTGACAACCCGATCGCCCCTTTTCTAAGCTGTGAATGAATTGCTTGATTGCCAGCACTTTGGCAACACGACCCTTTTAGTAAAGGACGTTCATCATGGTTCCTCCATCTCCTCTCCAGTCAGCTACCCCACAACTATTCACCAAACCGTGGCTCTGCTTCCTCTCCTTGAAATCTCTCAGAACTTACCTTTCTTCTATCATTTTGGGCATTCTTAAGAAAGGGCATTCACCGCATGGCGTGAACAAACCACCTGCACTTGTTCACTCACTGTACCGACGTATAGATGAATTTAGATTTTCGAGAGCAATGAAAACTCAAGTACGCACATCACTACTTCCTCCTGAACTCGATCGCCAACGTTTGCCTCAACACGTGGCTATCATTATGGACGGAAACGGACGTTGGGCCACTGCCAGAGGGTTACCCCGCATGGTCGGTCATCGCCAAGGGGCACAAACGTTGAAAACATTGCTACGCTGTTGCCGTGATTGGGGCATATCCACGCTCACAGTTTATGGCTTTTCCACCGAAAATTGGAAACGTCCCACCGATGAAGTCAAGTTTTTGATGGCTCTGTTTGAGCAACTTTTACGCCGAGAACTCGCCGCCATGCATCGAGAAGGGGTGCGGGTTCGCTTTCTGGGAGATTTGGCTACTCTCCCAGAATCATTGCAAACTGAGATGCAGCGATCGATGTTTCAAACCTGTGAAAACACAGCGGTCAATCTCAATGTGGCCCTTAACTATGGGGGGCGCAAGGAAATCGTGAATGCCTGTCGTCGCCTAGCCGAGCAGGTGCAAGAGGGTAACATCATGCCCCATGATATTAATACCGACGTATTTGAGCGCTACTTGGATACCCAAGGATTGAGCCATCCCGATTTGTTGATTCGCACCAGCGGCGAAATGCGCCTCAGCAACTTCCTCTTGTGGCAAACGGCCTACAGCGAGATTTATTTTGCTGATGAGCTATGGCCCAGTTTTGACCCAGATGCCTTTAAGACAGCGCTCCTGTCTTACCAAGGTCGCCAGCGACGGTTTGGTGGGTTGGGCTAATCAGTGAGGATCGCTCAGGCATCTATCGCTCAGGCATCTATCGCTCAGATATCTATCGCTCAGACATCTATGGGTTCAGGGGTTTCATGGGCGATCGCCCTGTGTTGGCAGAGCTTGACCGGAATTTGAATCACAAATTCTGTGCCCCCTTTTTCCACTGAGGAAAAGGAGAATCGGCCACCATGGCCTTCAACAATGGTTTGGTAACCAATGGATAAGCCCATACCTGTACCTTTGCCGACGGGTTTGGTGGTGAAAAATGGCTCCAGGATTTTTTGTTGAATGTCAGCCGGGATACCAGGACCATTATCGGCGATCGCCACCTCCACCCACTCAGACTCACTGTCCTCCTTCTCTCCATCAGCCTCGCTCACCATCAGTTGCCCGGTGCTGGCATCGATGACTTCTTCTTCCAGCCTGTTGGGAGCAGCCACCACAGAAGTCCGAATCTGAACCCGATTCGGGTTTAGCTCGATTTCCTCATAAGACTTGGGTGTATTCGCGACCTCAAACGCATCGATCGCATTGGCCAGTAACGTCATAAACACCTGGTTAAGTCGCCCCGGATAACAATGCACCAAGGGCAAGTCACCGTAATCTCGGACGACTTGAATCTCTGGATGATCACAACAGTCAGCTAATCGGTGTTGCAAAAGCCTGAGGGTATTGTCAATGCCTTGATGAATATCAACCACTTTTCGCTCCGCCTCATCCATCCGGGAAAAATTACGGAGCGACTGGACAATGGCACTGATTCGCTCTGTCCCTACTTCCATCGATTTCAGCGTTTTAGCCAAATCATCTTGCACAAACTCCAAATCCACGGCCTCAACTGCGGTTGCAATCTCTGCTACGGGTTCAGAATAGTGCTTTTGATAGAGTTGGACGATATCTAACAAATCATTGGCATAATCCTGAACATAGCTCAAGTTCCCTTGGATAAAGCTAGTCGGATTATTGAGTTCATGGGCAACCCCCGCAACGAGTTGGCCTAAACTCGACAATTTCTCACTTTGAATCAGATGAAGTTGGGTTCGCTGCAACTCGGTCATCGCCTGTTCCAACCGCAGATTCTTGTCTTGAATCGCCTGCTCCATCTGCTTTCGCAACGTCACATCTCGAATCACGGAAAGCGCAGTACACCGCCCATTAAATTGAAATGGAACCGATTTAATTTCAATACAAAATGGAGTACCATCCGGTTTCTTACAATTTGCCTCGCAAGTAAACTGTTGTCCTGACCGTACACTATCCAGAAACGTTTGGTACTTGTCGTGACGATGAATCGGAATCAGGTCCAGCGGATTGAGGCGCAAAATCTCATCGTAACGATAGCCATGCATCCTACAGTAAGCAGGATTTGCAGTTACCAACATCCCGGTTTCTAAATCAATAATCACCAAGCCATCGCTCACATTTTCAAAAATGCTGCGAAACTGATTTTCGGCCTCTTGCATGGCCGCTTCCATCTGCTTGCGCTCAGTGACATCCCGAATGACGGAAAGGGCTGTGAGCTGGTCATTAAAGACAAACGGCACCGATTTAATCTCAATCCAAAACGGGGTGCCATCCGGTTTTTTGCAACTTGCTTCACAGCTAAACTTCTGACCTGCCTGAACTATAGCTAAAAAAGCCTGGTACTTCTCGTGGTACACAGGGGGAATTAAGTCCAGCGGATTGAGGGTTAGAATCTCATCGTGGGTGTAGCCATGCATGTCGCAGTAGGCAGGATTCGCAGCCAGCAACATCCCGGTTTCCAGGTTAATAACAACCAGGCCATCGCCAACATTCTCGAAAATGCTCCGGAACTGTTCAGCGCTATTCCGGATGGCCATTTCCATCTGTTGGCGATTCGTCATGTCGCGGATGAGGGCCAGCGCTGAATGTTTACCCTGATAATAAAAGGGGACCGCTTTGATTTCCAAGCAGCGTGGAGTGCCATCCGGCTCATAGTCATGGATATCACAAGTAAATTCCTGGCCCGATTTTACAGTTTGTAGTAAAGCCTCAAACTTTTCATGGGATGAAGAGGGAATAAAGTCCCGTGGATTGAGGTCAAGTAATTCTTCAAGGGCACGATAGTGCATGTGGCAATAGGCAATGTTGGCCATTAGCAACCGTCCAGTATGAGTATCGATAATCACTAGCCCATCACTGACATTCTCAAAAATATTGTGGGTCTGTTGCTCTCGCTCTTTACTATCTTTCAGCGCTTGCGTTAGTTGCCCCGTTTGCACAGCAAGCTGTTGCTCAAGCGCACACTTCGCTTCAGCCAATTGCTTATTTTTTATTTCTAATGCTTGGGTCTGATGCCGCAGCTTGAGATGCAGCTTCATTCGAGCCAGCAGTTCTGGGTAGTGGATAGGTTTGGTCACGTAATCTGCCGCCCCTGCTTCAAGCCCAATGGTTTTGCTCTCGCCTCCGGTCAGCGCCGCCATAAAAATGACCGGGATCTCCTTCAGCAAGGCATCTTGCTTGAGCCGACGACAGGTTTCAAAACCGTCAAGTCCGGGCATCAACACATCTAGCAAAATCAAGTCGGGGC
>JBFRWC010000254.1:0-7250 GCA_051439365.1 Leptolyngbyaceae cyanobacterium
GGGGGGAGTGATGGAGTGGGGGCAATGCCCCCGTGCTTGCCCTGTGGTTTAAGGAGTTAGGGAGTGATGGAGTGGGGGAGTGATGGAGTGGGGGCAATGCCCCCGTGCTTGCCCTGTGGTTTCAGGAGTTAGGGGGTGGGGGAGGTGGGGGGTGGGTGCTGCCCACCTGTTACTGTCTCTGGTTCTATGGAATCCCACTGGCTTGGAGTCTGGGATCGAGGCTGGCGGGGCGTTGAATGGTATCACGAAGACCGATGGCGCTGTCATTGAGGCGGACGGGTTGGGGGGAAGCCCTAGGGCCGAGATAGGTGTCTACACCCACTAAGGAAGCAATACCGACCATGAGGGGTTGACTGGCGGTGATGACGCGGGTGTCTACATGGGCGGGGGTTTCCATTTCGACAATGCGCTGAATCAGGCCTAAGTCCTGAGGGGTAACGGCTTGGTGGACAAAAACAGTGGCGCGGTAGGCCAGTTGGTCAAAGAATTGGGCAATTTCCTCCGGGTTACTGTTTGAGGATGTTTCCATTGGTGCTTCTATGCCAAACAAGGCTAAAAGTTGAGTTTGCAGTTCTTCACCAACTGCGTTGACAGTGGCGATCGCATCTGCTGGCCTTTCGCCCAGGATCAAGCTATCACCAACAAAGGAATTGCCGCTCCGGCTCAAACCTTGCAATAGGGGATCATCTGGGTCAGTCAAGTGAGCGCCTAGAATGGTGGCGAAGGTACGGCGCAGGCGGAAGTTTTCCAGGACGATGATTTCGCCGCCATTCACACCGCCACCTGTAGCAACGTTGAGGGCTAGCTTTAACCCTTGAAGTGTCCCCCGACGACGATAGAGTTGGGGTGTGGCTTGCAGGAGTTGTCGTCGCCGATGTTCCGGATAAATAGGATCAAAGGCAACTCCCAACCATGCGCCCAGCCACGCCAGGGATTCGTCGAGAGTGGTACGGGGGTCAGTGAGCAAGTCGGCGTAGGCGATCCGATCCTCCAAGGGAGTGAGGAATCCCTCCATGTTGCCGAGGAAGCGTTCGAGGAAATCGGCAGGGGTGCTGGGAGCAATATCGTCCCGTTCTGGGCCAAAGACAGTCTCATGATACAGTTCTGGCAAATACTGCTCCACATAGGAAAATCGGGAGCTGTAAACCCGGAGAGCCGCTAGTTCGGGTGTGGCTCGACCATTCCCTCGCAGCACCACTTTGACCCAGAGATAGCGCCCAGTGAGCGATCGCACCCGTAGCCCCGATCGCTGGATCAACACCGTGAACAACCCACTGCGATCGCGCTCCAATGGACAATCCAGCAATCCGGTGTGGTGGGGAATTTCTGAGGCATAGGTCATCCACGTGCCCTTGGGGATGTGGCGAGAATCGGTTTCGGAGTTGGTGTTTGAAATGTGACCAAAGCGATGTTCGTGCCACGCCAAGGAGGATTCTGGCCCCTCTGCCATGTTTTGATCGGTGGCCGCAAGAAAAACTTGAATACCGCATCCAGGGGGAATCACGGCTTCCAGATAGAGTCGATGCCAGATGGTTTGGGTATTTTGGCTATCACAGGGAAACTGGGCCATTGATTCTCCTTGGGGAGCCACACGAGGCTGGGACAGAGGATAGAGGGGATTGGTTTGGGTGCGGGGACCAGGGACGGTGGTGGGATAGTGGGGCGGCAGATCAACACCGTGGGTGAAGGGTTCGGTGGTGTGCTGGCGCAGGGGATAAAAATCGCCAACAGGATTGAGGTCAATCGGTTCGGTTCGTGGTTCGGACGATTCGGCTTGTGCTGTTATAACTTCAGCCGCTGCGGGTAGAGCGTAAACTACCGCTTCGGGAATTGGTGTATCGTTAGATGAATCAGAATCCTCAGTTGGAGTATCCACAGCCGGAGCCAACATTAGGGCGATGCGGTCAGCCGTAACCCACGCCAAGCTGTAAAGAGAATGGCTCTGATTCAGTAATATGGGGGGACTCAGTGGGGGATCAGCCAGACTAGATGGGGACAGCACATATCGCACTTGGGCAAATGCCTGTTCATCCAGTTGCCAAGTGAGCAGCAATACCTGCCCTGTGGGACTGGAGGCGATCGCCACACCCCGTTCATTTTCCAGGGGACCAGACCAATATTGGGTGAGGCGAGGTGGGTTAGGATTTTCCTCGCAGGGACGAAAGACATCGGCGGCATAGGGTGCAAAGGGACGACGGGGGTAGGGTAGACCCGATACTCGCCCTATTTGGCAAACGGAAGCTTCTATGGAATTATCAGCTAAGTCTAGATTCGGCTGCCCTAAGACCCACACTCCACCATCGGGAGCGGCGGCCAAGCGCCACGGACTAAAACCCCCCAGGCTGAGGGTGACGGCATCCCAGCGATCGCGCACGTCAATCATGACAACGGCATTGGCACTCGCCATATACAGCACGCCATCATATCCCATCGCCAAATCCGTAGGAGTCTGGTCTTCTGGTAACGCAGGATGGGGTTGATTGGGATCGTCTGGAGCCGGAGGATAGATGGGAACGGGATCAGGAGTAACGCCCACCGCCATAACTTGCCGAGTCTCTTCATCCCAGTAGGCACGGGTGCCAAAGCCATCACGGGTTTGGGGGACGAGGGTGAGGCGCTGGGTGGCGATCGCCCGATCCTCTGTCACCGTTTGAGTATCAGTTTGAGTGGCAGGGCGCTCACTGGATAACCGCAAACTGCGCCGCTGGCGATCATAGTCTAGAGTTTCCAACTCAGCCCAGTGGTCAGCATTAGCAAACAACCAGAAATTAAGTCCATTCGCATCCATCAGCACACCTCCGGCACAACAGGAACAAAAATACCGCCATCTCCTGACTGGGTTCTCCCCGACTGATTTCCTCCCATCTGGGAAACCCGATTCAAATCCGTGGGAATGTCACTGCCCACCACCGTCACCACTGACAGCAACTCTGGCAACTGCCACGATTCCAGAGTCATTGTGGCTGGAGCAAACGCACCGGACTGCATGGGAGCAATCGAAGTCCACGGAGCAGTGGCTTCTGTGCGGGTAAACAATCTGACTCCGTTGACGCGACTGATTCCAGTAACACGGGCGATCGCCACTTCCAACTCCCGCTCATCTACTGTTTTTCCCCGTGCCCAGCCCATCCCCGTGCTATCTCCCGGCGCTAGGGGCCAAAGAAACTGATACAGCGCTTCCCGCACTGCCAGCAACACGGTTTCCTGACCAAAGCCTTGTTGGATATCCACCCCAACGGCTAACCCCAAGGGTACATAATCACAGGCAATGACATATAGTTCTGTCGCCAATGGTCGTCGCTCATCCAGGTAAGCGTACACCGTTTCCAAGGTGGGGCGATCGGCTTGGGGATTAGGCGGGGAAATTGCGTTTTTCTGAGGGATTACCATCACTGAAATTACCCCTGGCACCCCCGATTGGCGCTGCTGAGGTTTGAATCGGGGCAGCACCTCTACCCGGCCAAGGGATACACCGGGGGTCCGATTGGCTAACTGCTCATAGTCGGAAGTAGTGATAGCGCGATCGCGATGACGCAACCGTTCGGGAATCCGCTGTTCGGCTACGGCTAACGTTTCTGCTGCTTCACCGCCCTGGGTGGACAAGGGTTGCTGCACCTGTAACGTTGCAGATGGAGTGCGGTTCTGCACCGTCGTTGCCTGGATGGCCGTCAGACTTCCCGGCGGCAAATTGCCCTGGATGCCGCCACCCGATCGCATCATCGCCACTCGAATTCGCATCCCATCTGGGGGAATGACACCGCGCACACCATCGCCCAACTGCACCGTTCCTGCTTCTGAGTCCAAAGTGTAGGCCAGGGCATCCCGTCCCACCAAGGCCAGATCTTCTACCCGCTGCCATAACTGATAGCCCTGTTCTGGCGCTTCTACCTGCAATTGAAAGGTATCCGGATCGACCGATTGCCCCGGTAGCGAAAAGACCTGACTACCCGTGCCATCACTCTGACCCACGATTTTGCCCATGAGGGTTTGTCGCTGATCAATTTCCACGGCGTTAATTCCTAGCCAACTAAGGGACAGGGAGGTAATGCCGGGACTGGGGCGCAGCCGTAACCAGGTAACGATGCGCTCAGCGATCGCCGGGTCATCCACTCTAGGGGGGCGATCGCCTACCCCCGCTTGCAGATTCAGCCGCACATCATTACTGGGGGCACCGATCAATGAAGCCGCAGGTAAGGCCAGTTGGAGAATTCCTGGTTGAGTCAGTCCCACTGTAGTATCCGTGGTCTCAACCACCGTCAGCGGTAAATAATCCGGTTCACCGCTGGTTGCTTTCCGTCCGGTACTGATAGCCCAGGTATGGGGAATGCGGCCCCGTGGGCCAATCTGTTCGACTCCATCATCAAAGCTGCTGGGTGTGGTCAGAGTGGGAGTAAACCCAACATTCAGTAGCGTCCGTCCCCCCTGAGCTGACTCTCCCAGGACAGTACGAGTGGCATCGACTTGGAGAGCATCTCCTGCCAGCAGCGCTATCCAGAGCGTTCCATCTACTGTCCGTTCCGCGACATTAAAGCCAGTGGGTTCCGCCTGACCATTGATCAACGCCGCTGTGGTCACATAGGGAGTGGCCGTGGATCGAGGGGCCTGGACGGGAGGAGGACTAGTGGCTTCAGGTGGATTTAGCCCTAACTCCTCATTAGAAAATCTCTCAGTAGCAGTCACAAGTGGGGTTGAGGGGGATAAGCCATACACTTCTGGTAATGCCTGCACCACTGCCCGTAAGGATTCATCCTCACTGGTATCCAAAGGTCGCTTGTAGTAGATGGCAGCGGTGACAGGCAAGATAGTCAATTCGGTACGGGTTTCAAAGGGAACGGGGCCAGGAAGGGTGGCCAGGGGACGGATAGTGATCGCTTCGGGGGAAGATTGGGGACTAGTCATCGCTACACTCACCACCCCTTTTGCCGGAATCGCTGGGCGTAACGGCATTCCCAATAGTCGCAGGAAGGCTAACCGCTGCCGTTCAGGAATCAAGTTAGCCCGGTACAACAGGGTATCCCCCAGCCAAGCAAACAACTCCAGCATGGTCCGCCCCGGATCACCCAAGCGGGGGTTGGTGTACTCAGGCGTATGGGCCGCAATCCGAGCTAATAGCTCTTCCACCAAATCATCAAAACTGCGATCGTCTAAGGCGGGCGGACGAATTGGCATGATTATCCCTCCAGTTGCATGGTCAGTCCCATCGTCTGGGCGACTCCAGTACGGCGAATCCGATAGGTGATCTCAACTCGGATATGGGTGGGGCGATCGCGCACTTCCAGCACATCCACCCGATCCAGCAACACCCGCTGCTCCCATCGCTGAATGCTGTTGAATACGGCATCCCGTACCCGACGACGAGTCAGCAGGGTGTTGGGTTCCTGCAAAAAATTGGATAACCCTGCCCCAAATCGAGGCCGCATTAGTTGCTCATTGGGCCGAGTGGACAAAATCACTTGCATTGACTGCCGCACACTATCTGCTAGAGACGGATAGGAAAGCTGACCCTGGGCATCGGGGACAGCAAACAGGGGCCAACCAATGGGTTCTGGGGGAAGGGGCGATCGCGTCATGGGTCAGACCTCCGAGGGATGGGAATACAAATACGGATAAACGGTAGCCACCAGAAAATAATGTTGAACAGTTGCAGAAAAATAGAGAGAACGATAAAAGCACAAATGGTAATGATCGGAATATTAAACCCGCAAATCCAATTGAGGATTAATCCACCCCCACCAGATTCTTGCAGGGGTCTAACATTTTCTTCGAGGAAGTCTTCTGGGGTGTTATCTCGTAGCAAGTTAAACAAGTCATTGGGGACTGAAAAGGCAACATTGGGTTTGAGCGATCGCACAGAATCACGGGTAATGTTAGGCAAACTCACCGGAAGCGGTGGCTGGGGACCAGTGTCATACCAGGGCACGATGGTGAAGGGTTCACTGGTTTCACTCCAGACCAATTTTGGCGGGCAGGATTCAGGTTGACGGACTCGAATAAAGCCACGAATGTGATATTGGCTCTGGTCATCCTCAAAACGACGACGACGGGAAATGATAGCGATGCGTTGGCTATCGAGGGCGGTTTTAGCAGCAATGGCGATCGCTTCTGCTTCTGCCGCAATCTCAGAATCAGGCCAAGACTGGGGCATCTTTACTGAAAACTCTGGCTCCTGATTCACTAATGCCCTAGCGGCATCTTCTAAGAACGTCCCTAAACGAACGGAGTCACTACCAATTTGTAAGGAAATGCGACTGAACACCGTTCGCAATGCTGCAGCTTCCTCCCGATGAAAAGCCCCTAGTTCAATTTGCACTTGTTTCAGCATCAAGATAAATCGTTTCAGAGGAGAGTCCGTCCCATCTTCCTCAGATAAATTAGCTGCCGTTACGAAAGAAGCATCGATTTCTGCTCCAGGGAAGGGAACGACAGGAGGATTGGCACTGTCTCTTGGCTGTAAATAGTCTGGTAGATGTTTTCTAATAAACTCCAACTCATACCCTTGCTCTTCTTGAACCTCGCTCATTTCTGAGCTGGCTAGGGGAATCACACCATATAAGACAGTTTTGCCGATCGCCTCACACACAGCAGGCGGAGCGACAAATAGAGGCGAGGTGGTTTCAGTTAAATTTTCAGCAACCGACAACGCAGACCGTGATCGTAACTGACGGGCGATCGCCGCATTCCCCGCCCCAAAAACCGGAGGACGCTGGGTAGGATCAGGATCAAGATAGCTTTCCTTATCTTTTCTTTTATTCTTACCTTCTTCATTATCGCTATCAACATCGTTAAACCGAACCCAACCCCGGAGCTTGGCTCCCGCCTGCCGCCATCCTGCCACTTCGTTGTTTGGCCCCAATCGCCGCAGTACTAATCCGGCACTTTCAATGCGCTTGGGATCGAGTCGGGGTTGGAGTCTCGGTTGTCCATAGGGATCACAAACTGCTTCTAACAGCACGATGTGAAATACCTGATGCACGGGTTGATATAGGCATAACGTATTGTCTTTTCTGGTTTTGGCAATGGTAGAAGCGATCGCCTCCATGCCGTCTTGCTGACTCAGATCCGCTAGTAGTACGCCAATCAAATCCTGATCGGTACGTTCTAAAATCGTTGGCGGAACCGGATCAGCCTGAGGATACCGATCGCTCGGTGTAGTCAGTCCCTGCAAACAAACCGGATGCTGGGCCAGGGATGGGCGAGTTGTTGAACGAGAGACTGTGTTTACCATATATTTCCTGCTCCCGGTGTGTAGG
>JBFRWC010000255.1:0-2860 GCA_051439365.1 Leptolyngbyaceae cyanobacterium
GTGAAGCCAGTATTCTCCATCTGAAAATTCAACCAACGAGCGATCGCGCAACACTTTCACTACCCGCCTATGCTCTTTTTCTGGCACATCCCACATCAGGCAATACAGTCCTTCAATAGGAACTGTCGGTACATCCTGGTAGCGATAACAGCCCATACGACAGAGTAAATTGTAAGCATCCAGATTATGTTCTTGCAATCGCTCAAACTGTTCTTTGACCAAATCCTCCAAGTCCCGTTCGATGAAGAGGTCATCCTGATTTTCTTGCCAGTAGGCATCCACATCGCTATCAAAATCCTGGGTAATTGCCCCACTAATAATTTCCATCGCCTTGGCATTACCCCCATAGGCATTGTGCAGCGCTTCCAATGCTGGAGTGTTCGTTGCCAAGGAACGACTGGCAAAAAAGGTCTGCCAAGCCTCTAAATTCAAACTTCTGAGCAAATAGGTTTCCGCAGTAACGCTGGATTCCCGTAACCGTTCGCGGCTGGTGATCAGGGTGGTGGATTGCACTGATGGGTCTGCCAGAATGCGTAGCACTTCCACATAGCGGCGATGGGGTTCGATTAAGCGTCCGGTAGAATCAAGGGCAGGTTCCAGGTTGTCGATTAGGATGCCGATACGATCATTCTGGAGTTTACGTTTGAGGCGATCGCACGATACCAAAAATTCCCGCCCCGGTTCCTCCCCCAGTTGCCGTAGCTTTTCTTCCAACAGACTTTCAATCGAGGCAATATCCTTGGTCTCCTTGGCAATGGGAAACTCCAACACCTGATCAAATTCCTGATGCAGAAACCGTCGCGCCAAGGTAGTTTTGCCCACACCGCCCCTGGCTTGGATCACGATGATTTTGGCATTGCGCTTGACCAATTCATGCAGGTGGGCAATCGCTTCTTCCCGTCCCACAAAGCTGGGGTCAATTTCCGACGGTGTAAGTTGGTTGGCCGGAATGTAGTCATCTTTAGTGAGGGTGATGTCGAATTTAGTGAGGGTGATGTCGAAAGCAGCACAGCAACGCTCCAAAATGCGTTTATCATTGCCCTGCCGACTCAACACTTTGCCAACCGTTTCCGGGTCAAGCCCCGTTATTTCACCCAGCTTTTCCAGCGAGTACTTGGTTGCCCCATTGTGATCAAATTCATGCTGCCGAATCGCGGCATTCAGTCGCCTTAATGCCTCATCCGTCAGAGCCTTGGCTCGATTACGTCGCTGCTTAGCCATCGGTGTAATCCCATAACCGTTGGATATGAACTATTATGCCCAACTCCCCGAAGATAAGCACGAATATTCCCGATTTTTAAGACGGAGTGGTAACTTCAGATGCTGATGAAAGAGGTTGCTATGTTAAACGCCAGTCAAACTACAAAAGTGGTTACAGCACCTAACCCCCGGCCAAATTCTCTAACAACCGAGATATCTGAAATCAATGTGCCTGTTGTTCCGCCCACATCTCCCTCAGTCTCAGGCAGTGACTTATTCTATCTAATCATTGCTCTCACGGTGTTCACCAAAGTAATGGTCGAGGCGATCGCCCTCCTGGTCAAAATCATTCTTCAAGGCAAAACCCCTGATGATGAGGAGTAGGAGGAATGCGGTGAGGAGCGATGACGCAACGTCACTCCGCGAGGAATATCGCACATTGGCTGGTTAATTGGGCGATCGCCTCTGCCCCGCCCCATACTAAACTCATCGACTTCAGACGTGTTTACCCTTGTGCAGGGTGTTCACCGACCATCACTAACACCCGTCGCAAATTGACCACGCTGGGCCGATTCAAACTCAACGCCTCAACCGTAGCCCGACCACAAGCCGTTTTCCCTATAACCCGCTGTAAATCCTCACTCCACCCAAAATGCTCAGACCACTCTTGCTGACGAGGATTGAACAACGATACAGACTGTTGTGTCTGGGGATCAATACCATCCGTCTTGGTATGTTTGCGACCATTGCACCCAAAGCAAGCCCAGGCCAGATTGGTCAAGTCATCCGTTCCGCCCTGACGACGTGGCCAGATATGATCCACCGTAAAACTGTCAGGACAATATTTTTCAGGACACCGACAATATTCACATTGCCCGTTTGCTTGCTGGGCCAGTGCTTGCCGCACCGCATCGGAGAAACGCCATGGAGCCATTACAAACCCATACCTTGAGGGGCCAACTCTTGATAAAGTGCATCAAACTCAACCTGACGTAAGGTTGCCAGTTGTGCGATCGCCTCCACCCGCTCAGCATTCCATGACTCCAGCAAATCACTGTAGGTCAATAGCTCCTGATGTTCCCGGTCAGTCAATGTTTCCGCCTCTAGCTTTTGCCGCAGTTCCTGCCATCGCTCCCACTGCGACAGTGGTAAACGACGACGGATCACACTCAGCAATTCCATCTCCTGTCCCGATTGCTCGATCCGGCGTGATAGCCCTTCCAACAGAAGCAGTGCGTCAGCCAATGCCTCGGACGGAAGCTGATCCACCAGTTGATGAATATGTTGACGATGTTCAATAGCTTGACTCATAAGCACCAGAGAAAATGAGCAATTGCACTACTTATTATAATGCTCAGCTTTTGCAGGGCAGTTCGCTATTTTGAGTTACCTTTTTTCAGCTTGAACTATCTTTAAGTGTCTCCTCAAAATTATCGTTCAAGTCAATCCCCCTGACGAAGAGTAAGAGGAATGGAGGGGAGGGCGATCGCTCAGAGACCATGCCTTGCAAACGATTCCATAAAAATATAGGGAATCAAATGGCAATCGCTGCCCCACGATCCAATCCACCAGTCAGCACTGAGTAGATCCAGTCTGGAAATCTTTTCCTTCATCTGTAAACAAATATCGTGGCACACCATAGCAATCCCACTTGCAGCGA
>JBFRWC010000256.1:0-9803 GCA_051439365.1 Leptolyngbyaceae cyanobacterium
CGGTGAACGGTAGTTGGCCCCGGTCCTCCAGTCTAGGATCATCCCTGGCTTCAGCCCTAGCAACCGGACGAGTGACCCTACAATCCGATGCAGTGGTGAGTCATCTAAACTTCACCCAGGGGAGCCGCCACGCTACTGGAGTCACCTATCTGGATCGGATGAATCAGACTCGTCACACCGTCCACGGGCGGGTGGTCATGCTCTGTGCCTCTGCCATCGAATCGACGCGGATTTTGCTCCACTCCACCGCCGTTCATCAACCCCATGGATTACCCAACACCTCAGATGTACTGGGACGCTACTTAATGGATCACGTTTCCACCTGTCGCTTTTTCGTCCTTCCTAGTGCGCCTCCCCTGCAAATCCCCACAGAGCTATCTGGGAGTGGCAGTTTCTTTATCCCTCGCTGTTGCAATTTGGACCATCAGGATCACCCCTTCTTACGGGGATATGGCCTTTGGGGCGGGATTCAACGGTTTGGTCTTCCCGCTGCGTTGCAAAAAGTCAAGGGGGCGATCGGGTTTCTCATTGGTCATGGAGAGGTCTTACCCCAAGAGCACAATCGAGTCACTCTCGATCCCACGGCTGTGGATGCTTGGGGTATTCCCGTACCCCACATTGACTGTCAGTGGTCCGACAACGAAGTTGCTATGGTTCAGCATATGCACCAGACAATTGCAGCTATTGTGGAGCAGGCGGGAGGGCAGTGTATGGGATTGACTGATTTGTTCCATGCCCCTCTAGTCGGGCAGCACTTACAAAAAATGGAGAAAATTCTAGCGTTTGCGGCTCCACCGGGCTACTATATCCACGAAGTTGGCGGAGCGAGAATGGGCACGTCGCCGCAAAATTCAGTGGTGAACGCCCATAACCAATGTTGGGAAGCACCCAATGTGTTTGTGACAGATGGGGCTTGTTGGACCTCTTCTGGATGGCAGAGTCCCACTTTGACCTCAATGGCATTGACGGCACGGGCAAGCGAGTTTATCTCCCAACAGCTTGGCCAGGGAAATTTTTAGGTAATGGCTCAGCTAGCTTTGAGTCGGAGATCATCGAGTTGAAGATCCTCCTCAGCATGGGTTACGCTATCGCTAATCCATCCTACGAGCTACGATCGCTATGGGCGTACACCCTTGTTGACCTGATGTCAGATTTACCGTTGTCGCTGCCTCTCTTGCTCATCCCATTCCAGTTAGTGCTGATTCAAGGATTGGTGGTGGTGGTGGCGATCGCCCTAGAAGCCATCGTCTTCCATCGTATGTTGCAATATCCACCGCGTAAAAGTGTGGAATACGCCATTTCCCTCAACTTTTTTTCCCTCTTTATTGGCTGGTTTTTCTTCCTCTCACTGATGAATGGGGTTCCCCTGCCCCCCACCCTGGAGCAGGACGTGATCAACGTGATCCTGTTTGATCAATGGTCTCCGTCCATTCTAGCTTGGTTGATTACGGCAGGACTGATGACTTTCTTTGGGACGCTCCTGATTGAAGTGATTGGTTTTGTTTACTTACGTCCCCTCCGAAATGAAGAAAAAACGACCGAAGAAGACATTATTCAACAACAGAAATCATCCCGCTACGGTTCATATCCGTCCCCTCGCTTATTCGCCCTGGGCGATCGCAGTGAGGGTGATCCGGTGTACGTTTTGTTGGTAGCTAACTCTGTCAGTTACTCTGCCATCACTGTGATTCTGCTGTTACTCCGATTTGGAGTGATCTTGCTGCCCAGGGTTCACTAAGGCCTAAGCCGATGCAAACACGGGACAACAGCCTTCCGGCGCCACCCGAAAGCCGAACAGAGACGAGTCCTTGTTCCCGCAACGCCGATCGCGATAGTGCCGACAGCGATCGCAACACTCCACCATAAACGGCTGCTGCCGAGTTCCCGTTAAAGCTAATTCCTGAGACGATATCCCCCGAATCACCAGCTCGTTGCCTTGCCACTGCGCTTCAATCACTCCAGTATCCGCAAGCTGCTGCCAACGGGGATCAGCCTGAATCTGAGTATTGAGGGTCAGCAGCACGGTTGTTTGCAATCCGGTCAGTTCACCGGTGTAGCGGAGTTGGGGAGGCGCAGGCTGGATGAAGCGATCGCTAATGGGCAGTTCAATGTGGCTATTGATAGTGGGCAGATGCAATTGATATCGCATCTGCAACTCTTCCAGACTGGCCAAGTCAGAACGGAAATGGTCGGGACCGTGGACAAAAATGAGGTGTTGGGGGCGAATGGAATGAATGAGTTGCATCAACGCAGGACCATCGCAATGTTCCCCCAAGGAATAGGGAAACAGCTTAACCTGCCCAGATTGAAC
Organism: Leptolyngbyaceae cyanobacterium; assembly: GCA_051439365.1. GTDB lineage: Bacteria > Cyanobacteriota > Cyanobacteriia > CAKZMO01 > CAKZMO01 > JAAHGY01. Next base: position 2,312 of record JBFRWC010000256.1, read on the forward strand.
CTTGGCCTGCAACGACGGTGACGCTTGAATTTGGGACGATAGGGCATGAAACAAATCCACTTGCCCCGGTTCTTGAGGCACAAAGATCGTCCACTGTTGCTGCTCCGCGTCACAGTACTGTTCTAGGTGTACCGTAGGGTCGGTCATGAGAATAGTGGGTGCGTGGGGGAATTCCCTGCCCTCGGCTCGGTGTGGCCCTATTGCCTCCAGTCCTCTCTGGTCGCCCTCATCCGTAGGCGTAGGCAAACGATGCACACGGGGCCGAATTCGGTCATCCCAAAATAACGGTTGGTACTGGGCAAAGTTTTGCACCGCACTGGGAAGTTGAGGCAACAATTCCGAATAAGCATCGCAGCCTGCGGCAATGCCAGGGCTGACCCAGATGTCAATATTTTGCCCTGTAAAATGATGGTGACTCCGCAATAACATCAGCAGCTCTTGCCCTTGGCCCAGTTGAGTGGTAGGCAAGATTACGGAATGGTGACGAGCGATCGCCCTCAGAATTGCATCAGCGAGTTGGTTTTCCTGCTCCCTACGTCGGGGATACCGTCCTGTGCCATAGCTGCTATCGACAAGTAAGACATCGGGCTTTAGCCCCTTCAGATCGTCTAGGGGGAGGCCATCAGCCAAGCGAGAGTGGGAAAGCATACAATCTCCGGTGTAAAAGACCGTATGCCGCCGAGTATCACCCTCCCAGGTGAGCAAGACACAAGCAGCTCCCGGCAGATGGCCCGATGGCCAAAGTTGTACCGAGAGACCGGGGCAGATTTCCTGGGGCGATCGCCACGGCAGGCTCACACTATGGTGAAATGGCTCGAAGCCCAGCCAATCTGTCCGCAGCAGTTGGGCCGTGACCTCGCTGGCGTAAATTGGAACGTCAGGCCGCTGCCACCGGAGCGCTTCCAACCCACGAGAATGGTCGGCATGGGCATGGGTACAAACCACCGCATCCAGGGCTAATTGGCCCAGAGGGGCAACGTCTGCTAGACCACAATCCAGCAGAACGTGATATGGCCCCATGCGAACGTGCAGGCAGATGCCTTCATCTGCTTGCCCCACGCCGTAGCACCAGCATTCTAAATCCGTCACGCTCATCTGCCCAGGCCCAACCAACGAGGAGTCATCCGAGGAATCTATCCGCTCCTCAGGAAGTTCCTCATCCTAAGGAGGGAAGTTTAGTGGGCTGAGCCGTTGCCATGGTAGTTGTCAGAGTCATAAAAGCCGTTACGGGTGCCAAAAAACAGGCAGGCAGCGACAAATATAGGGGTAATGGCCAACAAAATCAGTTTTACATCCATCGGAGTTCTTTCCTTATCCGTCTTAACGTTACCCTGGAAGCAGGGTTGTGCCAATGGTCAGGTAAACCAAGACGATCTACATCTTTGCCTATTCATGAATACCTGTCCATCAATTTCCTATCGCTCTCTTGTCAATCGTTGCGTTAATTTGACTAAACTGAAGATTAATTTAGATTGATTTAATCTCTTTCATCTCTCTTAAACTTAAAAGGTGTAGACCTGATGCTGGGGCGATCGCCACCTGTTTTGAAACCGTGACATCTAACTCTTCTGTATCCTCAACCTCGGCTGACGTGATTCCCCCCCTTTGGCTGAGCCGACCTGCCCCGATCGTTGCCCCTGAATTAATTGGTTGTACTCTGGTGCGTCAGTTGGAAACTGGGCAGATATTACGGGGGCTGATTGTGGAAACGGAAGCCTATGGCCCAGATGATCCGGCCTGTCATGGGTATCGGCGGCGAACTCCTCGCACCCAAGTCATGTATGGCCCAGCGGGATTTGCCTATGTTTACTTAATTTACGGTATGTATCATTGCTTTAATGTGGTGACCGACCAAGTGGACGTGGTGAGTGCGGTGTTGGTACGGGCACTACAAATGGTGGATCCGTTGCCAGATTGGGTTCCAGAGAAAAAGCGAAAACAGCCCCATCGTGCTGCGGCTGGTCCCGGCAAGCTGTGCCAAGTGATGAACATCAGTCGGCAGTTGAGCGATCGCCCCCTGCTCCCCTCAGAAGCCCTGTGGCTAGAAGCGCGATCGCCCTCCTTCCAGCACCAGCTTGATCAGGGAGCCCACACCCTGGTGCAAACTACCCGCATCGGTCTCTCCCAAGGCCAAGATATTCCTTGGCGTTGGTATCTCAGAGGCAACCCGGCCATCTCTAAGCCGTAAGATCAAATAACCCCCCAAACGGCCAAGCAATCTTCCAAACAATTGTTAAGATATACTTACGTTTTTCATGGTCCTCGTTTGAATCCTGACATGTCTCCGTTCGCTGGCCATGATGAAACGGTTTGTGCAGGCCCGGACTTGTCTGGTCCCCAGTTGTTTAGTCATAGCGCTTAATTTTAAATCTTTATGCAAACCACCGCCGATCGCACTGTTTCATCTGGATCAACTTCATCTGGATCAACTTCATCTGGATCAACTTCACCTGGATCAACTCCAACATGGCCTAATTCTGCTCCAGCCCATTCTGGATTTCCGTCTCAATCACTCCAAGAGTCGCCCCACAACGGAACTTCTCATGGAACGGCTTCATTGCACTCCACCGATTCCTTGTCCGAGGTTGATCCACGTTCCTCTGTCCCGGTGACCGCAACAGCCATTCCGACAGACGCAGCGAGTGATCTGATGGCGGTGGTGGAACCGGTTCATCCCAACCAGACGGACACGGATCCGATTCGCTACGACCCAGAGGAAATTACCCAATACTATGGCGATCGCCCTCTGGAAGTATGGGGACGGATATTCAGTATCTTTTGGCCCATGTTGATGTTTGCCGTCAGCATCCTCTGGGATCGGCAAACAGGACAGCTTAAAACCAATCAGCGCAAGCGGGCCATTCAAATGCGGGACTTGATTACCCGTTTGGGGCCAGCTTACATCAAAGTCGGGCAAGCCCTTTCAACCCGCCCTGACCTGGTCCCCGCAGAATACTTGGACGAACTCAGTCGGCTTCAAGACCAAATTCCCCCCTTCCCCAATGAAGTGGCCTATCAGTTTATCGAAGAAGAGCTAGGGCAACACCCCAGCGAAATTTACGCAGAACTCTCAGAGGACCCGATCGCGGCGGCATCCCTTGGTCAAGTTTACAAAGGCAAACTCAAGTCTGGGGAAGCAGTGGCCGTCAAGGTGCAGCGCCCTGACCTACGGGAACAAATTGCCTTGGATGTCTACATTCTGCGTCAGCTATCGTCCATCGCTCAGCGTTTGGTCAAGCAAATTCGGAGTGATTTGGTCGGCATCATGGATGAGTTTGGGGCGCGAATCTTCGAGGAAATGGACTACGTTAATGAAGGGTGCAATGCCGAGAAATTCGAGCGTCTGTATGGCCATCTCCAAGATATTTACATCCCCAAGATTTACTGGGCCTACACCAACCGCCGAGTGTTGACGATGGAATGGATCAGCGGGGTCAAGTTAACCCAGCCCGAACGGGTCCGTGAACAGGGGGTTGATGCCGGATATCTGGTTGAGATGGGGGTTCAGTGTTCTCTGCGCCAGCTATTGGAGCATGGCTTTTTTCATGCGGATCCTCATCCAGGGAACTTGTTGGCCACCAAAGAGGGAAAGCTGGCTTATCTAGACTTTGGCATGATGAGTGAAGTCAAGCCCCAGCAGCGCTATGGGTTGTTGGAAGCCGTCGTTCATTTGGTCAATCGAGATTTTGACGGACTAGCCCATGACTATGTGAAGCTAGAATTTCTGACCCCAGATGTGGACCTGACCCCGATTATTCCAGCATTTGCCAACGTGTTTGGGGATGCGCTGGGAGCCAGTGTTGCCAGCTTGAACTTCAAGAGCATCACCGATCAACTGTCGGATTTGATGTACGAGTACCCATTTCGGGTACCAGCCTACTATGCCCTGATCATTCGTTCCCTAGTCACCCTAGAGGGAATTGCCATTAAGGTGGACCCTGAGTTCAAGGTCTTAAGCAAAGCCTATCCCTATGTAGCCAAGCGGTTGTTGACAGACGAAGCTCCTGAGTTGAGAGCCTCGCTCCAAGATTTGCTCTTTAAAGATGGCTCTTTTCGCTGGAACCGTCTAGAAAATTTGCTGCGGAATGCCAGTAATAGTCAAGACTACGACTTGAATCTAATACTAGGTCAAACCATCGACTTTATCTTTTCGGAGCGTGGGGAGTTTATCCGGGAGCGCTTGACTGGGGAAATTGTGCATGCAGCAGATGACTTTGGCCGCACCTCATGGCAGCGCCTAGTATTCAGCGTGCAAAACCCTGGGCAATCCTACAGCGTTCCAACTGGGTCACAGGCATCCAATAGTAACTTCCAACACATTATCCGCATTCTCGAAATTCTACGGGACACCCCTGGATTCGATCCCATGCTGATCGTTAACTTGGTGCCCAAGCTGTTGTCTAAGGCGGAGTTGCAGTACATGGGCCTGGACATTGCCAACCAGTTAGTGCAACGATCGATCGCCCGGTTTATCCGTGAGTTTTTCCTGAATGAATCTCGGTTGCCTGATGATGAACAAAGAGAAGGAGCACAAGGCGATCGCCGTTCTTTACCCAGTGCTTCCATGAAAAAATGAGAATTAAATCAAAATTAAGAGAGCGGTGAAGCCGCTCTCCCCGATTCTAAGGAATAACCGCAATAATCTGCTGGGCAATCTCAATTTGACGGGCACTAAAGGCGGCTCGGTCTAAATACGTACCCACAGTGGCAGTGGCATAGCGAGGACTGAGGGCAACGGCGGCGCGATATCGAGTGGTGGCAGCAGCGCGATCGCCCTGACTCCAGTGGGCGATCGCTTCAGCGATTAAGGGATGAGGGTTGTAAGGTTCTAGCTCCACAGCCCTAGCGGCGAGGGCAATCGCCCAGTTGTAGTAACCGATGCCATGGGCAGCCAAACTGAGATTAAAGTAGGCAATTTCGTTATCGGGTTGCAAATAAACCGCCCACAAATGGGTGGCAATAGCCGACCAAAACCGATTCTGCACCAGATAGACAATGCCAAGAGCATTGGCTGCGGGCACAGCAAAAGGATCGAGTTGCCAAGCGGTCACTAGAGTCGTTGCTGATTCGGTGTCTCGACCCGCAAGGTGCTGGGTCCAGCCCAGCAAGACCTGACCGGGAGCGTGGTCGGGAGCCAATTCCACCGCTGTACTCATAGCGGCGATCGCCTCCTGGAATTGCCCCTGCCGCCGATAGGCCAAGCCCAAGACTCGATAGTCTTCCGCTGTGGTGGCCGCGATCGCAGATTCCCCACCCGCACCCCACAGGCTGAATAGCAAAAAGCCCAAACCCAACGACCATCTGGTCCCAATACTCCTGAATCCCATGTTTATCTTTAACCTCTCCAATGCTGCTCACGCCAACTTTAAGACTCAGCAGCTTGGTCTTGGCGCGATCGCGTCAAAAATGGTACCCCGATCACTGTGGCAGTGACCCCACTCTCTGCTTCACCCACTTGCAGCGTTAGCCCTGCTCCCCCCGCTTTCGTCCGCACATAGCCTAAGCCAATCAGATCGCGATCGCTCCCAGGCTCTGAAGCGACTACACTGGTCACCCGCCCCACTTTTTTCCCCGCCAACCACAGGGGGGTGTTCGGTTCCACCCGTTGGGATAGCTGCACCCCCCACAACTGTTGCTTCACCCCATTGTAGGTATCCAACCGGGCAATGGTTTCCTGGCCGATGTAGCATCCTTTGTCAAAGCTAATCGTGTGCCACAACCCTGCCTCCAAAGGATTATAGTCATCGGTTAGCTCAGCTCCTGGGACTGGCCGGCCCTGGACAATCCGCAATTGTTCCCATTCTGCTTCACCCAAAGGGATTGCCTTGGCGGTGGCGATCGCCTCCCACAACGCTGGTGCGACGGAGACTGGGGCGATAATTGTATATCCCGGCAGTGCTAAACCACTGCCCACCGCCACCACAATGTCATGGCCTTCAAATTCCACCGTTTCATGGTAGTGGCGCGTCGTTACTGCGCCTGTAATCCCTAGGGTTTCTAGCACTCCTCTACTGTCTGGCCCGATCAAGCTAAATACAACTGTCTCATCCGTCTCATCCGTCAGCTTGACTTTATCCGAAAAGAAAATAAATCGATCCATCCACTTCAGCAGAGAGTCCCGACAGGTGGGATGGGTCAACAACAGAACCGATTCCGACCGCACATAGGCAGTGACCAAATCAATGGTTCGAGCTGTGGGTGTGACAAACACCGTTTCGCAGCCCTGCCCTGCTTGGAGAGACGTAAAACTGTGCGTAGATTGATTGTGGAGAAACCGGAGGCGATCGCCATCCCCCACCGCAATCCGCCCCCAGTGAGAGCGATCGCATACCGCAACCCCCGATTGAGCCGCCGCGATCGCCGCTGTCCCGTGACCAAACGTCACCGGGATTGGACGCTGGGTTTCTCCCAAGTCATCATCTGTTGAGCCGAATTGGGCACCTTGAGTCACCTGTAGTGCCTGTAGCGTCTGCAAGGTCGATATCATTTCTTCATTCATGCCAGCACATTCCCATCACGTCATGCATCCACCCTTTATTAAACCGCAAATTATGAAATCGCCAATCTCACCCTCTCAAATCATTGGGGTAAACGGGCAAAAATATCCTGAATGCAGGATTGCGTCTTTTCATCCAACTGGTGCCAATCCACCTCGTTGTGGCCATTCAGTAACTGTTCGTCAATCTGGATTGATTGTTCGTCCAGTTGCACCTCGTCGTAATTAGCAAAACAAATTTGATAACACAGTTGCCATAAGTCAATCGTGAGATGATGCTGATTCAGAGTCAAATGTAACTCGTATCCAGGGATCGGAGTTGGCAACTGATCAAGAGCAGCTTGGATGGTGGCAGATTCATCTGGAGAAGCTGTTTCTAGCTCCTTTTGAAGTTGAATCACCCGCACTTTGTCTTCCGGTGTCATCCCATTCGGCCAAATATGGATATCTTGGTAAGCTCCATCCCATTCGGATTCATTCAACTGTTTACGAATATTATCAACGATGCGGATAAAGGTTGGTTGCATGAGTAACTCAGCCTGTTGCCAAGTTTTAGGACTTGTAAATTTAGGTATCATGATCCTCCATCCATGACATTACGTCGTTATTGTAGGTAAATTAGCGGATATTCCTGGCACGATTCAACCTAACTGATGCTTAAGGCTGACTTGAGCCTGAATTGAATCTGGTTAGGGTTCAACATGGATAGCACAAGAAAATATCCTAATCTTTTCTGATGATCTATCCCAAAATACGGTACGAAGCAATGTTTATTAGAAATTGGCGATAATTATGGCACCATTATCAAACAGCTTAGACGCAAACCAATTATTGTATGGGTCTGAGGAATAATTAGTCCGTCTGAACCTACCCGTCTGACTTGAATTTAGTAGTCTTTTCTTAATATGAGGAGTCATATCCCATATGCAACTATTACCACGCCCTGAGCGGAATGGGCAACCCATCCACGCTGAACAAGGTCTGTCTCTTATACAC